>NZ_CP014525.1:555257-870514 GCF_001611975.1 Haematospirillum jordaniae
CTTCCCGCGCCGGCTTCCGCATCACGCCACGCCAGGCACCATGCCGTTCCAGCCATTCACCGGTTGCGCTGCAGGGCAGAATCTGGTGTGCCAGATGTTCGACAAAGCCGTAGAGCGTATGCAGGGCTGCGGCCTGGACGCGGGCCTGCACTTCAAGGTCAGAGCGGCGCAAAACCTCATCAAGGGACAGGGATGTCAGAAGGTCGGTGCGAATCTGTGCGACAAGATCCGGCAGCGGGGGGCGCACCCATCCAATATCAGCCATTGATAGCCGTCCATGCGTTATGAAAATCAAGGTCAAGACGGTGCCCGTCATGACGAAATACCGTTACGACCAGACCAAGACCGGACAAGCCGATGCGCCGGGCTGAAACATCAATACGGGCTGCAACGCCATCCTTGACCAACCAGGACAGGGATTCGGCGGCGTATTCACGCGCTCGCTCCACAGTCTGGTCTGTCAGTGCCTCGCGACGTAAAAGCCATAACCGGGATCCGAAATGATCATTGGCAAGGGTTACATCACCCCACCATCCCATGCGCCCGGATTCATCCGGCAAACGATCGTCCGGTCTGGCCCGCGCCCATGTAAACAGGGAGTTCTCGACAGCCCGATACAGGGAATCCGGTAAGGCCGATGACGGCGCTGTCCGGTCGGAGGCATAAACCGCCTCAAGAGATGCTTTTGACACGACGAAAGCCCCATAAAAAAACCGCCCGGAAGGCGGCTGTATGTAGGTAGGAAAGAAAGATTATCCTGCGCTGGACAAGGGCGTGTCCGTTTCCGGCGTGCAGATCCAGCGACGAAGCAGCCACCCCTCATAAATCATGACGGGGATGACAAGAAAGCCGACAGCGTGGCTGGCCAGAAGCAGCACCACAAGCTTCCTTGATCCACACTGAGGGAACAAACAAACCGGCAGCCACAACAGCAGGCCCGGCAGCACCAGGGCGGCACCGATAACCGGAGGAACAAGCCAGGGTGCATACACCCAAGGGTCCCCGCCATAGAGGGAGGCACTGACCGGCATGTCACCGGCGAGGGGATAATTGGCCAAGAGCGCGGTCGCTGTCAGAACCACGCACGACAGCATCCAGAGACTTCGTCCAAGGAATAAAAAGGCATTCATCTCAGGCCCACCTCATAAAGCCAGGCAGCAAGCTTTCTCCGTTTCCGGGCCGCCTCTGCCGTCATGGGAGAGTAACGGAAATGGCCTTTCTGTTCGTAGAACTGTACCACAAGGACAGGTCCTGCAGCCACAAGATCTCCCAACGTCATTCCGGCACGAATTGGATCACCCATGTACGACAGATCCCGGACCAGAATACGCGCGATCCCTTCCGTAGCACGCAGCTGGTCAAGGAAAGGGCGGGAAACAGGCGATCCGATCAGGACAAGGTGGTCCACAACACCACCCGCCCGGGCGTATTTGACGGCGACCTGCGCAGCAACCAGCGAGCCGTAGGAATAGCCAACCAGGTTGAACTGCGTTCCACGTGTTCCATAGTCATCCAGGCCGAGGGGACGGCCTGTATCCTCGCCATCCCGCAGCAGCGGCACACCGCCGAAAGCATCTCCCAACATGCCGAACAGCGACCCTTCTCCGGCGTCCACGGACCATCGATTGCCATTGCCTGCGGATACGGGGTCAAGACCAGCTTCCCGGAAAGCGGATACCATGTCGCCTATATAGGCTCCATTCAGTCCTGCACCACCGAAGAAATATGTTCCGCGACGCGGAGCGGCCTTGATGATTGCCCTGTCAGCCTCCGGTCCTTCAAGCGCACTGTACCAGTCCCGCCCGCTGACCACATGGCCACAGGTTGCCTTACAGCCAGCAAAAGCAACAGGAATGCCATCGACGGTGTACCAAGCCTTTCCCTCGGCAAGAACAGGACTGTTGTGTGGAGATTCACCGTGCCGCTCAACCGGGTCTCCCTGCAGGGCGACCGCACGGTCTTCCACACGGTACCAGCCCGTTTCTGCCCCACGACACACCCCGCCCGCGACATCACGTCCGTTAACGGCTATTCCCGACATGGGTTGTTGTTCCTGTCATACTTTACGGGCTGCAGCGTAGGCCCCTGTAAGAACCTTGTGTTCACGGCTTTCCTCCAGCAGCTGTCCCGATGCCGTGAGCGCAATGTCGCCATCGGCTTCGAGGACAATTCTTTTACCCCGAATACGGATGGTGCCATCCCGTTCAGCACGGATCTGGGCCAGTCCGTCGCCGGGGCAGAAGACCGCAGCTTCCCCCGGCTGCAAGTCAGCCGGTCGACAACGACGGTCTGTGACCACGGCGGCTATGGCATGGGTCCGGATTCCGTCCGGGAACAGGACAAGGGCCTCCGCACCCGATACCGGATGAGAGGTAAACCCTGCAGGTTCGTAGTGCTGCACCCCATCCTTGACCTCACCATCCAGTATGCTGACCTGCAACACCTGAAGCCTTCCTCCGCTCACGGCTGTTACAAGCGCACGCGCAAGGATGTTTTCTATCCGCCGCGCCAGGGGGCGCAGGGCTGTTGATATTGTGCGTTCGATCATCCGTGCGCTCTCTCAGAAATTCAGCAGGGTTTCCCCCGGCCTTGTCAGGGCGGAAGGTCCATCCCCGCGCTTTTGTGTGGTTTCGGGTTTCAGCTCCCACGCCCCGGTCGGAGCCACGGTCAGATGGCAGAGACAGCCTGTATCCCCCAGAGAGTAGGTGACCTCACCGATCAGCATCTCTCCAGACAGTCCAATAACAGGATCCTCTACCATGACAACAGCGTTGGGTACCCAGAGGCTGCCGTCCGCCTGCCGCCACCCCTGTACGGTATAGCGCGTTTTCACGCTTTGTCCGGCGCGGGAAGCAGCTTCCCAGCGCGCTTCAAGCCGTGCCGAGCTCCTGTCGGCATCTCCGGATTGCTTCCGGAACAGCACGCGCCGTCGCCTGACTGCCGCGTCATGGGCCTCGGCACGCACAGACAGGGCAGCATGCACCGAACTGTCATCGCCTATGCCTTGTCCTTTCACCAGGTAAAGGCTGTAACGATCTTTCCAGTTCAGCGGGGCATCTGCAGACAGAATGTTTTGACCAAGGATCAGCGGCGTGATTGCCCGCATCCGTCCTGTTCCGGTCAGAACCAGACGCCCGTTTGCATCATCCGTGGACAGGAGCGCCCGCATGCCGATCAGGCGGTCCACGCTTTCGAAAACAGTTTCTCCCTGATCAATCTGGTATGTCTCCACGATCGGGCCGGTATTGACTTCGGTACAGACGTGCACGCCATAAGGCGCGGCTAGGTCGGTCACAATGTCCTCGACCCGGCGTGCATTCCACTGTCCCGGCTCGTTGATGGCGGCGCAATCAACAAGGTCTGCCGTTGCCGACCGTCCGCTGACACCAACAGATATCTGACCGGCGTCGTAACGTATGGGGGTCGCGTCAACGTATCCTGTGAGGACAAGATCGCGCCCCAGCAGAATCTGGCAGGAGTCACCCGGGCGGATCATGTCACGGATAGCGGCACGGTCTGGCCAGCGGAAGGTTATGTCCAGCTCGAAATCACGCGCCTGCCTGTCCAGACCCGCTGTTACAGAGACACGCTTCCATCCTCCGAATTCCCGGCCATTGACCTTCAGGAGTACACTGTCTTCCACTGACCTATCCTGCAACCAGAAGAGAAGATCCGGGAACAAAGCCGGGGTGGGCAATGTTGTTCCGGGTGATGATGTCGGCCTCCTGCGCAATGTCCTCGTAACGATCATAGGCCAGAACCAGTGCGGGCACGGGGCCCGGCACCGTTATGCGCTCCAGTCTTGGCAGAGGTTTCACGCGCTGGCCAATATCCTGTGCTGTTGCCAGACGGGCCGCACCAAGCGCGGCGAAGACATCGCCATGCCCGGTGATGTCCTCTTCCGCGCGATAGGCCTTGACCAGGGTATCCCGGGCAACAAGGGCATCATCGCGGACAGACCACTGTGACAGTGCAGCACTGCGGCTGGCTTGTGCCAATGCGGCTCTCCGGATTAGGGAAGCAACAGCAGCACGGTTTTGCCCTTCCTGTTTCCGTAACGGGGTTGTTCCCGGCTCTGCCTGCGGAGCAGGACGAAAGGCTGCAACAGCGGTCAAAGGCTGTACTTTCTTTTTGTCGCTACCAAGCGAACGGAAGATGCCCTGTATGGCTGCCACCAGTTTGCGTGGATCGCCGGTCAGGATTCCAAGTTTTGACTGAAGCAACACGAGTGGCTCCGCATTGCGCATAAACAGCGCGTCTTCCAGGATGGAAAGGCCATGCATCAGATCCGCCACAGCCGCGTCACCAATAAAATCGGGAAAGCCGGATATTCCGAATTTCTTCAGAAAATCGAGCCCGGCAATCCGGTCCAGGGCCTCAGCACGCTTCAAGGCCTCGGCCACCGTATCGATGCGCGCGGCAGGAAAGGCGGCCTCACCGGCTTCGACAAAGCATAACCGAACCCTGCAAAGCCCACCCTCTTCCCGTGAATGACTGAAAGAGCATGTTCCGTCCACCGCAACAGAAAGGCTCCCGTACTGCGGATGAACCAGCGTACCTGTTGCACCGGACTCAACAGCCTGCAAAAGCGCATCACGGCGCGCCATGTAATCGGGGCCAGCAAGAAAGGCCGTGACTGAAATCTTGCGGGTTGCCCGCCCGAGGTCTTCTACAAAGGGTGTATCGCGCTGCGGGTATTCATGAACCTGTATACGCCGCCCTGCTTCAAGGTCATCACCATCCACAAAAAACGGCACGCCCCTGAAGGATGCCGGTTGCAGTTTCTGTCTCCATCCGGCCACCATCAGCCTTCGCTCCGCTTGTGATTTAATTCTGTCCGTCACACCACCCCTGACGCTTTCCGCCCGCATAGGCCCGCCCGTGTCCGGCCCGGATCAGGGCCACGTGAACGGGTTTCCCATCGACAAGGACAAAGGCTGCCGTGCGCCCGTACTTGTCCCTGGATGGCTTCTGCAACGTAATCGCCCCTTTTGACAGAAGCCTTTCTGTTGCAGCTTTTGCCCGGCGGGCCGCCTGCTTCTCGGCGGCGCACCGGCCCTTGAGTTCAGGCGTATCGATACCTTTGAAACGCACTGTCTTCTCGCCATCGCTGGTCTGCATGACAGCGGTATCCCCGTCAATGACACGCTTCAGTGTGGCCGGAATATCCGCTGCAGACAGCGGGAAAGGGAAGAGCAGAAACGACACAAGAAAAACAACATATAGGCGCATGACAGCAATCCTTCCTGAAAGGGTTGCTGTCTTTATAGGTTTATATTTTCGTTAATGCTCTTCTTGCGTGCTTTTTTGCTGCGCTGCTAGACAATGGCTCCCCGCCGGTATCCCACATCCGGGTTGATCAACAGTCCCGACCGGTCAGGGATGCCTTCGGAGACACGCATTCCCGGAGGCGCATTGTCAAAGCTGACCCGGATTTCTCCGTTGACCTGGTTGCGGCTTGCTGCTGCATCAAGCACGGATGTGCCTGTTGACGTGTCATGATGGCTTTGCTGCATGGCCCTGAATTCTGCCGACTCTGTCAGGGCTGCCTCGATTTCGGTTCTTCCCCCGATATCAAGCAAGGATCCCATTTTCTCGAACACCCACTGGAATGGCGCAAAAATGGAGTTCAGGAGACTGGCCAGTCCCTTGCCAAGAGCCGCCACGCCCTCAAACATGGCAGCAAGATCATTGCTGAACACGCCGGACAGGAAGTCCCGGAATCCCGCGACAACCATTTTCATGCTGTCCCATATTCCGAGGAACCAGGAGCAGACGGCATCCCAGTTGTCGTAGAGCAGCCATGCCGCAGAAACAACGGCAACAATACCGGCCAGAACAACACCGATCGGGTTGGCCCACATCGCAACGTTCAGGGCTCCCATAGCGGTGGCAATGCCGTTGATGGCCACGGCAAAGGCCGAAGCCATTTTTACAAACGCCAGCCTGGCGACAAAGGCGGCCACCCTTGCGATGGCGACAGACAAGACGGCTGTCAACCGGACAACAGCGCCCGCAAGTTGCAACACCGAGACGATAACGTGTGCATTCATAATCAGGGCCAGCCCGATCAATGCATTTCCCCACCCTCCCACGGCATCGACACAGCGCTGTATGCTGGATCCGAAACGCTGCACGCCCTCCCACACACGCTGCCAGTTCACGGTCATAAGAGTGTTCTTCAGGCCACGAATCGATGATGTCAGGACGTCTGATATCTGTCGCGCCACAGCCTTCAGGGACCCGTCACTCTCCCATTGGCCGAACAAGCCCAGCAGAGCCTTCAGCTCTCCCTTTGCGGCCTCGAAGAAACCGGCATCGCCAATCATTTTCTGGAAGCTGGTGAAGCTGTCCATCAGGTTCGACCACAGGCCGTCCCATGTGCTGGAAAGATTGTCCATCGCCCCTTGGAATTTAGTGTTCCAGATCCCAACAATGGCTCTCTGTATACTCTCTGCATTTGCTTCGGCGACCGTTACCATGTCCTCGCCGTTCCGCCTCCAGCGATACACCATCTTGTTGCCGGCTTTTTCGCCCTTGATTCCCAGCTTGTCCAGTCGCTCACTTTTTCCCCGTACAGCATCGATCACAGCCTCAACAGCCTGCTCCATGCTCTTTCCCATGGCTGCGGCAGCATCACCGGCACTACGGAGAGTGCCGTCCGCAGGGCTCAGTCCTGCCGCCCGCAGCTGGACAAAGGCTTCGTTGACCTCCGCCAGCTGGTAGGGTGTCTTCCGCGTAAAATCCTCGACCCACTTCATGCTGGCCCCGGCTTTTTCCGCCGACCCCTCCACCGTTTTCAGGACGCTCCGGAATCGTTCGAATTCGGCACTGGTCTTGATGATGGATGCGGTTCCAAAAGCCCCGGCCCCGAACCCGGCCACCCCTGCAAGCCCGGACATGGGACCAAGGGCCATGCTCAGGTCTCTTCCCAGATTGCCGCTTGCACGGGATACGGCCTGCATGGTTTTTACCGGCAGCTGAAGTGCCCTGTTGATGGACTTCATGGGGCCGGTCACCCGGTCAACGGCAGAAATAACCGCCTTGAGACTGAAACTCTGGGACATGATCCCTATCCTTTTGTCACGTACTTTTTCTGTTCTTTGGCAATGCGCACGGTCTGGCATTCCCACAGGTCAAGGTGGGACAGGGGTATGGGCCTGATCACACCCCACCCCCATACCCATGCCAGATCGAACAAGCGCTCGATCAATCCGGAGTTATCGGTTCCGCCCCCGTGCCCCCGAAAAAATGCATGATGACCTGGAATGCAGCCATGAAATCAGCGGGAGCAAGGCTGCGAACAGATGAAGGCGGGATGTCGGCCAGACGGGCAATGTATTTGGCAATCGCCCCGGCCTGCGGCGTGGCTCCGCCATCACCGATGCTCAAAGGATAGCCGCAGACAATGATGTCATCCGCCACAGGTTCGCGAAGCGTCAGGACACGGACCTCCTCGCCATGTGCATGAACCGGTTTGGTCAGCGTAATGCTTGATGCTGTCACAGCCATTCTCCCCGTGTGCCTTCAAACTTCATCTTGATGGTGCCCTTGCCACCCTCGACGGGTGCCCGATCCGCCAGGTAGGCTCCGGACAGGCTTGCCGTCAGGCCTGACTTCAATTCAACGGTGATGGTTCCGTTGTCCATGCGCAGGATTTTTTGCATGGGGAAACTGCGTGGTACGACAAATTCACCCTCGATGGAGGGAATGCAGTCGCTCTCGGTATAGTACCCGGCGACAACGCCTTTCTTTTCTGTTGCCTGGATATCGATGGTGACATCGTCCGACGCCAGTTCCAGCTGCACGCCGTCGACCTTGAAGTAGCATGTGCCGCCAATAGGCTTGGCCATGGATTGTTCCTTTCTTGTGTCAGTAAGCGGTTCAGGCCGCATCCGGGTACTGCAGCCGGAACTGGGCCAGGACTGCAAAGATACGGAGCTGGTTGACCAGGTCCGGCGGGTACAGCACGTTGACACGGTTTGGATTTGTGCTGTCCCGTTCAACAATCAGGGCCGCCTTGAATGCCTCGGCATTCTCGACTTTTCCGTCCCGCTCCAGCTCCCGGTATGCCGCGATCAGCTCAGCACGCAGGATACCCGGCGTAACCATGGCTTTTCCGGTCCCGAAGCGGGTTCCGTCATTGGCCAGGGCGTGCCGTGGGTATTTCTGCGTAATGCGCTGTCTCAGGTAACGCAGGACATAGGCCAGAAGAAACAGGGTCTCCGCGTCCAGATAGGATGGATCAGGCTGCCCCCAGGCATTCTTCTGGTACGTCGTGACAGAACGCTCAATCCTGACGGCCCCGCCTGATACCATGCTGGTTGCAATACCTGCGTACAACAGTGACTGTTTTTCTGTCAGCGTGAAACGCTTCCCGGCCTGTGGGGGAAGAATCCCGCATAATTCCCCTGTTTGTGTGGGACGCTCGGGTTCATTGTTCAGGAAAACGGAAGAACGGGCAGCCCAGGCCGCAGCATACTCCCACGCGGGCGAGGGGAGATCCGCCTCAAATCCCGCTATGGTGCAATGCTGGTCGTTGCGCGTTCTCCCGAAAGTGGCCAGCGCCTCGGCACTGCCCCGGCGTGCCGCCCAGACATGCCCGTAGATTTGTCGTGACCATGACCAGCGACCCGTCGTGTCTCCCATTTCTGCTGCAAGGGCATCCAGTGTTGCTGCATCACTGTACGGACAGACGACATGGTCATACTCCTCATCACCCATTGCCGCCGTGGCAACCGCTATATCCGGGTTGCCCGCACCGCCTGCCATGGGCACAACGGTTACGGAAAGGCCCGGCACATCACTCTCTCCACCCAGAGCGCCCCTGTAGTTGGGAATCAGGGTAATGTCGTTGCCGGTTTCCCCTTTCCACCGGCATGTCAGCGTGATTTTCCCGCCGTCTGCCGCCGCTGTCACCGGAAGGTCGGAAGACCGGGTAATGACACCCGCAAGCATCCGCGCCACAGCAGCAGCTGTATCACCCACTGCGACTGCACCCTGCACACGCTGTCCGGCAATATAAAGTGTGATGATACCTGCGGCAGAAGCTGTTCCGGTGATCCTGACCGTACCTGTTGCCGCGACAGACGCCGCAGCATCGTCCAGCGCGATGCACCAGACCTCGCCAAAGGTATCCCCGGCCCGGTACACCGCGTGCATGCGGGCCAGCATGGATCCGGCCCCGAACAGAATCCTGGCCTGGTCCGTGCGGGATACCTGCTGCGGTACACCGGCCCGTGCGGTCCCGCCGGAAACCATCTGGCCGATCAGCAGGGTGCGGTTCTGGCGCTCGAAGTAACTGGCCTGGCTGTTGTCAACCTCGGCATAAAACAGCGGTACCCGTACATTGACGGGCAATGTATTGAAGCTCACACTCATTTTTGGTTCTCCCGTGCATCCTGCGCGGATGCATCAAAGTGCAGATGTAACCATCTCTCCGGATATCCATCCGGTTTCCCCCACGGTTCTGTTTCCGGATCATTCGCCGTGGCATCCAGGCCAATCCGGACCGTTTCCAGTAATGGCCGGTCCCGATGGGTCACAGCCAGCCACGTTTCATCTTCTGTAATCTGGTAGGCTGCGCTGAACGTGAACTGCCACCACAACCGGGCGCGATCGACCGACAGCAGCTCGCCGCCTTCATAAACAATTGGCCCGTAGCCGGGCGGCTCCCAGCCCAGCAGCGCACGAAACAAATCGTCCCGCACTGATTCAACGGCCACAGCCGCTCCCTGTCCGCGACGATCCGCCGCAGGAAGAACGACAACCACAGCAAAATGCGCCTGAACCGGTTGCCGATATCCCGTGCAGGTTACGGCTGTTGCAGGCTTTTCCTCTCGTGGCAGCACGTAGGCCGCTGGAACCGGAAGACTGGCATCCTCCGCGACTCTGGCGAATTCAGCAGCCCCGGCGATACGTGCGGAACCCGAAGCCCCCGAGAACGTGTGGCATCGCTCCCGCAATGCCAGGATAATGGCGTCCAGCATCAGCGAGAGCCTCCCCGACGTGGCACAATCGCTTGCACAAGAACGACAGAGAGACGCTCCTGGACCGTGTTCCGGTGCCGTTGCATGACATCCGCCATATAATTGTTGCGCGGCAGAAGACGCCCGCCAGGCTTTCGCTCCGCCCCATAAAGGAGGAAGGCCGGATAGTAGGCTTTCTTTCGCATCAGCTCCTCGTTGCGGAACGGGGCCACAGCCACCAGGAAACCCTGACGCCCGACCTTGGAACGGATAGAGCGGAAAAGGGCCCCTGTTTGCCGTCCGGGGTTTGTCCCGGGGGACGATGGCTTGCGTGTCCGGACGAGTTTCCGCGCATCCCTGGCCACCATGGATCCAAGCTTGCGCAGCTCACGGCGGATTGGGTTCCGGTCAAAATCAAGACGCGAAAACCCCGATAACCTGGTATTGATTTCCATGGCGCTTTGTTCACGGGCCATGACCTGCCTCCTGTACAAAAGGTCCTTCTTCCTCGACGTCCAGCACCGAGAACCGTCGCCATCCATTCAGGTCGGTTATCCGGCGGATCCGGAAGCAACGTCCGCGATGACGGATGACATGCTCTGCCGTAATCCCTTCCCGCCAGCGCATGGTGATGCGGTGGGTTATGGTCTGCCCGATCTGCTGGCTTCCCAGATAAACCGCTCCCCCGACCGGCTCCACCCTGGCCCAGATCTCGGCCTCTGTCCGATACAGCGCCAGCAGGCCGGTTTCCTGGTCGGGACAATCTTGCCAGGACAGCAGGGCGATCCTCTGGTTCAGGTCTCCAATGTCCGGGGCTTTCACGGCACCGTCCGTATACGGCAGGGATCCAGAAGGTATCGGACGGTCGGCGGAAGAATATGTCTTGAACCGCTTTCGCTCGCAGTACCACGGTTCTCGAACCAGTTTGCCACCAGCAGCAACATGGCATGCCGCAAGGCCGGATCGACATCACGCCGGTCGCTGTAGCCCGCCGTAAAGTCAACCAGAACAGCATCCGGGCGTCCGGATGCTGTTTGTGGCCAGCAGTGGCCCGGCGCGGGCATAATGGCCGACGGGCACCCATGTCCAATCTGCCAGCATTCCGGGGGAAGAACCCTCTGCCTGCCTCCGGAATCGATACAGCTCAGGGCATCCACACTCTGCAGGGGTGGGCAGGGAAGCTCGATCCGTGGAGGGAAGCTGTCGAGAAGAAGACGCCACTTCCGGGCAGACAAGGCCCGTCCGCAGTATTGTTCGACCTGCCGTCGCGCCACGGACAGCAAGGATGCGATATAATCGTCCTCGGCGGTATGATCCACACGCAGATGTATCTTGGCATCCGACAGGGATACCGGCTCTGTTTCCGGCGCCTGTATCTCAATCAGCATGACGGCTCCCCCTGCGTGTGCGGGGCTTTGCCTCGACGGGATCTGCCCCTGTGTCCACAGGCAGTTCCTCCAGGGCCCCCAGCCGGACAAGATGAAAGGCATCGGCAGCAGACATGGAACGGGACTCTCCTTCGCGGTAGAAGCGGTCACCATCCATGGCCCGCAGAACCCGGTAGTGTTTTGTTGTGCTCATCGGTTCCCCAATGAAAAAGGCCGGGCTGTCAAACCCGGCCTTCTCCTCAGTCAATGCGGCCAAAATCACCGTATATGAAGGCTTCCGGCCTATAGACAGCCAGTGCCAGCCGTTCCTCGCACAGGATGGTGACGCGGTTATGAATGAAGTCATCACCGTGTTCCGTTGCGACCTCGACACGGACGTGCCAGCGATCAAAGACCTGTGCGCCCAGGCGGAACGCCCCGGTCAGGAATTTGTCAACGCCAATTGCCTGCGTTGTAACGACGGGTAACCCCCACAATGTTGGCGTTGCGCTTCCCTGCGGGTTCCCGATGAGATAACGCCCCTGCGAGTCCTTGAGGGTTTCGATCCAGGCCCAATCCACCGGGTTGAGCACATGCGCCGTTGCTGGATATTCAGCCAGCGCGGCCTGCAGCATGGCCAGGCGCATTACATCAATGCTGGTTGCTTTTTCCATGGTGATCGGGGCGCTGTAGGCTTTTGCCTGCGGGATAATGCCCAGCAGGTTCTGACCGGTCCCGTCTCCGTTCAGAAGCTGGGCCTCTTCCTTGTACGCCAGTCCGTATCGCAGGCGACCGTCGATGTAGGACGCCAGCTGTGCCGCGTCATCCAGAATTTGGCGTGACGCTTTCATATAGTGCCCGATGACCTTTGCCGTGGTGTTCACAAGGTCAAATTTGATGGAAGACTGGGGCACCGCCTCAGTCTCGGCCACCATGCCTGCCTGGTTTGTGAAACCGGTTTCGCGGACATATTCGAGGGTATTGCCATCCATCTGCCCCGGCGTGATGAGATCCCTGATCGTCATACGCCGTTCCGGTGCGGCAATGATATCAGGCAGGCGGGTGTTGGTTACAAGCCTGCCCGCAGAGCCCGCTGCATCCGTTGTTGCAGACGTTATGGTGCTCTTGAAGACCATATCAACCTTGCCGCGCTTGCTCTGCGAATCAAGGAATTCACGGATCTTGCTGTCCGCGACAAAGGTCTGTCCAAGCGAGGTATCACAAGTATTTCCACCAGGTCCGGACAGGCGGACCATCTTCTGCTCCATGCCTGCCAGTTGCTCCTGCAGGGCATTCATCTTGATCAGGGCCTCGTCAGCCTTTTCCTGGACTGATCCGGAAAGCTTCCCGTTCGCCTGAACTTCAGACAGGGCCTTCTCTGCGATAGAGCGGGCCTCGTCCAGGGATTTGCTGAAAGACGCCTTGACCTCGGCAGCCAGGGCCTCAACACTTTTTCCTGCCGAGGGATGCCCTTCATTTGCCATGTCGCGGCATATGCGGTCAGAACGCTTCCACACGCATGCGCTCATAGTACTGAATCCTTTTCATTGTGCTGTTTCAGAAGAGCCTGAAGAAACGCTGCTTCTGTTTCTGTGCTGTCTCCGGGTTCCCCCCGAAGCAGCGGAGCCGCCTTGCTGGCAATTGCCGTGGCAAGACTTTTCGCAAATCCTGCCTCCCGCAGGTATGCCTCGAATTCCCGGGTTGTCGGTGTTTTCCCTGCCGCAAGAGCGGACTTGACCCCCGTGACACGTGCCTCTGTATTCATGGGCATCGTGACCAGCGAGATTTCGTGAAGATCCACCTCTTTCAGGCGCTGGAAAGATCCCCGTGATCCCTTTTCCGGCTGCCCTCCTCCCCAGGGAATGGTGTACCCGATCGACAGGCCACCAATTGCGCCAGCCTTGAGTAATCCGTACGCCCTTCGGGCCAGGGGATCATGCTCCAGCAGGAGCTGCCCCCTGACGTGCAATCCCTTGTTGTCCTCGGCAATGTCCGTCCAAATTCCGACCGGTTCCTTCTGGTCATGTTGCCACAGCAGGGGAATGACTTTTCCCTCTGCCTTTGCCCTTGCCAGGCTATCCCTGAAGGCTCCGGCCTCGACACAGTCACCTCCCTGGTCGACGTTGCCAAAAACGGATGCATAGCCTTCGAATGTGCCAGCTTCACCCATAGTCTTGGTCATGAAGCGACAGTCACGTACCCGCATGGCGGTTCTCCGATCTTTGTGTCCCCGGGATTGCCATCCCCAGAGGAACGTTCTGCATTTGTGTTCGTGGAACATCTCCGCCGTGAACCGGCGGCAGATTTTCGAGGGCACGGGCTTCATTGACCGTCAGCACACCGGATCCCAGAAGGGCCGTGTAAAACTCGGCCCGTGCCCGGCTGTCACCGCGCAACAGTCCCTCTATGTTGAACTCGACCGTAATGCCGGAAGCCCTGTCAGCCGCTGTCAGCAGCTGCTTCATGATGGCCTGCTCAATCCGCTTCAGCCTTCGCCGCAGTGTGAACTTCTGGAACCCGAGTATCTGTTGCTCAAGCCCTGATCCCCATGAGGTGGATTTCTCCGTGTGCCCCACCATGAAGGGGGGCACGCCGAAGAACCGGCATATTTCCTCCACCGAGAAGGAACGGGACTGGAGCATCTGCGCATCTTCCGGGTTGAGCGTGACCTGATCCCAGCGCACGCCGCCTTCCAGAATCATCGGTCGCCCCGCAGCCATCGCCCCGCTGAACTTTGATGCCAGTCTTGCTTCAGCCGTTGTGTACTGCTCGTCGGTCAGAAACCGGTCAAAGGTCAATGTTCCGGATGGCCGCAGCCCATTGGCAAACGTTGCGCCTGCCGCCCGGTCAATCGCCATGGCCAGACCAAAGACATGCCGCCCACTGGACAAGGTCGACACCCCGCCCAGTGGTCCGCCACCAAAACCACGGATGTGAAACATCCCGGTTTCATCAACAGTAAATGCCTGTCCATTCTCCGACCATTGATAGGCCAATCCCCCGTGCGGCTGCCGGGTTACCGTGACCAGTGCCGGATTGACAGGGGTCAGGCTGACCAGCCGTCCGTTGATGCTGTCCTTCCGGGCAAACGCATTCCCCCACAGTTCGATGCTGAAGCACATGTACTCCCAGAAATCCACCGCTGTCTGGTCCGCATTCGGGCTGTCGTGCAGGATCCGGTAGAGGGAATGCTCCCGGGCTGCCGTTCTCTGTCCAGCCGACCCCGTGCGGTATACCGTCAGCGGCAGCGAGGCGATGGTACCGGCAAGAAGGTTGGTACAAGCCCAGACGGCGGACAGCATCAGGGAGTTGCTCCCGTTTACGACCTCCCCGGCATGGCTTGCAGGCCCTGTTGACCAGCCTGTGGGCTTTTCCGGCGACAGGCTTCGGCCAAGGAAGCCAAATGCCTTTCTCAATAGTTTCACGGCTCACCTGCCAACCTTGCGAAGTAGTCATCAATGCTGCCGCCCCTCTCTTCCTTTGGAAGCGTGGCGCGTCCAAGGGCCATGATCAGGGCGACAATTCCGTCAATCTTTTCAGCGGACTTGTTCTTGGCGGGCTTCATGTTGCCCGCCGGATCTTCAAGAACCACAACGTTGCTTGCCATCCAGCGCAGAACCGGATTGCCCCCGTGCGCGAGCTGCCCGGAAATGACCAGTTTCTCCAGCTCGCGCGTGGGCGTTGCCATGCTGATGAACCCCTGTCCGAACGGCACCATGGTCAGGCCGTCATCCATAAGTTCGGTCACCAGCTGCGACGAGTTGTACCGGTCATAGGCCACCTCACGCAGGTCAAACATATCGGCTGCTGCCGTGATGCCATCACGAACGGCGCGGTAATCAACCACGTTTCCCGGTGTTGCCTGGATGTGGCCCTGATCATGCCAGATGTCATAAGGCACCCGGTCCGACCGGACCCGACGTTCGATGTTTTCGGCGGGAACCCAGAACCGGGTCAGAACCTTCCACCGTTCACCGTCTGTAACCGGGGGAAAGACAAGGACAAAAGCGGTAATGTCTGTTGTGGTCGACAGGTCAAGGCCGCCGTAACATTCCCGACCGGCCAGAACGTCGGGGTCAACGGTCTCACAGGATTCATCCCATGCATCAATGTCCAGCCATGATCCGGCCCCGTCACTCCAGATGTTCAGGTGCAACCGCTTGAAGGCGTTTTGTGCAGCCGGAAGGTGACGGGCCTTTTCCACCTTGCGCTGCAGGTCGTCGATTTTCACCGATACACCCAGCCCGGGATTGGCTTTTGCCCAGACCGACGGATCGGACCAGTCGTCATCCTCGTCAATGGTAAAGATCACGGCAAAGAAGCTGTCGTCCTCGACAATGCCTTCCAGAACCTTGCAGGCGTAGTCACGCAGCTCCCGGCAGACGGACAGCTTGTTCCGGCCTGCTGTTGTAATGGCGTAGATCAACGGTTGATGCCGCGCCCCGGTTGCCGTCTCCAGCACGTCCCACAGGTCTCTCGACTTGTGGGCATGCAGTTCGTCGATGATGGCGCAGTGAATATTCAGCCCGTCCAGTGAATCGCTGTCCGCCCCCAGAGGCTCAAACTTTGATCCAAGGGCCGGAACATTCATGTTGGCGGCGAACACCCGTGTCCGGGCGCGCAGTTCAGGGCTGGCCAGAACCATGCTGCGGGCCTCGCCCCAGACAATCTTGGCCTGGTCTTTCTTGGTTGCAGCGGAATAAACCTCGGCACCGTATTCGCCGTCCGCCGTGGTCATGTAAAGACCGATCCCGGCCAGACGGGTTGATTTCCCGTTTTTGCGCGGCTCCTCGTCGTATACGGTGCGGAACCTCCGGCTTCCGTCCTTCCGCTTCCAGCCAAAGACAGACCCGACGATGAACGCTTGCCATTGCTGCAGGACAAAAGGCTTTTTTGCGAATTCGCCCTTGGAATGCCTCAGGTACTTCTCAAAGAACGCGTATATCCGCTCTTCGGCCTCGTAGTCGAACCACAGGCCCCGCTGGTGCCCGCACTCCAGATCGCGCAGGTGCCGGGCACAGGCCAGTTTGATCCACCTGCAGGCAGGGACTGTTCCAGCGGTGACAGCGCGGGCATATGTTTCGGCATGGCTTTTAGTGGACCGGAGCGGTTCCATAGCCGAAGAAGGTATCGGCTTGGGAGGTTCCTTGTGATGCTGTTTGGTCATCGGACTTTACGCTTGGTGCAATGTCAAAGCCCGGCAGCATCAACTGCACGCCGTTGTTGGCATGCGCGGTCGCTACCCGGGCACGGGACAGGGGAGCCAGGCCAAATTCCTTGGTAATGCGCAGAATGGTCTTCTCGGCTTCGGCGGCAATTTTCACTTCCGGGCGTACACGGTCCATTTCCCCGTGTTTGCTTGCCGTGGTGTAGGTTGCACCTTTCTCTGCCACGACCTGCTGCGCCCGGACATAGGTTGCTGTTGCCTGGCACAGCATCGCCAGATTGATGCTGTCGATCGGGGACAGGATACGCATGCTGACAAGATCAGCAGCCAGCCGTGTCCACTCTGCCCGCGCAAACGCATCAACCAGCCAGCAAGGAGGGGAAGGAACATCCGGTCCCGGACAACGGCTGCTGTCGGTTGTGGATGTATCCGGATGAGGATTCTTCTTCCTGACACGGCTTCCACATAACTTTTTCTCTGCAGGCGTTTTGGCTCTGCGTCCCATAACAGGCCCTCGTGTGCCGAAAAAATAATTTCTGAAATTTCGTCCAAGCGTGATCATGGAGGGGCGCATGGTCTACAGGGGAGGACCGCCCGTAATCGACCGGCCCCCCTCCCTGTCTGTCCTACACGCCGCTGACAGCGATATCGTGATACCAGACGGTTCCCATCCGGACTTTATGCAGGCCACGGGTGACAACCTCGCGCCCGAAAGCGGTCATGGTCACAGCGCTGTGTCCGTTTTTGTCGCACCATGTCTTGTAAAGCCGGTAAAAGGCCGAAGCCTGTATACGACTGCCTACAGCCTCGACCACGGTTTCACGCAAAAAGGCCGCGACCGAAGTTTCGCCCGCTGACGCCTCCACCGCGCGGACAATGTCATCGACCTGTGGCAAGGGCGCTTTGTTCCAGATGTACTGCGCCGCCGGGCGACCCCACGTGGACCGACACTCGCTGACCAGGGCAATCCAGGTCCGCAGATCCGAACGGTCCATGTTTGCGACCGAAACATCCGGCCTCTCCGGCTCGGCATCAATGTGGTAGCAACCGGTCATGCGGATCGAGGGAAGGACTTCGCCGACAACCCATTCCTCGAACCGCTCCGCTGCCGGAAGCCGTGACCGCATGATCAGACGGTATACATCGCGTTCGGGGATAATTGTGACATTCGGGTTTCCCGAAATACCGTCGCGATCCGCGACGGTACTCAGATTGATCAAGGTGGCCGCTTTGCAGTGCTTGGCGATAGCATCCCGCGGGTTACTGTATCCCAGAACATCGCATACATCCTTGGCCACGAACCATGGCTCGCCGTTTTCATCGACGATGGTGCGGACATTGCAGCCCTCAAAAACGAAAGGGATCATGGTCACGCCGTTGCTTTCCGGGGTTGCATTGTTGCTATGCATTAGTTTTGTCCTTTTTCAGATTTTACAGGGTGACGGGTAAAAACGTATTGATCTTGCTGGCGATCCATTTCTCGAACCGCTCAGCGCCGGGGAGCCGTGAACGCATGACCAGACGACAAACGTCCTGCTCCGGTATGATGATCATTTCCTGCAAGCCTCCCTGCGTAGGGATTTGGGCCTTTCGGCGTGCTTTACAGTGGGCACGAACAGCATCTGCGGTCCGCTCATACCCAAGGATCGTGGCGATATCCTTGGCCACGAACCACGGCTCGCCGTTTTTATCGATCAAGGTACGGATACGGCAGTCTTCGAAGACAAAGAGGTCCGTTACGGCCCCGTTGTTTTCCGGGGGCGCATTGCTGTGATGCATTGATTTTATCCTTATTCAGGAATGAAAGGGCGCCACGGGATAGTGGTCAGCCCGGACTCTGTCAAAGCCGTAGTACGTCCCGCCGAGTGCGGCGCTGTGGACCGATGCCGCCTGCTCCAGAACACCCAGCATCGAGACCACCAGCCGACAGGCCCGGCTGATCAGGGCATCGGGGTCCGCGTCGCCCGCTTCATCTTCCAAGGCGGACAGGATCCCGAATACGGCGAGGCCCTGTGCCAGTGCGCCGTCAAGGCTGGTTGCCCGGGCGTGGCTGATGCGGTGCTCCAGCTGGTCGATCAGGGCTGTTTTGTCCGGATCCAGCGGGGCCTGATGCATGGCGACGCGGGTTACCGTGGCCAGCTGGCGGGCCAGCACAACGACCGGGTCGGACCGAACAGGGAAAAATGCAGGGAGAGTGGGCGCAAACGTAGCCTGTTCGCTCATCGCGAACCTCCTTTTGATCGGGTTGAAAACCCGACCACCGCGCTGTCAAACGTGGTGGCCGGACGCACAGGATTGACAGTACCGCCAAAAGGTAAACGGCGAACCCGAAGGTTCTCCTGCACGCCCGACCATAGGAAAACCGCGCTGTTACGGGCGCGGTTCGGACGCCTTTTGTTATGCGGGCTGTCAAACCCGGCTGTGGAATTTGCCACAACGCGGTCAGGTTCGCCCACAGCGCCACGGCTTGTCAATGGCTTTTGCCGTCGCCGTAACCGGATTTCCCAGAGAGTGGGCGCAAACGTAGCCTGTTCGCTCATCGCGAACCTCCTTTTGATCGAGTTGAAAACCCGACCACCGCGCTGCTAAACGTGGTGGCCGGACGCACAGGATTAGCAGTACCGCCAAAAGGTAAACGGCGAACCCGAAGGTTCTCCTGCACGCCCGACCATAGGAAAACCGCGCTGTTACGGGCGCGGTTCGGACGCCTTTTGTTGTGCGGGCTGCTAAACCCGGCTGTGGAATTTGCCACAACGCCGTCAGGTTTGCCCACAGCGCCACGGCTTGTCAATGGCTTTTGCCGTCGCCGTAACCGGATTTCCCAGTCCGCCGTCCTGCCGGGCTGTTTTACGGTCGTGACAGACCTTGGCCATGGCCCGCCAGTTTCTGCGGCTCCAGAACAGGCCCTGGTCACCCCGGTGAGGGATGATGTGGTCCACCACCGTTGCCGCCGCCACCCGCATGGCACCGCCGCCGCATGCCTCGCATTCACACAGTGGATGTTCTTTCAGGAAAGCCAGACGGGCCGCACGCCAGCGGCTGCCATAGCCCCGCTTTGCCGCCGATCCGCGCAACCGGTCGTAAATCCGGCTGCTTGCACGTTGTTCCGCGTCTGCGGCTGTCTGGTGTACGTCGCAGAAGCGGCCAGACGTCAAGCGTCTGCAGCCACGCTGACAGCATGGTTTCTTGGGTGCCCAGGGCATGATGATATCCGGAAAAAGCAAAGTGCCCGAGACGTATTATCCGTCCGGGCACAGTTCAAGCCTCATGAGTTACTGTCAATAACTTTTCGCAACCGGCTTGTCAACAGGGTTTGAAAAATCAACCCCTAAATTTTTCCACGGTGAATCGGGTGCCGCTGGTCCGGAAACCTGATAATCGACAAGCAATCCGCTCATGTCGAGCCATCCCGCCAGCTCGATCAGGGCTTGATGCCAGGCGGTGTACACAGCCCGTGCCCGGCCAATGCCGTCCATGGTCCAGTCATACCAGATCGAGCCGTCACCAAGCTCCACGCCAGCCCGCACGGCGTGCCCTGTCACATGGCGGTTATGGTCGTACAGCTTTCGTGGACGCCCTTGCCGGTTCAGCTCTGCCGCCACAACAGGCCGCGCGCCGGGGAACCATTCGGGCCGGGTGCCGGAACGGGCGTGACCAATGACCAGACGCTGCATCTCCGCAGAAAGCCCCGAGACGGCCGTGTGAACGGTTTCAGCGTCAGCATGGCATCCCTGACCGGTCCCCGTGCCGGACAGACCTCCCAGCCCGGCGCATTCCAGCCGCAGCACGCTGTCACGCGGCCACCCCGGCCCCTGATTCTGCAGACCGGTACGATCCGCACGCTCGACGGCGTAACTCCACACCAGAAGATCCTCAATATCGATCAAACAGCTCATATGCCCCTCTTCCCGGACAGTCCGGACAGTCCGGACAGTTGCTACATCCCCAAACTGTACGAAAAAAAATCGTTTTATATAAATATGTTAGCTCTTTCTTACCCCTGATCCGGATAGTACGGACAGTTACCCCTATCATTGGGGTAACTGTCCGTACCCTCCAACCCTCCGGCCAGCATTGAAATAAAACACTTTTTTTTCGTACAGTCGCCGGACAGTCCGGACGGCCTAGCGATCTTCATCGCGGGGGCTGCGCGCAATGCGCTTGCGATCCGCCTCGTCCAGGGCGTCAAGCGCGTCCTGACGGAGCTGGATGCCCCGGTATGTAATAATCCCACAGCGGTCTTTTTGCAAACCACGTTCGCCCAGCATGCGTCCGAACAAGGTGTTGCTCATCGGTTCGACGGCATTGCCACGGCACCAGAGCGCATAGGCATCAAACAGCCGCTTGCCTTGGACCGACCCGGCCTCGTGCGCTTCGGTCCAGGCATTGAGGAACAGGCCAAGGGGATCGCTGTCCTCGCGGTATTCACGGGTCGCCGCAACCACCGCCTCGGGCGGGCACAAGCCACCTTGCCTCCACAGCCGCAGCCCTTCCAGCACCCAGTTGAGAATACCGGAGCGCTCTTCCCACAGCTTGTTCTCCAAGCCCGGATCCCTCTTGTCGCGGGCAATCGACACGGTAAACGGCACAAGATTGATCCGCCGCCACACCCCGTGATCCTGCCCGCGAATGACCGGCTTGTGATTGCCGGACAGGAACAGCTTGAAGCTTGGCGTGAACTCGAAGAAGCCCTGATTCAGGTGCCGCACGGTCAGGGGTTCGCCGCCGGTTATGGACTTGATGGTGGACTCGCTGAACTTGACGCCTTTCTCGGGTTCCGACGCCCGCACCATACGCGCACCGGGAAGACGGGCCAGATCCGGAGAGGCTGATTCACCCCGCTTGCGCTCGTCCAGCACCAGCGAGGAAAATGGCAGACTCATGCAGTACGAGCCAAGCATGCGGGCCATGATGTTGACCAGCGTCGACTTGCCGTTCGCCCCCGTGCCATAGAAAAACCAGAGTACCTGCTCGTCAATCAGGCCGGTCAGCGCATACCCGAAGGAGCGTTGAAGGAACAGCCTGACTTCGGGGTCCGGAAGGATATCCTCCATGAAACGCAGAAAGGACGGACAGGTTGCGTCCGGATCATAATCCACCTCGATCACCTTGGTTATCAGATGACTGCGTCGTGGTCTTGACGCCCCGGACAGGATGGGGTCATCCAGTTCCAGCGTGCCGTTGGCAACGTTGAGCAGCATGGGATTGGCATCCAGATCCGATGGACGCCGCACACAATAGTGCTGGCAGATGTTGATCATTGCGTTGATCCGCTGTGCATTCCCGGATGCCCCTGCCCACTTGAAATGGGTTTCGATCTCCTGGATGTCCCGGACCTCCTTGTCACCGATGGCATCCTGAAGAGCCTGCACCTCGTCGTAGATATGCCTGACCGTCTCGTGCGCGAGGCGGTTTGCCATGGTGTAGCCCATCTCCAGCGACCAGCGGCGACCGTCCCACCAGGCCCAGCCGATATCCTGCACATACAGCAAATCGTTTCCGAAGCGGGACAGGAGCCGCTCCGCATTGCCTGCATCATTGCGCGGCAGCCAGGCCAGACGGTAATTCAGCGGGTCTGTTTGATCAAAAGCAGCGGGCCGCCATGCCACAGCGTGTGTGATGGCGGCAGCCACGTCGTGCCGTGCCATAGTTTATGTGCCTTTTCGATAAAAGTCGTTCATGTCCATCCCCACGGGGGGAGACGCCCGCCGGACCTGCACCCCCGAACGATGCAGACGCGCAAGCCCGCGTGTAACCCGCTGTTCCATATCGGCTGGATTTGTGCCGTCCGCATCTTCAAGCCATGTGAAGGTCTTCAGTCCGGCCCATGGAGTCCAGCCGCCATGGCCATCCGTCCGCCCGCTGAAGTTCCCAAGAGAAGCCAGAGCAATCGCGGGCAAGGAAGGAACGGCACACCACCCGGCAAGGCTGGTTTCGATGCCTTCTCCCCCCTGCATGTGCGGCATCCGCTTCGATGACAGGGGGATGATGGAGCCGCTGGCCCGACCCAGCATCTTTTTGCCCCGGACAGGCAACCCATCCACCTCTTTCAGGCGTGAAGACCCGTCCGGGCACAGCCATGTGCGATGCACGCCTACAATCCGTGCCTTTCCGTCTCCATCCGGCAGGACAAGGGGCGCAATCATGACCGGGCCAGCCCAGACCACCCTGAACCGGCCATCCGCACCACACTCCACGCATTCGTCACACGGGCGAAACCGGAGTGCGTCCGGCAGGCCGCCGATACGGTCCAGATCCAGCCCCCGTCCTTCCCGCAGATACCGCTCCACCACCGTTCCACGGGCATTGTCCGATCCGGCCCACAGGATCCGCGCCCGTTCTGCCGCTGCCGCATCCTTTGCCGCGCGATCCTCCTGATTCCGGCGCGTCAGGACCGGACGCAGGGGACGGGACGGACGCTGGCCTGAAACCGCCACTCCGGCCAGATCGGCCAGTTCGGTGACGGCTTCAACGAAAGTGCGGCCACGTGCCATGAGATAGCCAAAAACATCGCCGTTCCAGCCACACCCGAAGCAGTGCGCAAAGCCCTTGTCCTCGCAAACGGTAAAGCTCGGCGTTCTCTCGGCATGAAAGGGGCACAGGCCCTGGAACTCACGTCCGCACCGGATGAGACGGATGTCCCGCCCAACAATTTCGGAAAGCGGGATCCGCTCCCGGATCGCGCGCAGAACAGACGGATCAAAACGGGAACCCATCAGGGGTGGGCTGTACCGGGGTAGGCAATCGCCGGAAGCCCGGACGCCTCCAGAACGTCATTGGCCGTGCACACCAGTTGTCGCGGCGTGACAAGACGCCCGTCAAGGCGATACATCCCGTCAGGCACCGGCACCACACGATCACCCAGTATGCGTCTGGCCCGGTACAGGGGGTTTTCCACCAGAAACCGGTTCATGTGCGGCCCCTCTCCAGGGATGCGGCCAGTTCTTCCGCCGCTGCCGCCGCTTCACGCAGCTCGCGGATTACGCCCGGGCGCTCCTGATGGTCGATGTGCCCGTCGGCCATCGCGTGGCCAAGTGCGGCGATGCCTTCACCAAGCTCGGCCATCACGTGATTGGCGTTTGCCGTCTGCTCCAGGCGATGGACACCACCCAGACCGGCCTGCGCCAGTACGTGTTCCGCAAAAGCAACCGGCAAGACCCGAAAGTAAGAAAACAGCGCCGCAACACTTGGCACCGTTTCCCCCCGATGGTGAGCCTTGATCGTTCGCGTGTCGATCCCTGTCCACCGGGACAGCTCTTCCCTGGACATGCGACCCGGGCCGACAAACATGTTCAGCGCCGTGGAAATGCTCTGCTTTAACGCATCAGTGTTGATCGTCCAGTTTTCTGACATGGATTTGCACTCGCCTTGCAGGTGATGCTTCCCCCTGCGATGAAAAAGGGGGGATGATGGATATCGAGACATTGCTGAAACATGCGCCGCCCCTGGGAACACCGGACCGTGCTGAATGGAACAGGAGCCTGGGGGCGGATATCGACACAATGCTCAGGGCTGTGCGCATTCAGGTGCGCCTAGCCCGGAAAATGGCCCTCAGCGTGCGAGGGCGACCGCAAGGACCTCATCAAGATCGAAGCCAAGCGCCTGATGGATCCTGACCGCCATCCGTGGTGAGACACGCCCGATCTTGAGGGCGCGGGATATACTGCCTTGACCCATGGCAATCTTGCGGCTGAGCGCACTTTGCGACCCAGCCACACCAACAGCCTGTTCCATGAAATGTATGGCCCGGAGCTGTGCTTCTGTCATGCTTTCCTCCATCTATAAATAGATGAACAAGCTATCGATAATTATGTGGACCGTCAAGGACATGAAATGGGGTAGAAGAGAGTCATGACCGAATACGATCTTGATAGCATCGGCGGACGCCTGAAGAAGTTGCTGGCCGACCGGAACATGTCGATCAGCGAGCTTGCGCGCCGTGTCCGGGCCTCGCAGTCGTCCATATCCTTCCTGATTGCGGGCAAAACCCGTACCACGTCAAAGCTGGCCGAGATTGCACGGGTCCTGGACGCGGATATTGCGTGGCTGGCGACAGGTCAGCCCAATCAGGACAGGGCAACATCAGGTCTTGATCGTGAACTGATGCGCTATGTGATTGCGCAATCCCTGTCAGGACTGCTGCAGGGGGGGCTTACCCCGGCCCAGGTTGCCGATGTCCTGATCGGCCTTCACGACAGCTGGCGCGGGAACGGGGCAGAAGCGGTAACGGCGTCGAAGACGGAGAGCTGACAGCCTGCTGAATGTAAAGAGCAAGTTCAGATTGTTGAGCGGCGCAATAGACGGAGCTGCTCGATCAGCTCTGGCAAGCACTCTTGTACGGTATCCCATACAACGCAAAGATTAATCTCGAAGTATCCATGGGCAATTCGGTTCCGCATGCCGCGCATACTGCGCTAGGGGACTTCGGGATGCTCGGCGACAAAAGCGCCATACCCACTTATAATCTTGGCGGAGGCTTCCCCAACGATAACCATGCTCATTATGACAGCCTGCTGCGTCCTTTTATCAGCCAGGAAGTCATCTTTATCCAGACCATCCACAAAGGTGCACGCATCCTCCGCAGCTTGCTGCATATGCTCCAGATAGTCTTCCAGGCGATTCTCGTTCATAGGGCCTTGGCCTCGGACAGAACCTTGGCCCGGAATTTTTCCGGCAGATCCTCGGGCGTCAGCACCTCAACACGAATGCCCAGGAGAAGCTCAAGCTCCTCCTGGAGGCCACCGAGTTCAAACAACGTCGTGCCGGGCGGTGCATCAACCAAAAGGTCAAGGTCACTGCCTTCCTGGTCGGTGCCATGCAGGACCGAGCCAAAAATACGGGGATTTTTCAGGCGTGACCGATCGATGGCAGCACGCACGACCCGCCTTTTCCTCTCAAGCAGGACAGATGTCCGCATAGATCTCCCTCCTGTGCCACACGACCAAGCATTACCAACGAACAGCCCCATTGCAAGCCTCATTGCTCTCGTCCTCTGACGAGGCTCCCCATTGCGTGGCCATGGCTTGGGCGATTCCGGGATAGGTCCGGCTGCGGAGCTTCCAGCGGTCAGGTGTGGGTGGCATGTGATGGATGCGTGCTTGCCGCCCGTCGACAACGTGGGTGGGCTGTAGCAGAGGCAGACCTTTAAGCCAAAGACACGTAGCCTTGGTTTCCCCATGCCCGAACTGCCAGGGCTGGATGATCTGATCCGGCTTCCGCCACAGGCTGGACAGGACCGAGACCGGATTTTCCAGTGCAATGCGCGGAATGGCGCTGCAGGCCAGCATCCGGACAAACGATACGGCGGCCTGCTGCCGCCCGTCCTGACGCTTCTCGCTGAAATGTCGTGCTCCGGATACAGCCAGGTCCGTGCAGGGAGGATGGAAAATTGCCAGATCCCACGGATAGTCCAGCACATCACGCACGTCTCCTTTGTAGTGCGGTCCGGGCGTTTCCGTCTCCAGCAGATCACAAGACATGGCCTCGTGACCCGCCGCCCGGAATGCATCCCGCACGGTCCCAGAGAACTCGCATCCGACAAGCACGCGCATCATTCGATATCCTTATGTCCGGCCACGCCACTTAACGCGCGGCCCATGTTGGTGCTTTTGGTTTCGTGGATGTCAGGGCCGCGTCAGGAAGAGCGAATTGCCGGAGGGCGGCATCGATTTCAGCATCCTTTCTGGCGGCATCCCGTTCGGCAAGAAGCCGCGCGGCCAGATGGCGAACGTGGTCCTGATTCAGCAGCACCGGATGATCACAGACAATGCGGGCCAGTACACGCAAGGCAGCGGTAATCCGCTCTTCGGTCAGGGGGCCCGGACGGGTGTGCGCCCTGGCTCCCTGCATGGGAATCCTGATGTCCTTTGTCAGGGGCATCGTCAGCTTGCCATTGCCTGGTGCCGTACAGCCCGGCTGCGCAGACTTTCCAGACACTCCAGGAACAGGTCCGGAGCACGGTGTTCGGGTTCAGGCTGGATGCGGAACTCTGCCGCGCCCGGAAATTCCATATCGCTGTTCCGGACCAGAAGCAGATCCCGATACTCGGTCGCAAGCATGATCTCATCGACAAGTTTCAAAACAGTGACCCAGCCCGCAGGCAAAGGAAAAGGCAGCCCGAATGCCTGGTGGATGGTGAGGGTAATCGCCGTGTCAAGCGTTCCAAGCGGAGAGATTCTGGCAATTTTCTCCAGTGCCATGGTGACCAGCGGTGAAAGCGTGCCAATGTAGGCATCCGGCGCATCGTCCAGGAGCGCGGCCAACAACAGCTGCCGGGCCATGGCGTCATCATGGCGGGCACGGCGTATAACGGCTTCGGTTGTTTCGCTGCGTTCTGGTCCGGCAATCCGCAGCAGCCGGGACAGGGAACGATCATTGCGGATTGCCCGTCGCAGAACATCCACGCCAAGCCATGCGTGCTGGGCAACGCAATAGAACGTCGAGGTGTGTCCACCAAGGCGGGGCAGACGGGACAGGGCAATGGCAATGTCGCGTGGGTTGATGTCGCGCGGGTCGGGATGAAGCAGTGAAAATCGATGGCCCGCGTATGTCTGGATAATGGTCACGGATGAACCTCCTCAACGCTGTGAACCAGCCTGCGGATCAGGGCGTTCGGATCTGATGACTGTTTGAAAAGCTCTGTAAAAAGCCTGATTTCTGTCTTTCTTCCGTGGCGGGCGCTCCAGGCAAGTGACCAGGCACGGTGCGCCCGAACAGAAAGAGGGAGTATGGCGAGGCGATCATCCATGGCGTGTCCCCTTGATAATTAATCGATATATAGATGATTAAGCGATGAAATACGGGCGTGTCTATATTTTTATCGATGGACGGGTGATGTTATTTTTGTTTGCCCCCGGATGCCCGCCACTTGGCTCGCGCGTAACGGATCCGGGTCAGGGCGTATACAAGGCATTGAAAAACAATGCCCTTAACCCGCCAGCGATCGCTGGCCTTGGTGTTGTTTATGCAAGAGAAAGTAGTATGAGTAAGAACTACCCAGACCGTTTTCCCGAGGAAATGGGGCGGGCCATACGCGCCCAGGCCGGGCTGATTGCGGATGCCTGTGGCCGGAGCGCCTATCAAAGGCGGAAACGCTGGATGCAGGGGGCGCTGCTGGCGACAGCAGTAGCAGCCGGAATGGTTGTCGGCTATGGCGCGGCGCGGCTCCTTGAAAAGCCAGCCTCAACCTGTGACACAGTTCTGGTTGTCCAGCGCTGAGAGAGCGTTTCGTAACGAACTGCGGGCCACGCGCGCCCGCAGTTTTCCACAGCCCGGCTTGTGTGTGTAAAATTTTTAATACGGTCCGCAGCCTTTCCGCAGAAATGACGGTCGCAAAATTTTACACGGTCTTCCGCCCCCCTATATAAGGAACGCGCGCGGGCGTTTAAAAACCAAAAAACAAATAATAAAAACAAAAGGCTTGGCAGGGGCGCAGGACACCACGGATCTGCCACCCGGCAACAGGCGCATGTATGTTTTCGTCCTTCATGATTGTGAAATTGCAGAGGACAAAACTCTGGACTGTCATTTTGCGTGTCGGTATTTGTTGCTACCCACAACTATGGGCCTTGCAACAAAAAGGGGGACTGCCAGTGACGCTTTCATCTATCCAAGACGCGAGGCCCCCTGAAAATCATGGGGGCCGGTCGGCATGAACCACGCTGATTTAACCTTGGTATTCGATGGCGCTGCGGTCGAGAACGGAGAAATCGACGTTCAGAATTTAGGCCCTGCCTTGATCGCCCTCGGCGATTTGATTCAATCTGCCAATGAGGAGCTCAATAAAAAGCGCGCACAAGTTTCTGTGCGTGTAAAGGCAACTGCCGCTGGTTCTTTTGAGGTTGGTATTGGGACTGCCCAATATTTAATGGACAAGGCATTGCCATTGCTGGATTCCATCCCAGTCGATGGCGATCAAGTAGTAATTATTGCTTCTGTATTGGCAATAATTGAGTCACTAATACGGCTATATAAATTTCTTAAGGGGAAATCTCCAGAGAGGGTCGAGCAAAAGGGGGATCGCCATTTACATATTCACCTTGATGGGAATACTCAAGTTATCGATCCAAGAGCGCTACAGCTATTTGAGAGCCTTCCTGTACGTAAAAACACAAAGAGTCTTGTTGATGTTCTGCTGACAGATGGAATCGATAGCTTAAGGTTCAAGAGAGCGGGGCAGAAAGCCGTTGAAATCTTCAAGAGCGAAGTCGGATATTTTGACGTTGAGGGTCCAGAACTGGAAATCAAGGAACTTACCCGCCCAATGCGGCTGCAGATTATCAGCTTGAGCTTCAAGAAAGATAACAAATGGCGCGTTACGGACGGGAGCGAGCCCTTCAATGCCACGATTGAAGACGCAGAATTTCTCAATCGCATTGCTACGAACGTGGAGCTCTTTGCAATGGGCGATCATCTGCAATGCGTTGTGCGTGAACGGCAGTTTCAGTCCAATGCAGGAATACGCAAGGAATATAGCATCATCGAGGT
Organism: Haematospirillum jordaniae; assembly: GCF_001611975.1. Lineage (GTDB taxonomy): Bacteria > Pseudomonadota > Alphaproteobacteria > Rhodospirillales > Rhodospirillaceae > Haematospirillum > Haematospirillum jordaniae. The sequence goes on from NZ_CP014525.1 coordinate 584,246, forward strand.
TCAGCAACACCACCCTGCAACGCAGCATCCCCGCTTGCTGTAAGTAACCCATCAGTTTTTCGCTTGCATCCGCTATGCGGTTTCGATAACGTCCGCGTTGGAGCCAAAAAACTCCATGTACATGCACTAGCGGATAACCGCACCGAATTGAACGCGGTTTTTTTGTGCCCGGATTCTGTCCGGCGCATTCCTCCCTTCGGCGGGAGGGCGGCGAATACAACACCCGCAAGGGAAATAAGCCCGCTCGACTGCCTGACTAGTGCCAGTGCATCTCGGGTTTTTTGCCTCCCGCCACCAGCGGCCATTGCGGCCTCTGGATGGTGCGTCGATACGCCGAAGGGGAGTTTTTCTCGATGATGTTCACGCATCGCATGACCGAAACCGAGCGCCTGCGCTGGGTCAGTAGCCCGCCCACCCATCCGTTTTTCACTTGCATCCCCTATGCGGTTTCGATAACGTCCGCGTTGGAGCCTAAAGACCTCCATGTACATGCACTAGCGGATAACCGCACCGAATTGAACGCGGTTTTTTTGTGCCCGGATTCTGTCCGGCGCATTCCTCCCTTCGGCGGGAGGGCGGCGAATACAACACCCGCAAGGGAAATAAGCCCGCTCGACTGCCTGACTAGTGCCAGTGCATCTCGGGTCTTTAGCCTCCCGCCACCAGCGGCCATTACGGCCTCTGGATGGTGCGTCGATACGCCGAAGGGGAGTTTTTCTCGATGATGTTCACGCATCGCATGACCGAAACCGAGCGCCTGCGCTGGGTTGGTCACGTGGGAGGGCGAAAGGACCTGAGCCTGAGTGCCCGCGTTGTCGCTCTTTCACTGGGCTATGGCCTCGCTCCGTTTATCCAGGCATCCATTATGCGCACAGCACGCGGCTTGGCCGAGGCCAGCGGAATGTGCGTGCGGACCTGCCTGACCGCGCTGCGGAAGCTGCAAGCGGCTGGACTTCTGCCCAGAACCCAGACCGTACGGCAACCCCTGAAGACGGTGACAGCCGCCCTGAAGGCCGCCATGACCTGCATGGGCATTCTGCGTCGGGACCCGGCAAAGGATGCTGTGGAGCGCCTGGCGACCACCTTGCATGAGTCAGGCTGCCGGGTAGCGGAAACGCTGGTCCGTCAGGCTGATGCAGCCTTTGATGGCCTGATTCTGGAACTGCAGTGCTCGTCCTTTGCCTATGACTGGCTGACAGGCCGTCAGCAGCATGAACTGCGGCGGGCGGCAGACCAGGCAGGCCTTCAGGTACACGTAGTCAGGGGGAGTGCCGGATGATGAGTCTGCAACAGATGTACACCGCACCATCCTCAGATGTCCTGCCCGACCCGGTTGTGATGCTGGCCCGCCAACTGGCCACGGTAACCCGCGTCGCCATGCATCAGGCCCCGCTGGATCCGGCCAACACAGCCCTGATCGACCAGCTGGAGCACCGCATCAGCCACGCCCGGGCAACCAGCCTTGACGGCGCGCTGGCACAGGGCCTCGCCGCCTTCGGGATCCTGTCCGCCCTCGAAGATGAAGCGGGCGACGCGGACCCCGATGCCCTGATCCGCCGGGCCTGTCGGCTGGTGGCTTCGATGCTGGGTGTTCTGGAGCAGGCCGCATCGGTCCACAGCGCCGCACTCGGCGGGACGTATTACGGCGTGCGGGCCATCGGAGGAATGGCTTGATTCTATGCCCTGCGTTCAAGAAGTATGGCCAAGGGGGCGAGGATGCCTCTTCTTCACCCTGAAGGGGCTTGTCTCGATCCATTTATTGTAGTAACAAAAATATGGACATAGAGTTCGATGCCAGCAAGCGTACCCTGACCCTTGAAAACAGGGGCCTGGATATGGCTGATGCTGAAGAGGTGTTTTCAGGGCCTCACATAACGGTTCTGGATGACCGGCGCGAGTACGGCGAGCAACGCCTTATTACTGTCGGCTATATGGATGGACGCATGGTGGTGATGGTATGGACGCCGCGCCAGAGCGCGTACCGCATTATCAGCTTGAGGAAAGCCAATGCCCGTGAAGAAAAAAGGTTCCAGCCCCGCCTGGGTGGATGAAGACGATGCCCCGGACCTGTCAGCGCCGGAATGGGCACAGGCTTTTGACAAGGCACCCGTAAGACGGGGACGCCCTCCGCTGAACCGCACCAAGGCATCGACAACCGTTCGTCTTGACCCGGACATTCTGGAGTATCTGAGAGCAGGCGGACCCGGTTGGCAGACCCGACTGAATGCCTTCCTGCGTGAAGCTATCGCTGCCGAACAAAACCAAAGATCCCGGAAGCACACATCTTAAAGAGCAGGTGCCTTGCTCGGCGGCAAAAATGGCTCGATCACTGTCCCCTATGCATCCGACAGCCAAAACAAATACCGCATAAGGGCCTCCAACTCATTGAGCGAAAGACTGGAGTCTGATTTGCGGCATCAAATCAAGGCAGTAAATCGGTTTTGACCCTAGAACGCGAGTGAGCATAGAAATTCTCCTTTTTTAGCGTTTAGGAAGCCTGCCGCCTGCCTGTAGGCAGGCATCAAGTGTATCATAGGGTGTGTAGTGCCGAGTTTTTGAATAATATGTAGTTCCGGGCGCATGGCAGATACCGCTGCGAGACATTTTTACAGAACCGCTAACTACTCCTTGGGCAATAGCACTAGGTTCAGTGGCTGTTGGGTTACCATAATTGGGCAGCTGCGCCGATGCGTTGCCACCTCTCCGATATTCCCATGGGGGTATTGGGTTGGAATCCGACCAAATAGCTAACCGAGTCTGTCTTGCTGTACCTTCGGCAGCAGAATACTTAACTCTATCATCTGGGCTTTGGTCTGATTGATATTGCTTATAATACCATGCGTAACCGCGCTCTATTTGAGCCAAATTAGCATCTATCCCGCCTACGAATATTTTGCATAAATTTTCAGCATACCGATCAGTGCTTGGGCAGTCTGCTACTACTTGTTTGTTGAATACCAGTTCTGAAAGGCTCTGCTTGGATTCCTGTCCGAAAGCTTGGGAGTTTTCCGGTGCATCTATTCCCATCAAGCGGATTTTATGTTGCCGATTATTCTGGTCGAGTAGTGTTACGGCGTCTCCATCAGATACACCAACTATTTTCCCAGATAATTGGTTTGCCGCCGCCGTTTCAGTTGTGGTTAGAATGATAAGTGCGATAATGACGCGCAAGAGGCGCAGTAAATATTTTATCTGTGGTTTTGTAGTATTACCCATGCTGCACCTCTACTTCATTGGCTATAAGACCAATCTATATTGATGCTAACATGCATGAATGCTGTATTGAATTGATAATGCAATGAAAACATTGGTAGCTTTATTTAACTGACTGCCTGCAAATTGTATATATACAATAACAGGCAATCCAGTCATGTATCTATCCAAGTAAACACATAATATTCCGCCCTCACGCATTCAGCCGACGGCGATTTTTTCCAGCCATTCCTGCTTGTGCTTCAGCGTTGCTCCGGCCCCGTAGCGGGGTCTGTGGAAAGTGTGTCCCATTAGTTCCGCTGCGATACGGTCGGGTGCGTCTACGGCGATCAGCCGGTCCTGGAACGCATGTCGCAGGGAATACAGGCTCTGGGTTTTTGTCTCGAACAGATTGTGCTCGTTCATGTACTTGTTGATCGCCGTGGTGAAGCTGTCTGTCTTGCCGCGATAGCGCTGGATGCCTCCGTTTTGCAGAAGCTGTCGGGCTGCCTCCAGAGCGGCGCCGACCAAGGGAATATCTCGCCTTGATTGCGATGTCTTGATAGCGCGCACCGCATTCGGCCTGATCTTGATGTGGGGAACAGGCCCTTCCAGCAAGATATCCTCGGGTTCCAGCCCGCAGATCTCCCCGGGGCGTGCACCGGTTTCCACCAGAATGGCAACCAGGCAGCGGGCTTCCTCGTTCACGCCGGACAACGCACCCGGCCCAAGAAGCGTTCCCCGGATCCAGTCTGTCGAGACGGTCTCGCCACGGTTTTTGCCCATTCCATCGGTTTCGCGGAACATCAGGTCGGCAAAAGGATTCTTGAAGCCAAGCCCCAGCTTTTCATCAACAACCCGGATCATGCCCTTGATATGGATCAGGTCACGGTTCGCCGTGTTGACAGCAAGGTTCTCCGCCCCCAGGCGAACGGCCCACCAGTCACGGAATATCAGGGCATCGGTGCGGGTTACCTCTGTCAGTGGTTTGTCTCCAATCACAGAGATCAGGTTGCGGACGGCCCTTTCACGGGCCAGACGCCAGCCCCGGATCTGCCTTTCGTTCTTTCCGCGCAGCAGTTCCGGGGTCAGGCGGGCATATTCGGGGTAAAGGTCGGACAGAAGCAGGACAGGCCGCTCAACGCCGCCCATGACAGCGACAATGGTGGCCGGCGTCACGGTATCCTGCAGGGATTCAAGGCGCTCGACAGCGTCTCCGACGGGCCCGGCCACCAGCTCGGAAAGAGGGCGATACACCCAGCCCAGGCGGCGGGAAAGCGCGACGGCACGCTGATAGCGTTCACGCAGGGCAGCTGTTTCGCCGCCAAGGCGCAGTTCCGCCCAATAGGTCTCGACGGCAGTATTGATGTGACCAACAAGCCGACGTGCCACATCGAAGCTGTCTGTGCCGAGCGCAATCTTCACAAAACGACCCAGCTGAGGTGCCAGATCGATGGGTGCCCGTCGCCGGAAATAGAGTGTACGCCCTTGTTGTACGATATAGCGACTGGTCACGTTGCGATCCCAATGTATCCAAAAATGTATCCAAAAATGTATCCAAAAATGTATCCAAAAACGCGCTGTTTAACGTATCCCAAACCCGGAGGGGGCAGAAGGGGTCCCGTTAATGCATTGTTTTTAAAGCAAAAACCCCCGCGACTGAAACATGTCGCGGGGGTTTTTATGGCGCACTCGACAGGATTCGAACCTGTGACCCCTGCCTTCGGAGGGCAGTACTCTATCCAGCTGAGCTACGAGTGCTTTATAAGGCCCCACTATGCAGCTTACACAGCGGAGGAGCGGACAATACTGCATGTTCTCTGGTTAAAGCAACGACAATCGACCACAAGAAAACAGCAAAACACAGCATCAGCCCACAAGCCAGCTCAGGCATGCCCTGCTGTGTCGCTCAGCATGGCCGGCTCAAAACCCAGTTTACGGATGGCCCGCTCCCATTTCTGCTCCGTTTCTTGGCCAAAAAGAAGGGCCTCATCGGCGTCAACCGTGAGCCAAGCGTTCTCCTTCAGCTCGCTGTCCAGCTGACCAGGGCTCCAACCTGCGTAACCCAGCACCATCAGGCTCGCACGCGGCCCCTCTCCAGCCGCAATGGCCTGCAGAACATCTGTCGTCGCTGTCAGGGCAATGTCTGAATCAACGGTCAAAGTCGCGGGTTGGCTATACTCCGCCGTATGCAGGACAAAACCGCGTGCAGACTCAACGGGCCCGCCAAAATGAACCCGGATATCCTTGCAATGGGGTGTACTTTCAATGCCCAATTGCTCCAAAATGTCGGGGAAAGATACTTGGGCGATAGGGCGGTTTATAACCAACCCCATTGCACCTTCCGCAGAATGGGCACAAACGTATATGACGGTACGGGCAAAATTCGGGTCATTGATGGCTGGCATGGCGACCAGACATTTCCCGGCGATATAACCTGATGTGAGCTGTGCTTTTCCCATGACTCTCCATCTATTCGCTAACGGGCGCCAGTGCAAGCCATGTAATGCGCAGAACAGGGCATTTGGCCGATTGTCTCACGAAGCAGGGCCGATACCTAGACAGGGAAATCGGGAAAGGCTGGTTTATGGCTGGATGGCTTACTTTCAACAGTGGGTGGCCAAAGGCATGCCCAAGCCACCAGAAGGGGCACTGATGCGTCATTTACTATTTTTTCTTTTCATAACAGCCTGTTCCATATCTCCATTGCGGGCACAAGAGGAAAGCACCACCTCCTTCGTCACAACGCCGGAGGCCCGTATCAGTCTTCTGGCCGGACAGACAGCAACAAAAGGACAAGGTGCCCTACTTCTCGGGCTTCGCTTTGAGCTGGAAAAAGGCTGGAAAATCTACTGGCGTAACCCTGGTGATGCTGGATTTCCCCCAACCCTATCATGGGACAATTCGGTGAATCTGGCCGATGCCAGAATCATCTGGCCTGTGCCCTCACGATTCTCTTGGGCTGGACTTGAAACCATTGGGTACGAGGGTGATGTCACCCTGCCCATAGAGGCACGGATTGCAGACCCAGACAAACCGCTCCACGCCAGCCTAAGGGTCGACTATCTGGTGTGCTCGAACATTTGCATACCCGGAACCGCCAACTTGGCCCTGACCCTGCCGGATGGAGAGGGATCCATATCTGCAGATGCCGAACAGATCAATGCATACAAGTGGCAAGCTCCTGGTTCCCATCACGGTCTTCGCATTCTGTCCGCTGCGTACAAAACAGGAGAGAACGGCCTGCCACTTCTGAGCATAGAGGCAGAATCAGACACGCCGTTCTCGGATGCCATAGACCTCTTCGCTGAATACGATATGCAGGACACTCCTGAATTCGTCGGCACACGCAGACCAACGGTTACAACAAGCAGCAACACGAAACGGATCCACGTGGAGACACGGCTGGAAACACGTCCCGCTCTTGACCAGCGCCTCACACTGACCCTCGTCGATGGAAACAGGGGGACAGAATCCACACTGATACCTGATCACGCGTCACCGTCACCTACACTGTCCCAGCCGGGATTGGTAGCCATGCTGGGACTTGCTTTCATTGGCGGGCTGATCCTGAACCTGATGCCCTGCGTCTTGCCAATCCTGTCATTAAAGATCCTGCATCTGGCCCATCATGCTGGACGGAACCAACGCGAGATACGTATGGGATTCACCGGGTCCGGTATCGGCGTCGTCCTGACCTTTGTGGGAATTGGGATCATACTGGCAACCCTGAAAGCAGGTGGGGCGGCACTTGGATGGGGTATTCAGTTCCAGAATCCCCTGTTCTTGGGCATTCTGGTCATTATCCTGACTGCTTTTGCCCTGAATCTCTGGGGCCTGTTTGATATTCGCCTGCCAAACTGGTTGTTGCGGACGACAGAAACCTCGCTTCCATCCTCATCGCAATGGCTCCCATCCATAGCCAACGGCGCCTTTGCAACCCTTCTGGCAACCCCGTGCTCGGCACCATTTCTGGGAACGGCTGTTGGATTTGCCCTAGCACAAGGCCCATGGAATATCATGGTGATATTCGTGGTCATGGGGTTTGGCATGGCCCTTCCCTGGTTTCTGGTAGCCATCACTCCCAAACTTGGGCAATGCCTGCCCCGGCCCGGATACTGGATGATCCGCTTGCGTCAGATTATGGGGCTTACACTTTTGGCAACCGCCTTCTGGTTGCTCACGGTCATCCTTGCCCAATACCGGGGACCCGACGAGCCAGAAGAAGGATGGGTTGCGTTCGACACACAGATGATTGGCGCCCACATTGCTAATGGTCAAACCGTTTTTGTCGATGTTACGGCACGGTGGTGCATAACTTGCCAAGTGAACAAGGCCGTTGTCCTGTCGCAGGAACCCGTTTCCACACTTCTGTCACAACCCGGCATTATTGCCATGCAAGCAGACTGGACCAGCCAGAATCCGTTCATATCGCAGTATATGGCCAGTCACGGGCGATATGGCATTCCCTTTAATGCGGTTTACGGCCCGGGACGACCGGATGGCATCATCCTGCCGGAACTGCTGACCGCACAGACTGTACAGGAAGCACTGAAACAAGCCCAATATCCTGACAAACATATCATTACGGAAAACAACGGGACTGTTCCCTGAAGCGAAATTAGCTCCTGTGTTACAATCTTCTGTCCATAAGCAGAAACGGCGGGAGACCCGGAATGACGCTGTTCAGGGCACTGAGGGCCTTGCTGCTTGCGTATGCCATCCTTCCTACTCCATGCGCCATGGCAGAAGGGTTGCCGGTTGCCACCGGTGATTACCCGCCTTACTCCGGTCAGGCACTTCCCGGGGGCGGAATATCAACCCAGCTGGTCATGGCGGCCTTCAAGGCTGCCAAGATGGCCGAGCCAGAAATTCTGTGGGAATCTTGGAAGCGCGGTTATGAACGCAGCAAAAACGGTGAGATTGCGGCCACGTTCCCCTATGCCAAGGACGATGAACGTGAACAGCACTTCCTGTTCACAGACCCGCTCCACATGGATCAAGTCTCATTCTTCACCCGATCCTTAGACATTGATGCCGTCAACGGGTCTTGGGCCAACATGAAAATCTGCATTCCACAGGGATGGATTGTAGAAATGTATAGGGAGGTTATGGACGCATTCTCCCTGACCCTGCAACAACCTGCCAGCATGGAACACTGCATGAAGATGCTGCAGGGAAAGAGAGTTGATCTGGTGCCATGTGCAACAATTGTCGGAATTTATGAAATTAAACAAGCCTTTGGCAGTACAGAGGGTTTTACAGCCTCCCCACATCACCGCCGCGAAAACAGGACCTATCTGATGATCAGCCGCGCGTGGCCAGATGCCGACAAAGTGGTTGAGGCTTTCAACATGGGGCTGAAATCAATCCGCGAGAGTGGAGAGTACGCCCGTATTACCAAGGAATATACATTGAACAGCCCGTGATCTTCCAAACTTACGCTATCAATCCAGATGCAGCTTTACGGCCTTACAGACGGAGAAACAGGATGAAATGCTTCCCTGCCCTGCTCGCCACTCTTCTGTTCTGCATAAATGCCGGGCCGTCTGCAGCACAGGATCCGCTGTCGCTGGTCACCGGAGACTATGCACCCTATTCCGGTGAAAATCTGCCCCAAGGCGGACTATCCACAATTCTGGTGCGGGCTGTTTTCAAGGCTATGGACATGCCCGAACCAAAAATGCTGTGGATGCCTTGGAAGCGGGGATACGAACAGGCAAAAAGCGGTGAATTCCCGGCAACATTTCCCTACTTCAAGGATTCCGAGCGCGAGAAGGATTTTCTCTTCTCCGAACCTCTGCACATCTACAAGCGCGTATTCTTTGCCCGCTCACAGCACATCGAAGCCCTGAAGGGTGAGTGGAACAGCATGCGCCTGTGTGTACCACTTGGCTGGACTGTTGAGCCTTTTGCGGAAATCATACGCGAATATTCCATGGAGCTACAGCGCCCAGCATCCTTGGAAAGCTGTATGCGCATGCTGGAAAGCAGCCGCACCGACCTGATTGTTGACGACGAGATTGTGGTGGCCCACGAGCTAAAAAGAACCTTTGGAACCACCGATGGCTTCTCGCCCTCAACACACAAGCAACAGGAAGATCGCAGTTACTTTCTGGTTAGCCGTGCGATCAAGGATTCCCAGAAACTTCATGAAACTTTTAATGAAGGGCTGGCAAAGATCCGGGCTAGCGGGGAGTACGACAAGATTGTCGAGACGTACCGTCGAGAACATCTGAAATAAAAGACGAGATAAAATAAAGACCCCTCTATACAGAGGGGTCTTTTGTATACCTGAACCCAGTCAGAAGTCCGGTCAATAACGGTATGCGTCGGACTTAAAGGGCCCCTCGACACCAACACCAATATAGTCAGCTTGGGCCTTGGTCAGCTTCGTCAGCTTCACGCCCAGCTTTTCCAGATGCAGGGCTGCAACCTTCTCATCCAGAACCTTTGGCAGGACATAGACGTCTTTCTGATAGCTGGCGTAGTTCTTCCAGAGTTCAATCTGAGCCAATACTTGGTTGGTAAAGGAAGCAGACATCACAAAGCTGGGATGACCGGTTGCACAACCCAGATTGACCAAGCGCCCTTCAGCCAACAGGATAATGCGCTTCCCGTCGGGGAACTCGATCTCGTCAACCTGCGGCTTGACATTGTGCCACTTGAAATTACGCAGCCCAATCACTTGGATTTCGTTATCAAAGTGGCCAATGTTACAAACGATGGCCCGGTCGTGCATGGCACGCATGTGGTCAACCGTAATAATGTCCACATTCCCGGTCGTGCTGACAAAAATATCCCCACGCGGAGCGGCTTCTTCCATCGTCGTGACTTCATAACCTTCCATCGCAGCCTGCAAGGCGCAGATAGGATCAATTTCCGTCACGATGACACGGCACCCGGAAGCCCTGAGCGATTCCGCAGACCCCTTGCCCACATCACCAAAGCCGGCAACAACAGCCACTTTCCCGGCCAACATAACGTCTGTCGCACGACGGATGCCATCAACCAAGGACTCACGGCAACCGTACTTATTGTCAAACTTTGACTTGGTGACACTGTCGTTGACGTTAATCGCCGGAACACGCAGCTTGCCTTGGCGGGCCATGTCATAGAGACGCAACACACCTGTCGTGGTTTCTTCCGAGATACCGCGAACATCGTCCAGCAATGCAGGATACTTGTCGTGCATCAACTGGGTCAGGTCGCCTCCATCATCCAGAATCATGTTCGGACGCCAGCCATCGGGGCCATGGATCGTCTGTTCAATGCACCACCAGAACTCTTCCTCGCTCATTCCCTTCCAGGCAAAGACGGGAATCTTTGCGGCAGCGATAGCAGCTGCAGCCTGATCCTGTGTGGAGAAAATATTGCAGGATGACCAGCGCACCTGAGCGCCCAGCGCAACCAATGTCTCGATCAGAACGGCTGTCTGGATTGTCATGTGAAGGCAACCGGCAATCCGCGCGCCCTTCAGGGGCTTTTCGGCACCGTATTCCTCACGCAAGGCCATCAGACCCGGCATTTCGGTTTCAGCGATCACAATCTCCTTGCGACCCCAGTCAGCCAACCCAATATCCTTGACCTTGCAATCGGTAAAACTCATGGCGATGCTCCGCATTCCAGATTGATTCACAGGCCCGGACACACGGCAGCGCCAAAGGCCGGATCTGTCTGTACCAGACACAGAAAAGAGACACAAGAACACATAAGGATATCTTTATGTAAAAGACGTCTCCTCCCGTGCCATCAACAATCAGGTAGACAGCTCGGGACGGTTGGCAAAATGCGCCAAGGCTTCCGGGTTGGCCAAGGCTTCCATGTTCTTGACCGGACGCCCGTGCACAACCTCACGCACAGCCAACTCGACAATTTTTCCAGACTTGGTTCGCGGAATGTCGGCCACTTCGACAATGCGGGCCGGCACATGACGTGGCGTGCAGTTCTCGCGTATTGTCTTGCGAATGCGGTCCTGCAGGGCAGGGTCCAGTGACACACCGGGGCGCAAGCGAACAAACAGGATAACACGGGTATCATTGTCCCAATCCTGCCCGACGACCAAGGACTCAACAACCTCTTCAAGCTTCTCAACTTGGCGATAAATCTCTGCCGTACCAATCCGCACACCGCTAGGGTTCAGTGTTGCATCAGATCGCCCATAGACAATAATACCGCCACTGCCGGTCAGCTCGACCCAATCACCATGGGTCCAGATTCCGGGAAAACGTTCAAAATAAGCGCTGCGGAACTTTGCACCATCGGTATCACCCCAGAAGCCGACTGGAACAGCCGGAAAGGCCTTGGTACACACCAGTTCACCCTTCTCGCCCCGTATTGGCTTGCCGGCCTCATCGAAGACATCAACAGCCAGTCCCAATCCCCGTCCCATGATCTCGCCACGACGGACCGCCCCCAAGGGGTTGCCCAACATAAAGCAGGACACAATGTCTGTTCCGCCGGAAATGGATGCGAGCAGAACATCAGGCTTGATCGCATCGTATACGTAGTCAAAAGACTCCGGGACCAAGGGAGAACCCGTCGATGCAATAACACGAACACTGGATAGATCGTGAGTATCACGCGGGCGCAAGCCATCCTTGCGAATGGCATCGATCCATTTGGCTGATGTTCCGAAGAATGTGAAACGCTCTGCCTGGGCATAATCAAACATTGCGTTCCCCGAAGGCCAGGATGGCGCCCCGTCGTACAGCATCAAGGCAGCCTTGACAGCCAAGGCCGATACCAGCCAGTTCCACATCATCCAGCCACAGGTGGTGAAGTAGAAAACCCGGTCCCCGGCTTTCTCATCACAATGCAGGACATGCTCCTTGACCTGCTGCAGCAAGGTACCGCCATGGCTATGCACAATGCACTTCGGAACCCCTGTTGTGCCGGATGAAAACATCACAAACAACGGGTGATCAAACGGCAGGCGGGCAAAGTCCAGCTTGCCCGGAACAAAACTATCGAGAAACTTGTCCCAGGATACCGCCTTCGGTACAGACGAAATATCTGGTTTATCAGTTACGTAGGGCACGACAACAACCGTGCGCAAGGACGGAATGCCTTGGGCAACAGCCCGCACCTTGTCGCGGATATCATGACTTTTGCCGTTATAATGATAGCCATCCACGGCCAACAGGACGACAGGCTCTATCTGCCCGAAACGATCAAGGACACCCTGAACACCAAAATCCGGGGACGCAGAAGACCAAACAGCCCCGATTGATACGGCTGCCAGCATTAGAATCAGGGTCTCGGGCATGTTGGGCATATACGCCGCAACCCGGTCACCGCGGACCACACCGGCAGCCTGTAGAGCCTGCTTGGCCCGTGATACCTGTTCACACAGCTGCCCATACGTCAGACGACGCTGCACCTTGTCCTCACCACGGAAGACAACGGCCAGAGTATCCGCCGGACGGGGACGCAACAGGTTCTCGGCATAATTGACCCGGCCCTCAGGAAACCAACGGGCACCAGGCAAACGACTAGGATCATCAACAACAACCAGTCCCGGGTCACCGATCAGCTCACAGAATGCCCAGACTTCTTGCCAGAAAGCAGGAATATTCTCGACGGACCAGCGATGCAGCGACTCATAGTCAGCAAGCGAGACGCCGTATCGGTCATTGATACGGGTCATGAACGAGAAGAGGTTGCTCGCCCGGATACGTTCATCCGAAGGTTGCCACAAGATCGGCGACTCTGACACCCGACTCTCCTGCTCTGAACGGGCATAACAAGAGACTGTGACGCATTCCACCGCTGACGCCAAGACAGCGAATATAAAACTGCACCCCCTGCCCCGTTTTTACCGTGTGAGCATGTACATCGCGGCGGGCTTTGCATACAGTCAGCCAAAGACCGTATCCAGATGGGGGATCATTGATGGATATAAAAGGACTCGCTGCAGTCATAACTGGTGGAGCGTCCGGGTTGGGACGGGCAACCGCTGGCGTTCTTGTTCGGGCCGGGGCAAGGGTCAGCATACTAGATACTGATACCGGCCGCCTGCAGGACGCGGCACAGGAAACCGGGGCAACACCCATAACCTGCGATGTTACAGACCCGGACTCTGTGCACACAGCACTGAAGACAGCAAAGGCCACGCATGGCCCGGCTCGAATTTGCGTCAACTGCGCCGGTATTGTTCATGGTGGCCGTATTGTTGGTCGCAATGGCCCCATGGATCCGGCAGGTTTCCACAAAACCATCGCCATAAATCTGGTCGGGACATTCCATGTCATGAGCCAAGCGGCATCCGACATGATGGGGACAGACCCTATCGGACTGGACGGAGAACGGGGGATTATCGTCAATACCGCCTCGATTGCCGCGTTTGACGGTCAGATTGGCCAAGCCGCCTATGCTGCCTCCAAAGGAGGTGTTGCCGCGCTCAGCCTGCCGGCAGCACGGGAATTTGCTCCTCATGGCATCCGGGTCATGTGTATTGCGCCCGGACTGTTCGAAACACCGATGATTGCCGGACTTCCACGCGACGTACACAGCAGCCTTGTGTCCAGAACCCTGTTCCCGCGACGCCTAGGACAAGCGGAAGAATTTGGTCACATGGTATTAGCTGTTGTGAACAATCCCATGCTGAATGGAGAAACCATCCGACTGGACGGGGCTTTAAGGCTTGAGCCAAAATAAAGTCCTGCCCGGATGACCAACAGATCCGGCGATGCTACAATCGCCGGATCTAACCCCGGTGACAAGGAGCCTGATCTGTGTCTTCTTCCCTGGACAAGGCCGCACTGGCCCAACTCTTCATTGATGCCCGTACCCACAATGGCTGGAACAAGAAACCTGTTCCGGAGGCAACCCTTAAAACCCTGTGGGACCTAGCCCGCATGGGGCCAACAGCTGCCAACTGCTCCCCCATGCGGGTGGTCTTCGTCACCACGCCAGAAGGCAAAGAACGTCTGCGCCCTGCGCTAGATGAAGGCAATGTTGAAAAGACCATGAATGCGCCAGCAACAGCCATTGTTGCATACGACACCGCTTTTTATGACCACCTTCCAACCCTGTTCCCACATGCCGATGCCCGCAGCTGGTTTGCCGGTAACGCCGCCCATGCGGCAGAAACAGCATTCCGCAATGGCTCCCTACAGGGGGGATACCTGATTATGGCCGCCCGGTCGCTCGGACTGGACTGCGGGCCCATGAGTGGCTTCAACCCCGATAAACTTAACGCCGCCTTCTTCCCTGATGGTCGCTTCAAGGCCAATTTTTTATGCAATCTTGGCTATGGGGATCCATCAAAGCTGTACCCGCGCAGCCCGCGCCTGGCTTTTGAAGAAGCCTGCCGCATCGTGTAATCCATTGCTGACCGGTTAATGCCTTGTACGCGGCCTCTATCGGTCAGCCTCGCTCACCCGACGGCCAGTGACGCCAAAGCCATTCCCTCAGGACAGAAGCAGCTTGGTGCCATAGTGTGCCCAGCATCATGGCATGACCCACACCGTTCAGGACTTGGGCCTCCGCGCCGTAATACCGGGCTGTCAGGTGGGCCATCCAGGGCGGTACAAAGCTGTCCTCCGAGGCACCAATCACAAGCATGGGTATACTCCGCCCGTTGGCAGGAACAGGGGGTGGGGCCAGCGTCATATCCGACTGAATGGCAACAGATTCCGGCTGCAGGCGCTCAAGATAAACACGCGTTTCCTCCATCGGTTCGGTCGGGGAAAACATGGCACGGTGAATCGTCTGGGGCGACAGGGCAGACATCCCGAAATTTTGCAGGGCGACAATCTGGAGCAGCAGTGATGGATCATGCGTCATCATGTGAAGTGACGTCCCCCATAATCCGCCCGGGGGCACCGATGACATCAGGATAGCCCCCTGAACAGGACGCTTCACAGAAAAATCCTGCACGTCAAAAGATTCAATCACCCTCTGGACAACCATGCCCCCCATGGAATGGCCCACAAGAATTGGTGGCGCGGGAAGACGATCCATAACGGAAAGCACGTCAGCCATATATTCAAACACATGGGTTCCAGACAGATGCTCGTAACCACCACTGGCTCCGTGCCCTCTCAGGGACAAGGCATACACGTCAAACCCCTGGCCAGCCAACCAAGGCAGAAAGTTTTCCTGCCAGACCCAAGCTCCGCAGAAAGCACCATGGACAAACAGCAGCGGGGGAGCAGCAGAAGGCACAGAAGGCTTCTGGTTGATGACCTCAAGGTCAGGAACAGGCAAGGAGGTCCTGGAAGACATCAGACCATCGCACAACAGTTTCTGGCAGAAGCAAAGCGCGGAACCCTGCACAGAAAGGACGGAGGGCAGCATCCTACGGTATCAAACGTGCCGATTATACCCCACAAGACAAAGCGCGAAAACGGGGTGGCATGCTCCACCCCGCTTGTGCACCAGGTCTAAACCCCGGCCAGGCTACCAAACTGGCGGCTGGCAACAGTCAACATGGCCAAGTCAACAGCTGGTGCTGAACGCATCTCGACCAGAAGCTGGTCCGTCCGCAGAACCGCTGCCTTGTAATTCTCGGCCCAGGAGTCAATGGCCTCGATCGGGGAAAGGCTGTCAGATGTCTCACCCAGAATACGGGCTGTCACGCCACGTTGCAGGGCATACAGTTCGTCTGTCACAGCAGCAGCAGCCAACTTCTCCCAGTGGCTGCCCTGGGTCAGGTTCTCGGATGCAGCGCGCAGCCATCCCAGACCAAAACGCGAACCAACGGCAAAATACTGGGCAGCGGCACGAACCTCGGTTACCCCAAGGTCACGGGACAGCCGAACCACGTCAGGAACAGAAGCCAACAAAACCAGAGAAGCCGTACGATCAGCCAAGGCCGCCGGAACCCCCTTGCCCACAAGATCCTGCTTCCTAGACTGAATAACCGCCTGCAAATCCGGAGGGCAGGCACTGCTGACAGAAGAGGCCAGAGCTTCGGCTCCCTCCCGCAAGGTTGCCGTCAAGACTCCCTGATCCGAAGTCACATGGTCACCATGGCGCAGGACCCACAAGGTTCCCCTTTCCACAAGTCGGTTAGCTTCCGTCAGCATGGCCAACTGGGCCTCTGCCGGAGCCTTGTTATCCAGCGCCTCCACCTCGCTCCACAGGGCCCGCAACCCGAATGCATCCCGGATCACGATATAGGCACGGGCCACATCTGCTGGCTTGGCCCCTGTTTTTTCCATGATCTGGGTGACAAACGTCCCACCCACACGGTTGATCATGCTGTTGGCAGCATGGGTCGCAATAATTTCCCGCTTCAGCTTGTGTTCCAGTATCTGTCGTACCCACGGGCCACGCAGACGCTCAGGGAAATAACTGACCAGATCTTCTTCCATGGAGGGATCATCAGGGAGATCACTTTCCAGAATCTCGTCAAACAACCACATCTTGGAATAGGCGATCAGAACCGCAAGCTCAGGACGGGCCATGCTGCGCCGGGCCGCAATCCGCTCGGCAACCTCCAAATCATCGGGCAGATACTCGATACCACGATCCAAGCGCCCCGCCTTTTCCAACATCCGCATCAGGCGGCTCTGCTGATCCAGAAGAGCCGCACCGCGGTACTGGGAAAGAGAAATCGCCTGAGTCTGCAAATAATTGTCCCGCAGAACCAGCTCGGCCACTTCATCCGTCATTTCAGCCAACAACGTATTGCGCTGTTTCAGGGTCATATCCCCGTCAGCAACAACCCGGTTGAGGAGAATCTTGATATTGACCTCATGGTCAGAGCAGTCGACACCGGCGGAGTTATCAATCGCATCGGTATTCAGACGAACACCGGCACCGGCCATTTCAATACGGCCACGCTGGGTCACACCCAAGTTGGCTCCCTCTCCGATAACCTTGGCCCTGATGTCTTTGCCATTGACCCTAATGGCATCGTTGGCACGGTCACCAGCTTCGGCATTGGTTTCGGTCGCAGCCTTGACATACGTCCCAATTCCACCAAACCACAGCAGATCGACATGCGCCTTCAACAGGATCAGGATCAATTCGTTGGGCGTAAGACTATCGGTCTCGATCCCGAAGAGGGAGCGCATTTGTGGGCTGACCGGAATCTTCTTGGCCGTACGCTCAAAGACACCACCCCCTGCCGAGATAAGGGATGAATTGTAGTCGGCCCACGTTGAACGGGGCAGGCGGAACAGCCGCTCCCTCTCGTCATAGCTGGCCTTTGTATCCGGATTGGGATCAATAAAGATGTGCATATGGTTGAAGGCGGCCAGCAAACGCGTGTGGCGTGACAACAGCATGCCATTCCCGAACACATCCCCCGACATGTCGCCAACACCAACACAGGTAAAGTCCTGGGTCTGGATATCACGCCCCATTTCGCGGAAGTGCCGCTTCACCGCCTCCCACGCACCGCGGGCCGTAATCCCCATAATCTTGTGGTCGTATCCCTGCGAACCGCCAGATGCAAACGCATCATCAAGCCAGAACCCATATTCAGCTGAAATGCCATTCGCGATATCAGAAAAGGTCGCCGTTCCCTTGTCTGCAGCAACAACCAAGTATGGATCGTCATCATCATGACGGACAACATCAGAGGGCGGCACAATACCCCCACCCACTAAATTGTCTGTCAGATCAAGAAGACCACGCATCAGGGTCCGATAGCATTCAATCCCTTCTGCCATATAAGCTTCACGCCCCCCTTCATGGGGAGGCTTCTTGACCACAAATCCACCTTTTGACCCGACCGGAACAATCACGGCATTCTTGACCATCTGGGCCTTGATCAGTCCCAGAATCTCGGTACGGAAGTCTTCGCGACGATCCGACCAACGGATCCCACCACGCGCCACCTTGCCACCACGCAGATGGATTGCTTCGACGCGGGGGCTGTAAACCCACACCTCGACATTGGGACGGGGCAAAGGAAGATCCTCAACCCGCCGGCTGTCAATCTTGAAGGAAATATAGCTTTTGGGCCGACCGTCAGCAGCTTTCTGATAGAAGTTCGTTCTCAGGGTGCAATGAATCAGGTTCAGGTAGCGACGAATAATCCGGTCTTCATCGGAAGAGCTGACATGCTCCAAGCTCTCCAGAACCTTGCGGGTCAGAATTTCTGTATCACCGGATGCGCCAACCGGATCAAAACGGGCATGGAACAAACGAACAAGCTGGCGGGCAATAGCCCCGTTCTTAACCATGGTTGCCTCAATGGCCCCCTGGGAGAACGTAAAGGCAGCCTGCCGCAGGTACTTGGCATAGGCCCTCAACATGACCACTTCACGCCACAGAAGCCCCGTGGTTACAACCAAGCAGTTGAAACCATCGTCGGCAATATCCCCGGCCCAGACACGCTGGAAAGCATCATGGAACGCGGCGCGAATTTCGTTGACCCGCACCGGTGACCCATCTGCCGAGGCCATGGAAAACTCATGGATCCAGACCGAACGCTTCAGATCTTCCAGCTTGACCTGGAACGGCATCTCGCCGCTGACCCGGAACCCCATGTTTTCCATCATCGGCAAAATATCAGACAACAGGACTGGTTTATCGGCGCGATAGACCTTGAAACGTACCTCGTTCTCGGCTGCTTCCAGCGGACGGTACAAATTCAGAGCAAGATTCCCACCCAAGGTCTCTTCGATACGGTCAATATCGTAAACAGCCGCAGCGGCGCTATAGCGCTCCTTGTAGAAATTCGGGAACGCGTTGCCATAACGGCGCACCAGACGACTGCCCCTTTCCTCCCCCTTTGCCTGAAGGATAGCTTCCTGAAACTGGTCGGACCACGCCCGGGCAGCCTCGGCGATCTGTTTCTCGATCGCCTCGACATCAAAGGCCGGCAGAGTTCCCTTCTTGTTCCTTGCTTTGAGCAAAACATGAAGGCGGGCCAGCGGCGCATCCGTCACCTGTGTGTAATAGCCCGTTTGTTCCGCTTCCAGACTCTCTTCAAGAATACGACGGATCGTCAGGCGCAGATCGGTATCGAAACGATCCCGCGGCACAAACACCAGAACCGACACAAAACGCCCGAACTCATCAACACGAATAAAGACAGCCGTGCGGTGGCGATCCTGCAAGTGCAGAATACCAACCGATATCGTCTCCAGCTCCTCGTCCTTGGCCTGGAACAGTTCATCACGCGGAAGATTTTCCAGAATACTGAGGAGACGTTTGCCGTCATGGCTGCCCGGGCGCAGGCCGGTACGCCGCATGATGCGATCGATCTTGGTGCGCAGAACAGGTACAAAACCGGCACTGTTCGTGTAGACATTGGATGTGAACAACCCGACAAACATTTCGATGCCGGCAATCTTGCCCCCGGCACCAAAGCGCTTGACGCAAATCACGTCCATCGGCACGGCCCGGTGCACCCGGGACAAACGGTTTGATTTTGTGATCAGGAGTCGATTGGGATGCGAGGCAAAGGCCACCATTTCAGGAGGCAGATCTGATGGATTGCGAACCTCATCAAACACCAGATAGTCCGCATTGCGCAGAATACCAAGGCCGTCGCCCACTTCAGCCGACACAACGGCATCAGAGCCACCCTTCTGCCTGATATCATAACGGCGGTAACCAAGAAGCGTGAAGTGGTTGTCAGCCAGCCACGCAAGGAAATCACAAACGTCCTGCACATCCTCGCCAGCGGGTGCTTTTGGCCCCTTCTCCCGCTTGACCTCGGACGTAACAGCCAGTACCCGCTCCTGAACCGGCTTCCAGTCTTCAACCGCCTGCCGGACATCACGCAGAACGGCTTCCAGATCTTGGGTTATAATCGCAATAATTTTTGGGTCGCTTTGCTCGAAGATCTCTATGTGAACGACTGAATCAGCCTCACACCCCTTGCCCAGTGGTGCATCGGGATCAAGGATGTCAATCAGGGTCCCGTCTTCCGAACGACGAACATGCAATACAGGGTGGATAACAACGAGAACATTCAGGCCCATACTGGACAGGGATGCTACAACGGAATCAACGATAAAGGGCATGTCATCGCTGACCAGCTCGACAACAGTATGATCCGTTGTGTAGCCATCTTCATCAATTCTGGGGTTAAAAACCCTTATCTTGGCCTGTTTTGGCTTGCGGTGACGGGCAAAGGACAACAGCGACACCACCATTCCATAGAGCTGCCCCGGGTCCATCTCTTCCAAGTCAGAAGGGGGCATGACCCCCACATACTGCCGTAAGAGAGCTTCGGCAATGACAGCCCGATCGCCGGCAAGACGATCCCGGACAAGCTCAACAACACGACCAACGAGATCCGGTCCAGACGACTTTGAATGAGATGCCATGGTACATGTGTCCCGAACATGTGGCTTGGTGACAAAGGGCGCAAACCCCCATCAGGAAACTCCTGAATGATGCGGAATTCAAGGGTTTCACGATCACAAGTCGTTTTGTGGACACAAAATTTTCACGAGGAACAAAGCCAACCCCGACAGTTTTCCGAAGCATGCCGGAAAAAGCCATATACGGACAGAATCTTTCCTGTACCGACAACAGAGTTCATACGCCCCACTGTCAGAAGCAGGCAGCAAAGAATCAATTGAAAGGGTTGAAGACTGTGCGACGCTCCGCAACCGTCATGGACTTGTAAACAGAGCCGGCATTATCCTTTGCGGTTGTTACCCCAAGCCGACTGGCCTTCAGATACAGCTCGAAGGCCTGTGCAAGGTCCTTATGGACACCCACGCCCCCCGCATACATCCACGCCAGAAGTTCAACCGCCTCGGCATCATCGCTCCGGGCACGGCGACGCACCGCATCAACAGCAAATGGCCCCGGATTGCCGGTCGCAACCTCTTTCACAACCTGAGGCCATGGAAGAGGTTCCGTCAAAGGCAGGGACAGAACCCCGGCCCCCGTATCTGCTTCCCGCTCAGCCGGAGTCGGAGGTTTTGGCTCCGGCCACGGCGCCAGGCCGCGGTTGACGACATACCCCGGCAAAACACCTTCATTCTCGTGGCGGAGGGACATACGGTACATTTCATCGAGGCTCAGCCCAAAGCCATAGCCATGCAAAGGCCGCAAGAATGCTGACAAAAAGGAGACTAACACGAACAATGGCCCAAGCCGGAACATAAAGGGCGGCCTCCACTGCCTGGCCTTACACTGCCCTGTCCGGAATCCCATCACGCGTGACCCACCTTACCACAGAAACGCACCGCAGCGACGATAGCACAAACAGCAGGACCCTCACAATTGTCGCACACCTGCATCATGGACATACGGCAAGGATTGACTTTCCATAACAGGACTCTCACCCTCCGGGTTGATGGAACACATTCACGCCACATGTCTTGCTGTCCACGGTCACGGCGTTATCCTGCGGGGCGCATCGGGAAGCGGCAAGTCCGACCTGGCGCTGCGGCTTGTTGATGAGGGCGCACAGCTGGTGGCGGACGACCTGTGTCGCATCGATGCCAAAAACGGGCAGCTGGTTGCCTTCCCACCCGATCGCTTGGCCGGCTTTCTGGAAGTACGTGGGATTGGAATTGTTCCGGTTCCTTCCTCTGGACCGGTACCGGTCTCGCTTCTGTGTGACCTGAGGGCAGGCGGAGAAACAGAACGCCTTCCCGAAACGGATCAGGTTCTGCTTTGCAGCGTTCCCGTACGTCGGGTATGGATTGATCCATTCCGGGTGTCTGCAACAGCCCACGTTCGTCTTGCACTCCGGCTGGCCACAGGAGAAATTGTCCCCGTATCATGATCAATCCCAACGCGACGACAGACACTTCAGGCCCAAGCCAGAACACGACACGTCTGGTGATCGTAACGGGACTGTCCGGGGCGGGGAAATCCACCGCCCTGAATGTACTGGAAGACATTGGCTACGAGGTTGTCGACAATCTCCCCCTTGTGCTGCTGGACGGCCTGTTGGGCCTTGGCCCCGGAACGGAGATGCAGGACACACCAAGACAACCGCATTTTCTGGCTCTTGGCATTGATATCCGGACCCGGGATCTGGATGCGACCTGGTTCAGGGGCATTCTTGATGGACTACAGAAACGCCCGAACGTAGACGTGCACCTGCTCTTTCTTGATGCTGACGATGATGTCCTGATTCGCCGTTTTACAGAAACCCGGCGCCGCCACCCGACAAAAAGTGACCTGCCCGTCAGCGATGGCATTGCCCTGGAGCGTCGGATCATGGCTCCACTGAAGGCGGTTGCCAACCTTGTTGTCGACACATCGCGCCTGAGTCACAATGAGTTCCGTTCCCTGATCGAGGAACGCTACAGGACCGACTATCAGTCGCGGATGCAGGTTACGGTTATGTCCTTTGGTTTCAAGAATGGCTTGCCCAGGGAAGCAGATATCATTCTGGACGTGCGTTTCCTGCGTAATCCCTACTATGTTGACCATCTACGAACCAAAACCGGTGAAGATCCCGAGGTCGGGGAGTATGTCGCAGGCGACCCTGCTTTTGCGCCTTTTCTTGAGAATGTGAAAACCTTGTTTCACCCCATCCTGCCACGTTACCAATCTGAAGGGCGCAGTTACCTGACCATTGCGGTCGGCTGCACCGGCGGACAACACCGGTCTGTCTTTACGGCTAGACAGATCCATGCCTGGCTGACGGGGCAAAACTATCAACCCATCCTCAGGCACAGGGATATCTCTGTGCTGCCATCACAGAGCCAGACGGTACAGGGGTCTATGAAGGAAATACAATCATGATCGGTATGGTACTGGTCACCCACGGCCGCCTGGCCGAGGAAATGATCGCCGCCCTAGAACACGTTGTCGGCCATCAGGTGGGAACCGCAGCCGTATGCATTGGCCCTGAAGATGATATGGAACAGCGCAGGGCCGATATCTTAGACAAGGTTGCCTCGGTAGAAACCGGGAACGGTGTTGTTGTTCTTACAGACATGTTTGGTGGCACACCATCAAATCTGGCCATATCCATCATGGGGCGGGCACAGGTTGAGGTCATTGCCGGTGTCAATCTGCCAATGCTGATCAAGCTGGCCAGCGTCCGCCATGACATGTCTCTGGAAAAGGCAGTCCTTGCCGCGCAGGACGCCGGGCGCAAATATATCAATGTTGCCTCGAAACTCCTGACCGACCACTGACACCGGTTTTGGTCAGTCAACCCGGAACACAGTCACCAGAAAGGAGACAGCCGTCCATGCACATGGATCCCCGGCATGAGATAGCATCCTTTACCATTGAAACCCTTGAGGACGGGACCATGGTCCGGCGTGCAGAAATCCGCAACACTAGGGGCCTACATGCCAGAGCTGCCGCACGTTTCGTCAAACTTGCCGAGACATTCCAAGCTGATGTCCAGGTCTGCAACCGAGGGCAAACGGTATCGGGGCGATCCATCATGGGGTTGATGATGCTGGCCGCATCAACGGGTACCATTATTGAAATGCGCGCCACAGGGCCACAGGCACGAGATGCTCTGGAAGGCCTTGGCAAACTGGTTGACGAAAAGTTCGATGAAGACTAGGCCCGATCATAGCGAAGCGGCAGGAAGTGCCGTTCTGCACGGACACGGCGTAGGACCCGGCATTGTCATTGGCGTTGCCTGTCTGCACGAACCCGGTGATGTACACGCACCAGAGCACCGGATACCAGCATCCCGTGTGGATGCAGAAAAAAAGCGCTTTGCCACAGCTGTAGCCGATGCCAGCACCGAACTGGAAACCCTGCGGGAAAAAGCCGGTGATCTGCCTGCTCAGGCGGGAGAAGAACTGGGATTCCTTCTGGATGCCTATGGGCACATGCTGAAAGGATCCCGGTTGATCCGGGGGGTGGAAACCAGAATCGAACACGACCGCATCAATGCCGAAGCCGCCGTTCGTTATGAAATATCAGCCCTGAACGATGCCTTCCAGGCCATGGATGACCCCTATCTGCAACAGCGGGCCGATGATATCCGTGATATCGGAAACAAGCTGATCCGCCATCTGTCCGCAGCACCACAAAAGGCATTCCAGAATCTGCCTCGCAATGCTGTTATTGTCAGCCACGAGCTGACACCTGCCGATACAGCCCTGCTTGATCCGGAAACTGTAGCAGGCTTTGTCACAGCCTGTGGAGGAGCAGAAAGTCACACGGCCATTATGGCCCGCTCGTTGGGGCTTCCGGCCGTACTGGCTGTGCCGGATATCATGAGTTCGGTACAGAGAGGAGATACGATCATTCTGGACGGGGTCACCGGTACGGTGGTGATAAACCCGGATCAGGACACGCTGGCCTCGTACCGCATCCGACGCGCCGAGTTCCTGAGAAGCTGCCGCAATCTGGGACGGCTGCGGGACTTGCCGGCAGTGACATCTGATGGAACCACGATACGTCTGATGGCAAACATTGAACTCCCCGGCGAGATCGATACGATCCTCTCATCCGGGGCTGAGGGCATTGGCCTCTTCCGCAGCGAATTCATGTATATGAACCGACCGGACTGGCCCAACGAGGATGAACAATACAGGGCCCTGAAGACGGTTGTACAGCGCATGGAAGGCAAGCCGGTCACCATACGCATTCTGGATGCAGGGGGTGACAAGCTAACAACGGCGCTGGGGGGCAGCATGCCAGCCAACCCGGCTTTGGGGTTGCGGGCTGTACGCTTTCTCCTGTCCTCACCCGCAGTCCTTGAAGCCCAGCTTGCCGCCATTCTGCGGGTTGCCGTACACGGCCCTGTACGTATTCTGGTCCCCATGGTTTGCACCGTGTCAGAAATTACGGCTGTACGCGAATGTCTTAGTGCCGTGCACATTCGCCTGAAGAAGACACGGATCCCGGTACCGGATACCCTCCCTCCCCTGGGCGTTATGATCGAGGTGCCAGGCGCAGCACTGGCCGCCGATGCCTTGGCAACCGCATCGGACTTCTTTGCCATCGGCACAAATGACCTGACCCAGTATACCTTGGCCATAGATCGTACAGACCAGGAAGTAGCCCATCTGTACAATCCAACCCATCCTGCTGTTCTACGCCTGATTCACTTTACAACCGGGGCTGCCCTGCGGGCCGGTATACCGGTCAGTGTCTGCGGGGAAATTGCCGGTGATCCACGCCTGGCAGCGCTGCTGGTTGGCATTGGCATCCGGGAACTTTCCATGGCTGCCGGGAGCCTGCCAAGGGTCAAGAACAGGATCCGCCACCTTGCCTACTGGGCAGCGGAAGAACATGCCCGACAGGTTATGAGCGAGCACGACCCAACACGGATCGAAACAATGATAGAGACTTTTGGCTAGGCTGAGAGGCGGCACCTAGGAAGAAAAACAGGCCGGCTTTATATACCGGCCTGTATTTTTATTGTTCCTGAAAGCCCACCCACAGATCAGGCCGCCTGTGCTTCGCTGTTGGCAAGAAGAACATACAGCGCATCAGCCGATGATGTTGCCCTCAACTTCTCGCACATGGCACGGTCGCGCAGAAGACGCGACACACGGGCCAGCGCCTTCAGATGATCGGCACCGGCACATTCAGGGGCCAGAAGCAGGAAAATCAGGTCGACAGGCTGTTCGTCGATGGACTCGAAGTCAACAGGACGTTCAAGACGGGCAAAGACACCGTACAAACGATCCAGAGCGGTCATTTTACCATGCGGTATGGCAATGCCATTGCCCACCCCAGTTGTGCCAAGACGCTCGCGCTCCAGAAGGGTGTCGAAGATGGCCCGCTCATGAAGACCGGTCAACTGGGCGGCGTGACGGGCAAGCTCCTGAAGAGCCTGCTTTTTTGATGTCACTTTCAGGCAAGGCACCACGCTCTCTGGACTGACGAGACTGGTGATATCCATTACAAGCCCTCACTGGCTTTCAAAAAGAAAAACAGCGGCACTACGAAAACCCCATATAACTACCCTCGCGAGTAAAAACAAAAGGTTAACTAGCTCCGCAAAAAGAGGAAAAAGAAGCCAACCAGTACACAAAAACTGGATCGAACAGCCTGCCAATCAAAGTACATGGCCAGAGTATTCGATGCCCCTTCCCACCTCCAAACAAGGGGGCGAACCATAAGATCAGTGCGCCGCCCGGTCAAGACAGAACAAACACCCATTGGGAATACCTTGCAAAGACCGGACTATTATACTGCGACAGGAGGCGATCCCCCCATAAACTTTTCTCGTCGCCTCTGCACGGACGATGGAATTTTCATCGACTCACGGTATTTGGCCACAGTGCGCCGGGCAATATCAATGCCTTCGGCCTGTAGAATCGCCACCAAGGCATCGTCGGACATAATCTTTCCGGGTTCCTCTCCATCAATAAGGCTTTTAATTCTAAGACGAACAGCTTCTGCTGAAACAGAATCACGACCATCGGTTGTTGATATCGCCTGGGTGAAAAAGTACTTCAGCTCATAGACGCCTCGTGGCGTAGACAGATACTTGTTGCTTGTTACACGACTGACCGTACTCTCGTGCATATCCACGGCCTCGGCGATATCCCGCAGGATCAGCGGACGCAAACCAGATACGCCCTCTTCAAAGAAGCGATGCTGACGACGCACAATCTCGGTCGAGACCTTCAGGATGGTGTTGGCTCTCTGGTCAAGTGACTTGACCAGCCAGGATGCCGACTGGAAATTCTCGGTTACAAAGGCCTTCTCTTCCTTGGAGAGGGCAGCCTTGCTGACACGTGCATAATAGCGACTGTTGACTAGGACCTTGGGCAAAGTGTCCGGATTGAGTTCAACAACCCACCCCCCATCCGGAAGAGGCCGCATCAGAACATCGGGAACAACCGGGTGCGCCACAGCCACATCAAAATGCTGTGCCGGCTTGGGATCAAGGGCACGGATCTCCATAATCATGTCCTGAAGATCTGCTTCGTCAACACCGCAAATCCGCATCAACGTTGCAAAGTCACGACGCGCCAGAAGATCAAGATTGTCAACAAGGGCCTGCATGGCGGGGTCCAGACGATCACGATCTGCAAGCTGAAGGGCCAAGCACTCTTTCAGGGAGCGGGCAAAAAGACCCGGCGGGTCAAAACGCTGAACAACCCGAAGTACGGCCTCCACATGCTCCTGTGATGTACCAAGGCCATCTGCAATATCCAATGTCGGGACCAGAAGCCACCCATTGTCATCCAAGGCATCAAGCAAAGCCACGGCAACCAAGCGATCCACAGGATCAGGGATATCCAGCTCCACCTGCTCCAGAATATGGTCGCGCAAAGACTTAGCGGCAGAAGCCTGCCGGTCCTGATCCATTTCGTTGTCAGAAAAATCCCCACGGCCCCCATGGCCAACCCTGTCCCATCGCCCTAAAGCTTCATCTGGATCCCATGCCGGGCCTTCCCGCGGGCTCCCTTCGTCAAAGGTATTATCCACCTCAACATCCAGCGGAGCTTCGCGGGCCCCGTCAATCGGGTCAACGAGAACATCCTGACCGGCATCGCGACGATACTCAACCGGAACATCAGCCTCTGGCAACACGGCCACGGATGGCTCTGCCCGCTCAAGAAGCGGATTGCGCTCCAATTCCTGCTCAATCCAGGCTCCAAGCTCAAGATTGGACAGCTGCAACAACTTGATAGCCTGCTGCAGCTGCGGCGTCATGACCAGACCTTGGGTCTGCCGCATATCGAGCCTGGGTTGAAGCACCATTACCGGGGCCCCCCGCCCTACAGTCTGAAATTCTCGCCCAAATACACGCGACGAACCCCTTCGTCAGCCACAATCTCTTCCGGCTTCCCTTCCATCAGGACCGTACCAGCATGAAGAATACAGGCACGGTCAATGATATCCAGTGTTTCCCGTACATTGTGATCCGTGATCAACACGCCCAAACCCCGATCCTTGAGATGGGCCACAAGGTCACGGATTTCAGCCACTGCAATCGGATCAATCCCAGCCAGCGGTTCATCCAGAAGAATATAAGATGGTCTGGATGCCAGTGCACGGGCAATTTCCACACGCCGACGTTCCCCCCCGGACAAGGACAAGGCCGGAGCCCGGCGCAGGTGGGATACGGAGAATTCAGCGAGAAGATCCTCAAGCCGTTCTTCGCGCACATCCTGATCCGACTCGCATACCTCCAGAATAGCCATGATATTCTGCTCGACGCTGAGCCCACGGAAAATAGAGGCTTCCTGCGGCAAATACCCTATGCCCAAACGCGCCCGACGATACATGGGCAGCGCCGTGATATCACGACCATCCAGCTCGATGGTCCCTGAGTCAGGCATAATAAGGCCCGTCACACAATAAAAGCACGTCGTCTTGCCAGCCCCGTTCGGCCCAAGAAGACCAACGGCCTCCCCACGCTGCACAGACAGGCTGACATCGTGAAGAACAGGCCTACGTTTGTAGTGCTTGCCTATGCGGCGGACACGAAGGCCCGTGCTTGAATCTTTTGCCTGAACTAGGCCAGCCGTTTCGTTATCGGAACCGGAACCCGGTTCAGGATGATCTTTCTCCGTTCTCACAAGCGTCGCTGTCTCCGTATGCTGACCGCTGAACCCCGTCGGGAATCAGGGCTGACCCTTCGATACTTCATCGCTACCACTCTTCTGCCCGTCCTGAACAGGTTTTTCCGGAACCAGAACAGCCCTAGCCCGCCCTGGCCCGCCCACCAGACGGGACACACCGGTATTCATGTCAAATACCGCCTTGTTACCGGTCAGAATCGTTCCATCACGAACCAGAGTAACCGTACCTGTCAGCGTGGCAATGCCGGTCACGGCATCATAGTGTCCGCGATCACCTGTCCCCTGCTCACGCGGGGTAACGATACGGACATTTCCGGTTGCATCAACGGTTTTCAAGGTATCCCCACCACGTGCCGCACTCATCCGTGCAACCATGCTATCGGCAGACATGATGCGATCCTGCCTGACAACGCGGGCGTCTCCCTTTGCTGTTGCCACCAAAGAGCGACTGTCATAGTGGACTGTATCACGCGCCGTTATAGTATCCTGCGGCAGGGTTACGACAACGCCTTTCCCCTGACCAAACAGTGTCAAGGCACCTTTGACAACATCGTAAACAGCTTTCTCACCCCGCGCACGTCTTCCCGGAGCCGTCATCACGACAGAGCCGTGCGCCTCCAGCACACGAATGGCACCGAACGAACCCGCACCCTGCGGGGCAGCCTTATTATGGCTGTCATCATCATAGAAGGCAAAGAGAGTGTCAGCCCGCAGCGTCGCATCACCCCGAACGGCGGTCGCATGACCACGCGCCACAAAACGACGCTGCTCCCTTGTCCATTCCAGACCATTCTCAGCCTCTATCACGACCGGTGCATCATCATCCCCGGCCACCACACGGCTAGGGTCCTGCGCATGCACAGGCAAGAAGACAAGGCCACCCAACAGAGCAACCAAGAGAAACAGGATACGTGCCGCGATACGCATGTGATCAGGCTCCTGCCGCTCCTAAGGAGCTTTCTCCGGGTAAAGAACAAGGCGCACCTTTCCCGTAAACAGGACGGAACGACCACGCTCCACCACATGGATACCTTCTGATGCGATTGTCATGGATGGCCCCTGCCCCTCAACGGCCTCCATGCCAATGGCTTCCCCTCCCGCCACATCAATCGTGACAGATGGCGTATGCAACTCATACCCCGCATCATGATACAGGTTCACACCGCCAGATAAATCCAGAATGGATTGATTCTCATAATACAGCCCCTCAGGCGCATCCATCGCCAACCACGCGCCATCGTTCGTTGTCATGTCAGCGCGTGGATTGACCAAGTTAAACTCTGACGACCCGGGCACCACCTCCCACACACGATCGGCATTCAGGGTATAAGGCTGGTTGTCCGCATCTGTTGCCCTGTAACGGGGCTGCTCCATCTGTTTGTTTTCCAGTGGAACGTCTTCTGTCGCAGCCTGGATCAAGGACGAAGGAGCAGTTGTGTCGGCAACAAGGCGCGGCCAGAGAAGAACACCCACAATCAGAAGCAGGGCAAGGGCAGGCAGCAGAACCTTCATCGCCACGACAAGACGACTGTATCCGAACAACAAGGACCAACGTCCGGAAGGATCAGGAACAGGCATCAGACAATACCAGCCCGGAGCAAATCATGCACATGCAGGAAACCAACCGGCCGCCCACCTGGATCAACGACAAAAAGGCCGGTAACCTTGCGGCTGTTCATACGATGCAAGGCTTCCCCCGCAAGAAGCGTGGGCGAAACCGTCATCGGGTCCGGGGTCATAACGTCCACTGCCCGCCGCCGCATCAACCCATCTTCCATATGGCGGCGCAGATCGCCATCTGTAATCATACCGGCCAGACGCCCATCAGCCCCCATAACACCGGCACAGCCAAGACTTTTACCCGTCATTTCGACCAGAACATCCGCCATCAGGGTATCGGGTGTACACAACGGCAGCTCCTGCGGACCATGCATCAGGTCAGCAACACGCATCAGGCGTTGCCCAAGCTTCCCCCCCGGATGGAAAAGACGGAAATCTTCAGCAGTGAATCCCTTGCTTTCCAGAAGAGCAACCGCCAGAGCATCACCCAAGGCCAACATCAGCGTGGTTGAAGTGGTCGGAGCCAATCCATGCGGGCATGCCTCTTCAAAGGCCGGCAGCACCAAGGCAACATCGCTGTCCACAGCCAAAGCGCTATCAGCCCGCCCGGTAATACCGATCAGGGGGATAGCAAAACGACGGGTATAGGCGACGATATCCGCCAGCTCGGCCGTCTCCCCTGAATTGGACAGGGCGACGACCGCATCATCCTGCGTCACCATCCCGAGATCACCGTGACTGGCCTCAGCAGGGTGCACAAAGAACGCCGGCGTACCCGTTGATGCCAAGGTTGCGGCAATCTTGGCGCCGATGTGGCCACTCTTGCCCATGCCCGTGACAACAACACGGCCTTTTACAGCCAGAAGCCGCTCCAAGGCAGCCGAGAAAGGACCATCAAGGCTCTCTGCCAGGCTATGCAGAGCCCCGGCTTCGGTCAACAGCACCCTGCGCCCGGCTTCCAGGGCAGAGTTCAGGGATACAGGTCCGGACGAAAGGGACGATGATGCTTTCACCAACACACTCCTTCAGCGTTCAGTGACTGAAGATATCAAGGCTATGCCAATCCAGCAGATCCAGCTCCGCACGGATCGGAAGAAACTGGA
The DNA here is from genome assembly GCF_001611975.1 of Haematospirillum jordaniae. Taxonomy (GTDB): domain Bacteria; phylum Pseudomonadota; class Alphaproteobacteria; order Rhodospirillales; family Rhodospirillaceae; genus Haematospirillum; species Haematospirillum jordaniae. Next base: position 615,450 of record NZ_CP014525.1, read on the forward strand.
AGCAAGACTCGGCAAGATGGGTACGACGCTCCCGCACAAGAAGAGCATCCAGACGATCTTTCAGGGCATGCAGATACAATACATCCGAGGCCGCATAAGACAATTGTTCTGCCGTCAACTCACCATCCGTTCCCCAGTCTGAAGACTGTTGCTGTTTGTCCAGCTCCACACCTGTCAGGGCCTGGACCAAGGACCGCAAACCATGGGCATCCGTATTGGTACGCGTCAGACGGGATGCGATCTTGGTGCAATAAACTGGCGCACAGGCTACCCCCAGATACTTGCGAAGTATGGCAATATCAAAGCGGGCATAGTGAAAGATCTTGAGACGCGAAGGATCGGCCAAAACGGCTTTCAGGTTCGGGCAATCATACCCCAATGCGCCACCGACATGAACAACATGCGCATTGCCGTCTCCTCCGGAGAGTTGCACAACACACAGACGATCCCGTACGGGGGACAACCCGGTTGTCTCGGTATCAATGGCAACCGCTCCCGAAAAACCAACGTCAGCCGGCAGATCGCCACGATGATAGTATATAGTCATTGCCAAAATCCCCGAAAACTGGCTTTTCTACCGAAGATAGAGAGTGGGCGCTGGCGCACTGCGACACGGCGGTATTCATGGACAGAAATACGGCTTATGGCCACAAAAAAATCCGCCTAGCAAATCTCCGCTTCCCTTCCCGGGATCCTGCGAAGCTTTGCCAGGCGGATGGTGCCCAGGAGAAGACTCGAACTTCCACGACCTTTCGGCCACAGGTACCTGAAACCTGCGCGTCTACCAATTCCGCCACCTAGGCTGGTGACACAATACCGCTCTCTTTTTTCTTGCCAGAAAGATTTGCGTTCTTTCACAGCACAAAGACCAAGAGAAACGTCTTGGTGGGGGCGGTTTATATGGGCATGTTGCCTCTGCGTCAATCATCTTTTTAACACCATGGATATTTTTCAAAAGAGAACAACCAACTCTGGCAAGCCAATACTAGGAGATTGGCCACCAGGCGGTATTCAGGGGCTCTCTGTTGCGTCCGGCCTCGTGTTGTGCCAATTTCCCGGACAGGAAGCTGTCTTTGGCACGGTCCCGCAAGGCTCGCAGCGAATGGGGCCCCGGCACTGATATTTCGGGAGTTTCAGTACCATGACCGAACGTCTGGTCACAATTTTTGGCGGATCCGGTTTCGTTGGCCGTCATTTGGTCAACAAGCTGACAAAAGCGGGCTGGCGTATCCGCGTCGCCGTCCGGGATCCCGAAGGTGCCAAATTCCTGAAACCCCTAGGTGATCTGGGCCAAGTCTCGCCTGTTTACGCAAACATCACGCGTGAGGATACGGTCCGCAGTGCCGTACAGGGGGCAAGCGCGGTTATCAATCTGGTCGGTATCCTGTACGAAAAGGGACCGGTTTGCTTCGATGCCATCCATGTTGTGGGGGCCGAAACCATCGCGCGCTTGGCCCGGGAAGCTGGCGTCCAGCACCTTGTCCACATGAGCGCACTGGGTGCCGATCCTTCCAGCCCGGCAAGCTACGCCCGCAGCAAGGCCGAGGGTGAGACCCGGGTCAAAACTGCCTTCCCAGGGGCCAGCATTCTTCGCCCGTCGGTCATTTTTGGTCCCGAGGATGACTTCTACAATCGCTTTGGCGCCATGGCACGGGCGCTGCCGTTCCTGCTGTATTTCACAACGGATGCCCCGGCCCTGCGCAAAGTTCCGGGCGAGCTGCCCCGTCTTGACCTAGTCGGATCTGGTGGGCCGAAGCTTCAGCCTGTCTATGTCGGTGATGTTGCCGAGGTGATATGCCGCATCCTTGATGACCGCAGCCAGCAAGGGAAGCTGTGGGAGCTGGGTGGGCCACGCGTCATGACACTGAAGGAGATCATGGAACAGGTCATGCGGGAAACACGCCGTGGCAAGCCTGTTCTCCCCGCGCCCATGGCCGTGGCACGCATTCAGGCTGCCCTGCTTCAATTCCTGCCGGTTCCGCCCTTGACACCGGATATGGTTAAAATGATGGAACGGGACAGCGTTGTGTCGGGGACTTGCCCCGGTCTGGCTGAACTTGGTATCCGCCCGGAAACCACGGAAGCCATTATTCCGTCGTATCTGGAGCGGTTCCGCCCTACACACCGCCAGATCCGGCGTATTGGCCACCAGACGCTGTAGATCTGCCGAGCGCTTCCCTTTCTTGGCCCCGCAGCCCATGCGGGGCCTTTGCACGATGCCCTGCCCCCGAAAGGTTCTTCCATGAAAATTGCTGTAGCTGGATGCGCCGGTCGCATGGGCCGGATGTTGGTCCAGGAAATTCTTGCTACCGATACTGTTACCCTAGCTGGTGGAACAGAGCCGCAGGGATCTCCCTTCCTGGGTCAGGACATAGGCCGCCTTGTTGGCACAACAGAGCCACTTGGCATAGCAATCACAGATGATCCCTCCAGCCTCTTCTCCCATGCCGATGCTGTTATCGATTTCACGACCCCGGATGCCACCACCGTGCATGCCCGCCTAGCAGCCACTCACAGAACAGCCCTGATCGTGGGAACAACGGGCTTCTCTCCCACCCAACAAGAAGCTGTATCCATTGCAGCCAAGAGCATCCCTATTGTCATGTCACCAAACATGAGCATCGGCACCAATCTACTGTTTGCCCTGACAGAAAGAGTAGCCGCCATTCTGGGGCTGGATTACGACATAGAGATCCTTGAAATGCACCACCGCCACAAGGTTGACGCGCCATCTGGCACAGCATTAGGCTTGGGGCAGGCGGCCGCCCGTGGGCGGCGAACCACCCTGGATGATGTCTCACAGATAACCCGTAATGGCCATACAGGCCCCCGGACGCCGGGTACAATCGGTTTTGCCAGCTTGCGGGGCGGTGACGTAATCGGGGAACATACTGTGATTTTCGCAGCCGATGGCGAACGGGTGGAACTGACCCACAAAGCCAGCTCCAGACAGATCTTTGCCCGTGGCGCCATCCGCGCTGCACGCTGGTGCAACGGGCGCAGGCCCGGACTATACTCCATGCAGGATGTTCTGGGCCTGACCCCCCGTACCCCATGAGCACGCAACACAATACCCGGACGACCGCAACCCGTCCCATGACCCGGAAACAGGTCGAGGGGTTTTTCAGCACGCTACAGGCCCTCAATCCAGAGCCAAAAGGGGAGCTGGAATACGTCAACGCCTATACGCTTCTGGTCGCGGTTGCACTATCAGCCCAGGCAACAGATACCGGCGTCAACAAGGCAACCCGCGCCCTGTTCCAACGTGTCGATACGCCGGAGAAAATGCTGGAACTGGGGGAAGAAGGGCTGCGTCAACATATCCGGACCATTGGCCTGTTCAACACCAAGGCCAAAAACATTATTGCCCTGTCGCAGATTCTGGTCCGCGATTACAACAGCACCGTTCCCCGTAACAGAGACATTCTGGAAACATTGCCCGGCGTTGGCCGCAAGACAGCCAATGTCGTTCTGAACATTGCCTTTGGCGAACCAACCATTGCTGTTGACACCCATCTGTTCCGCGTCGCCAACCGCACAGGCATGGCTGCCGGCAAGACGCCGCTGGCTGTCGAGAAGATGCTAGAAACAGTCATTCCCGCCCGCTTTCGCCAGCATGCGCACCATTGGCTGATCCTGCACGGACGCTACATCTGCAAGGCACGAACCCCGGCCTGCGACCGGTGCCCGGTCAGGGAATGGTGTAACTGGCCGGAGAGAGAGGCCAAAGCCATACCTGGAAAGGCTCAGTCGGCTTCTCGCTCAAGATCTTGACAGCTTGGCCGCATCACTCTCCGGTCAAGGAGCGGGGGAAAGATCAGGAGCATGGATCAGGTCATCAGGCAAAGCCGCCACTTCTATCGCCCTGTCTGACAAGCGGGCGCTGTCGAACGCACGCAGCTCATTAACCCGTATAATGTTGCGCAACGCTTGAGTATAAGCGGAACCACGCTCTGAATAGCGATGCAGGTAGGGAGCTAGGCTCATGCCTTCAGGTAATGATCCTGCCTTCCGGGCAGAAAAACGGGCCAAACGAAACTCTCCATACGCACTATGCGTATTCAGGTTCACGACGTAGGACCGCACCGCATCTAAAAGAGAGGGAAAAGAAGCAATACGCCAACCCGGTGCAATCGGATCCGGGTGCTTCAAGCCGCGTGCAGAGGGTGTCCACTGGCCAAACAAAGCATTACCCTGCATGGCAAAGCGCGAGGTTCCCCAGCCGCTTTCCTCAATAGCCTGAGCAAGGGCAATGGAAGGAGGCACAATGTCCATCCGCTTCAGCAACTGCTCCATATTGACAACACGCATGCGATACTCGCGCGTCTTGTCTTCCAGCCACAACGCATCATGCTCGCTAACTGGCATCCCCGCACCGTCACGCTCGATCAGCCTTTTCAGGCGGGTTCTGTCGCTCTCGATCTCCTCGTTAACACGCAGAATAACAGGCAGCAACATACGCAGGAACAGGCTCTTGCGGCGTTCAACATCAACATCGCGCATATCTCGGGGAACAGATGGAGAAAAAACGCGTGGGACAGCTGCAACACCGCTCCTCACGCCATCCAGACCGTAAGACAGTTCCTCATAGAGGGCATCCAGCCGTTCAGCACGCACATCGGCCGGTGTGGCCAGAGACGTTGGAACCGACGGCTTGCCAACAGGCAATAGCAAGGCTGATGGAACGCGTGATGACAGAGAAACCCATGTTCTGGGAACCGATGGCGCCCCTGTAGAAGCAGATTCTGATACCGTACGCTCGCTACCTCTATGCAGACCCGCCACACCAGAGACCGCCGCACTGTACAGGCCACCCACACAGGTAAACACAACACCCAACACAACAATGTTGAAGCGCCGACAGGATCGCTTCTGATACATACACACCTCTTTACCGGGGGCTGCGGCACGTTCAACACGCGAATGAAACGCAAAGATCCTCGGCGCCGCCAAGCCCTAGACCGCGGGCATCGTACCTTTACGGCACAACACCAAACAGACCGGCCAACATGTGGTGGGAGATTCTCGCCCCTAATTCAGGGCGGGTGAAACTCCCGTTTTGGTACGCCCTCTGGCCGGGATCTCTGGCCAAACGGGCACCGCACCGGGTTGAACACCGGTTGCACAGGGGCAAAACCGGATCACGATGCCATCAGAGATGGCCCGCAGCAGCACCGCAGTCCAAGGCATCGGAGGGGAAGCTAATATAAAGTAAAGCACCCTAGGTCAAGCACCTGATCCGTGAAAATGGGCAAAAGACAGGCCCATAAAGGGCTACACCCTTGAGAAATATAGGAAGCTGAAACAAAAATAAATCTCATACACCTCAATTTAGAGGCACCTTATTAGCACTATAAACAATGCAAACAGGTGCCTGACATCAATGATTCGGATACGGAAGACGCCAAAATGGCAGAATAAAAAATCAAACAAATCAGGGAAACAAAGTCACATCAGACCTCTTTACATAACGAAGATTATGAAACAGCCTCGACAGCTCTAACTTCAGGAATGAAATGACGTAACATGTTCTCAATGCCATGCTTCAGGGTCATTGTTGAACTTGGGCACCCTGAACATGATCCACGCATATGCAGATAAACCGTACCATCACGGAATGCACGGAAAACAATATCACCGCCATCACGGGCTACAACCGGACGCACACGGGTTTCAATCAATTCCTTGATCTGTTCAACTAGGGCTGCATCGGCAGGATCAAAACTTTCTTCCTCAACAGCATCGTGCGTGACCGGAGCACCCGAGGTGAAGTGTTCCATGATGGCACCCAGCACAAGCGGCTTCAGAACCTGCCAGTCCCGCCCCTCACCACGCGTTACCGTCACAAAGTCAGCCCCAAGGAAAACACCCGCAACACCTTCTATCGCAAAAAGACGGGTCGCCAGCGGAGAGTCCATGGCTTCAGACTCCTGCCGATAATCCGCGGTTCCTGAAGCCATGACAATCCTACCGGGAATAAACTTCAGGCTATCAGGATTGGGGGTGGATTCTGTCTGTATAAACATGGAAACCTCAGGCTTTTAGCAGTTAGAAGATCACAGGGATCACAAGCATGCTGCCGAAGCTACACCATAATGATCCGGGTTGAAATAGGACTGCCTCAGTCCTGATGCAAGCCGGGGAAAAGGGCATAGATTTTCTTCAGGTCATGGCATCAATTGCATCATCTGTCATAGCACCAGGGACAATCGTGACTGGAATCCGCACAAGATGCGCTAACCGACCTGTCAGGGCAGATACCAGAGGCCCCGGTCCATCAGCTCCGGTTCCTGCCGCCAGAACCAGAACGCTGATATTCGGCTTATCCCGGAGGAGTTTGAGAAGCTCCTCACTCGACTCGCCTTCGCAGATCAATAAAACAGGCGCAGTACCGGAAATATGCTGAACGTCTGTAGCTATTTCGTTCAGGTGACTACTGGCCTGATATCGAAGCTCGTCAGCCATACTCTCCCCGATCAGAGCATAATGCTGGATCTCGCGCGGCTGGATGATACGCAGCAACGCAACCTGCCCGCCTGTACGCCGTGCACGACGGCAGGCATAGCGCAATGCCGCGCGCATTTCCTCGCTTTCGTCTACAACAACCAGAAAAGTACGCCGTACACGGCCCTGTGCGCTGTCCCCCATCCGGGTTTCTCCGGCTCTCAGTTACGTCGAAAAACAAGGGCGGCAAACCACCCTGCGCTGGCCGCAGCCAGAATAGCAAGGACGCCATATAGAACAGCATGATCGTGGGCAAACAGGAAAATCTCGGCCCCCAATCCAGCCCGACTGATACTGAGTGGCGTAATCTCGGCACTGACAACACGCCGGTCACGGACCAAGTAAACCTCGACCATATAGGTGCCGGTTGGCACGTTGGAGGGAAACTGCAGCTCGGACCGGAACAAGCGGTTAGCCATGTGATCAATCGTACCAACGGTAGTCACATAGACCCCACGCTGAGCCTTCAAGCGAATTAGTGCTTGGCGGAATGGCTCTGTGACATGCGCATCTTCGGTAACGGGCTCAAGAACCTCCAAATTCAGGTAAGACAACCCGATCTGGTGCAATCGCCGCACGCTGTCCGGCAGAATTTCCTCTAGCGGCGCACTGGAGGCAACAAGATAAAAAGCTGGCACACTATCAAAAACCACTGATTCGCCATTGATCCAGATTGGACCGGATTTCGTTTTGCGACGAATGATCTGCTGCTGCGGGGGACCACGCACCACAAGGACAATATCACCGGGCCCATCGGTAGCCCCGAACAGAAGCACATCAGTCCCGGAGAATCCGGCATTGATAGCGACAAGATGCTTGGACAAATCAGCCACAACCGGTTGCTGACGGTTCGCATGACACACGCCAGGCAGAATAGACAGAAGAATGGAGAGCAGAAGACAACACAGGCGGAGTCTGGACATCAGCCTCCTCCACCCAGAATAAAAAGCTCCTCGGGTTCGACCATCAAATCAAATGCCAAGCGAATACAGACAGCCAGCACCAGAAGCGCCAGCAGGATGCGCATCTGCTCGGCCTTAATACGGCTGCCGAAACGAGCCCCGAACTGGGCGCCGGTTACAGCTCCAACAAGCAGTGTCAGCGCCAACATGACATCTACGGTCTGGTTCAGCAGGGCTTGCAGGAAGGCCGTATTGGCGCTGACAAAGATTACTTGGAACAGGGATGTCCCGATCACCACCTGGGTTGGCATACGCAACACATAAATCATGGCAGGAACGGCAACAAAACCACCACCAACCCCCATGATCGCAGCCAGAACCCCGACAAGAACCCCAACAAGAAACGGTGGAATCACAGAAATATAAAGCCGGGAACGATGAAACGTCATTTTAAGCGGAAGTCGGTCTGCCCAGTGACCAGACTCTTCCTGTACGGCATCGCGAGGAACATGTCCCGGACGGCGGGCCCGCCAAGTTGCCAACAGGCTTTCGCCCAGCATAAGGGAGCCAATCGTCCCCAGAAACACGACATAGCACAACGCAATAGCCAGATCGATATGACCAACAGACCGAAGCCAGCGGAATAGAAAGACCCCTATTCCTGATCCAACCAGACCACCAACAAGCAGAACCATGCCCATCCGGACATCAACATTTCCTCGTCTCCAGTGCGCCATAACCCCGGCAACAGACGAAGCCACAATCTGGTTGGCACCGGTTCCGACCGCAACAGCAGGCGATACCCCCAGAAACATCAGCAACGGGGTCATCAGGAAACCACCGCCAACACCAAACAAACCTGAAAGCCACCCGACAACGATCCCGATCCCGAGAACGAGAAAAATATTCACCGACATTTCAGCAATCGGGAGATAGACCTGCATTCAGAGTTCCCGGTGTTCGCGAAAGTCTGCTGGAAAGCAAGAACAGGGTATTTCTTCTGTTGTACCCCGCACCGAAGACAGTCACAGCAGAAACATCTGTAGTGAATGATAAAAGACCCCACACCTTGGGAAAGGCGTGGGGTCCGAAGACAAGAATGTTTCCCGTCAGTTAAGGTCGCAAGAACCCGACGGTATCGTAAACCTCATCGAGAATGGGACGCGCCAAGACAGAAGCCCTCTCTGCGCCGTCACGCAGAACAGAGTCGATATAAGCTGGGTCAGCCACCAGCCGCCGCCACTCCGCGCTGACCGGAGCTAGTTCAGAAACCAGAAGATCCGTCAGCATGCCCTTGAACACGGCAAACGACTGCCCCCCGACATCAGCAAGGGCCGCTGCCTTGCTGATTCCCTTCAGGGCAGCAAAAATCGTCACCAGGTTGTCGGCCTCGGGCCGGTTGGCAAGCCCGGCTACAACCTCGGGCAAGGGATCGGGGTCCGTGCGGGCCTTACGGATCTTCTGCGCAATAGCATCGGCATCATCCGCAAGATTAATACGTGAATAATCAGACGGATCAGACTTAGACATCTTCTTGGTGCCGTCACGCAGGCTCATGACCCGGGTTGCCTCTCCTAGGATCAAGGGCTCAGGAACGGGGAATAGATCCACACCAAAATCGTTGTTGAACTTGATTGCAATATCCCGGGTCAATTCCAAATGCTGTTTCTGGTCTTCCCCGACCGGCACATGCGTCGCCTTATACAGCAAAATATCGGCTGCCATCAGAGTTGGGTAAACATACAATCCGACAGAAGCATTTTCGCGATTTTTTCCGGCCTTGTCCTTGAACTGGGTCATCCGATTCATCCAGCCGATACGGGCAACGCAGTTGAAAACCCACGCCAGCTGGGCATGACCAGGAACAGCGGACTGATTGAAAAGAATGGACTTCCTAGGATCAATACCAGCCGCGATATAGGCCGCTGCCAGTTCACGGATGGAACGATGAAGTTCCTTGGGATCCTGCCACAGAGTAATCGCATGCTGGTCAACAACACAGAATACACAGTCAGAGAAATCCTGCTGCAGCGTTACCCAGTTACGGATTGCCCCAAGATAATTGCCCAGATGCAAGTTTCCGGTAGGCTGTGCGCCGGAAAAAATACGTTTCATCATACGATCCTGTTATCAAGAAGCAAACCCTGCACCCGGCAAGCCCGTCAGCAGGCGGATGGGATACCCTACACCGAGCACGCGATCAAGCACGGGGTTGGGAACGACGCATGGCCCGCAAGTAGGCCAGATCCTCACGCCGGACGGAACCGCAAAGGAAAGCGGCAAGAAAGAAAACAACAAAGCCCGCCACAATCTGCACCACCAGCACACCCCATGATAAAAGCGGGATAAACAGGGGAATGGCATAGCCCACAGCATAGACAACGCCACCCATTAGGCTGGTTGCAAGAAGGGTACGGGGAAGACGCTGTAACAGGCGGTGGTCCATGCGATAGTGCCCGCGACGCCAGAGAACAATGCCCAAAAGCATGGCATTGACCGTACTGCCGATAGCCGTCGCCAGCGCCAGCCCGACATGCGCCATGACCTGCATCAGGACAAGGTTCAAAATCACGTTGATACCAAGCGCCACCGCCGCAATCCGGAACGGCGTGGACGTATCACCACGGGCAAAGAAACCCGGAGTAAAGACCTTGACCAAAACATATGCCGGCAAACCAAGGGAAAAAGCCGTCAACGCCGCTGCCGTTGCCTCTGTATCCGCAGCGGTGAAGGCCCCTCGCTCGTACACCAGGGCAACAATGGGCTCAGCCAGAAGCACAAGCCCCACCATGGCCGGCAAGGTCAACAGAAGGGACAACTCCACCCCACGGTTCTGACTGTCCAGTGCAGCAGCCTCGTCTGAAGCGGCCAGCTGACGGGACAGAACCGGCAACAGGGCTGTTCCCATCGCAATACCAACCACGCCAAGCGGCAGCTGGTTCAGGCGGTCGGCAAAGTTCAGCCAACTGATGGAGCCTTCCGGCAAGAGTGAGGCAAGCACAACGTCAATCAAAAGGCTGACCTGATACAACCCTGCCCCAAAAGCCACAGGGACAATCCGGATCAGCAAAAGGCGAACTTTGGGCGACAGGGAAGGACGGACCAAACGGGGCAGGAACCCGGCTCTCCACGCAGAGTGCAACAACCACAAAAACTGGACGATCCCCGCCAAGGCTGTTCCCCACGCCAAGGCATGACCCGGCGTGGGCGTAAAATCAGACAACCAAACCAGTCCGGCCATGCTGACAACATTCAACAGGACCGGCGTTCCTGCGGCGGCTGCAAACCGGCCAAGAGAATTCAGAATTCCGGACAACAGCGAACACAGGGAAACAAAGAACAGATACGAGAAAGTAATACCGGCCAGATCAGAGGCCAACTCATGCTTGCCCGGGATCTCGCTGAAACCGGGCGCAAAAACGTGCATGACCCAAGGCATAGCCATCATCATAAGAGCACTGAACAGCCCCAGCGCCAGTGCAAGAAAAGAGAAGACCCGATCGGAAAAAACTCGGGCACCGTCTTCACCCTCCTGCTCCAGCGTCGCCGAGAACAAGGGGACAAATGCAGCCGAGAAAGCCCCCTCGGCAAACAAGCGACGGAACAGGTTTGGCAGCTTCCAGGCAACATTGAAACAGTCTGTTACCATGCCGGCCCCCAAGTAATGGGCAATCAGCGCCTCACGCGCCAGGCCGGTAAAGCGCGACAGCAAGGTGAAGAAGCCAACAATGGATACCGAACGGAGCAATGCCATAAAGTACAAACCTGCATCAGTGCAAAGACGGCGGAAGTCTAGGACAGGCCACTACCAAACACGAGACCAAATCCACCGCCCGTGATCCCACTGTTCCGGAAATCAGGACCGGACAAGAAACAGGGGGGCCTCCGACAATCCGAAAGCCCCCCTGAGTATGATAAACGTGAGAGTTCTTATTCGCGGTTCTGACCAAAGAACCGGAGCAGCATCAGGAAGAGGTTGATAAAGTCAAGATACAGGGTCAAAGCCCCCATAACCGACTTTTTGAGGGCCATGTCATGGCCATCCGCTTCCAGATACATTTCCTTGACCTTCTGGGTGTCATAGGCTGTCAGGCCAGCAAAAATGATAACCCCGACAACAGACAGCATCCAGTGCATGGCCGAACTGGCCAAGAAGATGTTAACCACACTGCCAATGATCAGACCAATAAGGCCCATGGCCATGAATGCGCCCATAGCATCAAGGTTACGCCGCGTGGTGTAGCCATAAAGGCTCAGACCGGCAAAGGAGGCCGCGGTAATGAAAAACACGCGGACAATCGATGTCTCGGTATAGGTAAAGAAGATACTGGCCATCCAGACGCCGTTCAGGGCGGCATAAGCCCAGAACAAGCCCTGGGCCGTTGACGACTGGAGAGACGCAATCCGAAACGACATGAAGAAAGCCAAGCCAATAGAGACCAGCATAGCCCCCCATACCAGCATCGAGGGCTGCATGCCCTGCGGACCGGCGCTGAAGAAAACACTGCTCAGGCCCGTATTGGCCACCAGCCAGGCCACAATCCCGGTCAGGGCGACGCCAGAAGCCATGTAATTGTAGACCCGCAGCATATAGGCGCGCAGGCCGGCATCAATCTCGGCGACGCCAGCGACCGAATCCGCCCGGGTCCAGGTGTTGCGGTTCTCAAGGTTCATGAAACCCTCTCTGAAAGACAAAAAACAAGCACTGTCCCTATGAATATGGCACGGAATTGGGGCAACGCAACAAGAACCGGACACGCTAGGTACGGTTTTCAGGAGCCACGGGGCAAGCCCTGCTACCAACGGATCAGGGCCTTTCCCTACTCATGCCGAAGAACAACTGCGGGTTTTCCGCTTAGTGCCAGCAGCCCGCTGGCAAGGCCACCAGCCAGGACCAGAATCAACCCTCCACAAACAATGGCAAAGGTCACACCAGGCATAAAAACCCACTGGGCCCGCATCACATCCTGCAGAACAACGCGGGCTGCAACAGTCCCCACACCGGCCGCAACGATACCGGTTGCCACACCAGTCACGCCATATTCCAGCATCCATACCTTCAGGAGGGTTGCCCGGGTTGCCCCCAAAACCTTTAGGATAACAGCGTCACGTACACGATCCTTGTGACCAGCTGAAATCGCAGCGGACAAAACAAGAAGACCGGCAATAACAGCCAAAGACGCCGCCAGACGGATGGCATATGAGGCGCGATCCAGTATCGATGCGACACTGTCCAAGGCTTCCTTGACACGGATAGCCGAAACGGATGGCAAGGCGCGGACAACAGCACGCTCAAGAGCATCCTCGGACCCCGGGGCGGCATAAACTGTGGCAATCCAAGTCCGGGGCACACCTTCAAGGGCACGGGGGTTGAAAACAAACGCAAAGTTCAGGGACAAGGTAGACCAGTTGATCTCCCTCAGGCTGCCGATCCGGACATCCATAGTCCGTCCCAGAATACTGAATGTTAGGGAATCGCCCACAGCAACTCCCAGACCGCGGGCAACATTTGCAGCGACAGACACCAGCGGTTCCCCGCCATAATCCTGTGGCCACCATGCACCGGCAACCAGAACTGATCCTTCTGGAGGATGGGCCGATGTCGTCAGACCACGGTCACCGCGCACCGCCCAGCGCACCTCCGGGTCAACAGAGGCCTCGTCAACCAGCTGCCCGTTAATAGCAACAATACGACCACGCGCCATATCCGCCATACCGGTAATACGGGCTGCGGAAACAGCTTCCACCTCGGTACGGAATGCGTCCAAGTTGGCCGTCTGAAGATCGATAAAGTAGAAGGCGGGAGCTGTATCCGGAATCCGTTCACGGATCTGCCGGTTGAGATTCAACTCGATCAGCGCCACGGTTGCCAGAACAGATAGCCCAAGCCCCAGAGAGAGGACAACCGGAATCGTTGGTGCCCCCGGACGACAGACATTGGCAAATCCCAGACGCAGAAGCGGTGCGCCACGAAGCACCACCCGGGATGCGAGCCAGATGACAGCGGCGGCGGCAAGGCGGAACAAGCCAAAAGACATCAGCGCACCAAGGACAAAGCCAATGGCCACATCACGGCGCTCAGCAGACAGGATCGTCAGCATGGCCAAGGCAAGCGCACACAGGATAATAACAGGAACCACCAGCCCACGGGGACGGAAGGAAGAGTCCACGTGCACGCCACGAAACAAGGCCGCGGCGGGCACCTCGCGACACCGCGCCAAGGGCCAGAGGCCAAAAACGGCCGCAACCAGCAACCCGGCTGTAGCGGCCTGGAGCAAAGGAACAGGCCAGATCCCCAGAGGCAACGCCACAGGAAACACGTCGGCCAGCAGGGAACCAACCACCACAGGAACGGCAGCGGCAGCAAACATGGCAGCACCAACCGCACACAAGGCAAGGATGGAAACCTGTAACATATAGATACGGAAAACCAAGGCAGCCGATGCCCCAAGTGTTCGCAGGGTTGCGATCGTTGCCATGCGTGCACCGACAAATGTGCGAACAGCATTGGCAACACCAATACCCCCGGTCAGCAAGGCTGTCAGACCGACTAGGGACAGGAATAAGGTCACATTCCCCAGAACACGCCGCACATCGGGAGCCGCAGAGTCCAACCCCCGCACCCGCCAGCCGGAACCGGGAAAGGCTGCTTCCAGCTCCCGCTGAACATCCGCCGCGTCCAACGGCTGTGGTGTTTTCAGACGCAGAGCCGTACGGACCAAGCTGCCCGGCATCTCCAGACGTGTGGCCTCCCATCCCTGAGGCGATACAATCAGGCGCGGACCAAACGCCATAACCGAGGCAGCCCGGTCCGGTTCCACCGTTATCAGGGCACGCAATTGCAAGGTTGTCTCACCAAGCTTGAATGAGTCCCCAACCTTTATGTCCAGCCGATGTGCCAAGGACGCGTCAGACACAGCCCCGAACACACCAGCACGCCTGTCCAGAAGCGAAGCAAGAGGTTCATCCGGAGCCACCCCCATATCGCCATACAGGGGGTAAAAGCTATCCACAGCCTTCAGCTCAACCATGGCAACTTTTTCTGTCCCGGCAGAGCGGGCCATGGCCCTCATTTCCCGTACCTCGGAAACAATACCGTAGCGCGCCAGAAACTGGCGCTGCTCCACACTCGGACGCGTAAGGCTCTGTTGCAGCTCCAGATCTCCCCCCAGAAGAGAACGGGCACCGACAGATAATCCGGCCTCTACAGCTGAACGCACGGAACCAGACGCAGCAATGGCAAAAACACCCAAGAACAAGCAGGCAATCATGACCCGTAAACCCTGCAAACCTCCACGCAGATCCCGGCGCGCAAACCGAAGGGCCAAAGACCAAGGCCTGATATTATCCCTGTCATACGGAGAACTATTATCAGGCATGGGACACCAGCCGCCCATCTTCCAGACGCACTGTGCGGTCACACCGTGCCGCCAAGGCAGGATCATGGGTTACCAGCATCAGGGACGTCCCGTTACGGCGGCGATGGTCAAACAAAAGATCCATGATCATGGCCCCCGTTGCCCCATCTAGGTTACCCGTTGGCTCGTCAGCCAGCACAAGGTCCGGGGAGGTGGCAAAGGCACGGGCCAAGGCAACCCGCTGCTGCTCTCCACCGGACAGCTGGGCCGGAACATGATGCAGGCGATGGCCAAGCCCCACGGACTGCAAACCATCACGGGCACGCTCGAATGCCTCTGTTGAACCCGCCAGCTCCAGGGGAATGGCAACATTCTCCAGAGCACTCATTGTCGGAACAAGATGAAAGGACTGAAAAACAACCCCGACATGATCGCGTCGGAACACAGCCAAGGCATCTTCATCCAGCGGACCTATATCCTGCCCACAAATACGCGCAGAACCCGATGTGATCCGCTCGAGTCCGGCTGCAACCATCATCATGGTCGATTTCCCTGAACCCGAGGGCCCGACCACCGCTACAGCCTCACCCTTGTCAATGCAAAGCGAAACCCCACGCAGGATATTGACCGGACCAGCAGGACCCTTCAGGCTGACATGGATATCGTCAAGCATGACGGATACTTCCCTTGACTGAAGGCCCGGACCGGACACCATGGCTCTTTTTCTCCGCCTGCCTGCCATAGCCCGCGTTGCCGGGGCTGCCCTTTTCGCATATGCGGCAATACTGTCTCCTGTCAACGGAACAGGGCATGCCGTCCACGCGGCAGACACAGGACCAAGTTCATCACGTCCCAGACTGATGGCACTGGGAGACAGCCTGATGGCAGGTTACAACCTGCCGTCCGGGCAATCGGTCCCCGACCAGCTGGCACGTATTCTGGAAGAAAAGGGGATGCCGGTAACCATGATCAATGCCGGTGTGTCGGGAGATACCTCTGCCGGAGGGCTGGCTCGCCTTGACTGGATGCTGAAGGAAAGCCCCGATATTGTCATGCTGGGTCTTGGTGCCAATGATGCCTTGCGGGGGATCGACCCAAAGGACACACGCATCAACTTGAATACGATTCTCCACCGACTGCGCAGGGATAACATCGCAGTCCTCCTGCTTGGCATGCTGGCCCCCCCCAACATGGGGAAAGAGTACACAACAGAGTTCAATGCCATTTTTCCGGAATTGGCGGTCATGCACAATGTTCCCTTGGTTCCTTTCTTTCTGGACGGGGTAGCAGGGAACCCCACCCTTCTTCAAGCAGACGGCATGCACCCAACAGAAAGGGGAACAGAGGCAATCGCACGTCATATACTTCCATGGGTTGAATCTCTCACCGCTACCAGAAAGGGGGCACCACGGGAAGCCTTGGATGAAAGTCACCACTGAAGGGGTAGTTTTTGTCTGGCCCGACAATAAGAAACAAGCAAGGACAGATTATTATCCCCACGCCATACCCCATGAATAACAGTACATCGAACAGTTATTCATATGATCAGGTTACAATTAAAAAATACATGGGGACTGTTTATTTTGGAAAACTCAACACTATCTGGAAAAGTCGGATTTTATTCTGTATAGTGTGCCTGTGGGAATTCCAAGAAACGGACTTCCCTGTCCCGGAGCATCTCCCATAAGGGAAATAGAGGCCGGGGCGGAGTTCAGGACAATGGAGGCAGAAGGCCATGACTAGTCCTGTCGAACGTCTGCGCACAGCGGGCGCGCCATTCCCGCAGCCTCCCGTCCGCAGGGAAGATGTTGAGGCTCAGCGGGTTCAGACGACAGAAAACATACAGACGGCCAGTGCTGATCGTTTCAGTGGAAACGGGGCTGACAGCAATGCCGGATCAAACCGCCAAACGCCGGAAGAAGTGGCGCTGCGGGTCCAGAGTCTTCTGGCCCGGGCCGACGATATCCAGCGCGCACGGGTCCAAGTCAGTCTGGCACGCGATGACATTGGGGATGTGGCCCGAGATACGCCCAAGACTCTGGCCGAGAACAGCCCCCGTAAAGCAGAGGCTGCGCTTGCCCGCATAGCCGAGGCCGGCAATGCCATACGCAAGGCCGCCGACTTGCTCGCCTCGGCCGCAGCCGGCTCGGGTGTGTCTGTTGACCTTGAAACCACCGTGCCGGCTGAGAATCCGCGCCCGGTGCCGGTATCAGCTACTGCTGCGGCTACTCCCGTAGTCTCTGAAGCTGACAAGGCGGCTGCACGGGCAGCAAACGCTCTGAACGAAGCCTTGGGTGGAAAAAGCCGAAGACTGGAAATTGTTCCGGAGCCAGCGCCTGCCGACATCACAACCGGTGCCACAGAGGATTATTTCCCCTATGGCCTGCCCATACAGGATAATGGGAGCCCGGCTCCACAATCACCTCCTCCCAAGACAGAGGCCGAACTAGGCGCTGTTGTGGCCAAGGTCCTGAAGGATGCCAGCGCTGGTATCAAGCAGGGGCAAGCCGTTCTGGAGTCGCTGAGCAACGCTGTACCGCCAGAGCAGGACACACGTCGTGTTTATGAAACACGTGTCCGGCAAGCAGACCAAGCCTTAGGAGTTGCTGCTTTTGCCTTGGCACAAGCGGTAATCCAGATTGGTGGTGGACAGGTGCAGCCGCAACGCAACACGTCAAATGCCGGTAGCAAAGCGCGCCTTGACATGAACATATGAAATTGGAAATACATGCGCGTTCCGCAAGAATGGCTTGGTAACTTCAGTGGCTCCAAAAGGCTGGCCGGATGAGTCCCGGTTGGCCTTGGTGTGCTTGGAATATCTGCCCTTCCCGCTACGGCAAAGCCTGCGCGGAAATTTAGAGAATGCCGGTCGGGACATACCGGACAAAACAGAGATGCCTTGCATCCCTGTACCGCTGCAGCTTGATTTCCCCGTCAAGGCGGCTTATTTCCACATACAATGTTGATCCTGTATGTTCCGAGGAAACCACCCATGGCGCTGTTGCCCATCGTTGTCGCCCCTGATCCGCGCCTGAAGGCTCGCGCGGTCCCGGTTGAAAAGGTGGACCATGATATTGTCCGCCTGATGGATGACATGCTCGAAACCATGTATGCCGCCCCCGGCGTTGGTCTGGCTGCACCACAGGTCGGGGTCCTCAAGCGTATTATTGTCATTGATGCCGCCGACAGGGGAGAGCCGCCAGCTCCCCTGCGTATGGCCAATCCGGAAATCATCTGGGCATCTGAGGAAACAGCGCCTTATGAAGAGGGCTGCCTGTCCCTTCCAGATCACTACGAACTGGTTGATCGCCCGGCCCGGGTCCGGGTCCGCTACCTGGATCACCAGAATGAAGTGCGGGAGCTTGAAGCCGATGGCCTTCTGGCTGTTGTTGTCCAGCACGAGATTGATCACCTTGAAGGGACCTTGTTTGTCGATCACATATCGTCCCTGAAGCGCAACATGATCCTGCGCAAGCTGACCAAAAGCAAAAAGAACGGAACCCTGGAGGCCGAGTATGTCCCCGCCACGCGGAAGGACAAGGATTGATGCGGGTCGTTTTCATGGGAACGCCGGACTTTGCCGTGCCGGCACTACGGGCACTGGCAAGCCGCCATACCATTGCCAAAGTCTACTGCCAACCACCGCGCCCCGCCGGACGGGGCCAAGCCCTGCGGCCTTCCGCCGTTCAAAGGGCCGCGGAATCATTGGACCTTGACGTACATTACCCAGTATCCCTGCGCGGGGCGGAAGAAGTCGAAACTCTTGCAGCCCTAAAGCCTGATGTTACCGTTGTTGCAGCCTATGGCCTCATCCTGCCACAAGCCATTCTGGATATCCCTACCCTTGGCTGTATCAATATCCATGGCTCGCTGCTGCCGCGCTGGCGTGGCGCTGCACCTGTACACCGGGCCATTATGGCGGGAGATACGGAAACAGGGATCACAATTATGCAGATGGAAGCCGGGCTGGATACCGGCCCCATGCTGCTGAGAAAAACCGTACCGATCACCGATACAACCACCACCGGCCTGTTGCACGATACCCTTGCAGAAACAGGGGCAGCGCTGATTCTGGAAGCGCTGGACGGACTGGAGCGGGGTACATTGAAGGCTGTGCCACAGCCTGAAAACGGCATAAGCTACGCCGAGAAAATCAACAAGGCAGAGGCCCAGATTGTCTGGAACCACCCCTCTTCCAAGGTTGCGCGCCACATCAACGGACTGTCCCCTTTCCCGGGGGCATGGTTTGAGCATGCGGGAACCCGGATAAAAGTTCTGGCGGCCGAACCCGTTGAAGGGCAAGGCCAACCCGGGGCCGTTCTGGACAACAGCTTCACTGTTGCCTGTTCCCATGGTGCGGTTCGCCTTTTATCCCTGCAGCGGGCAGGCAAAGATCCCATGGATGCCGGAGCCTTCTACAGGGGCTTCCCCCTCCCTCCCGGGACACTTCTCAACGGCCAGCCTGCATCCTGACTGTTCACACTGCCCTGAAAGCCTTGCCCAACCATGCCCCGTTACAAGCTGACACTGGAATATGATGGCTCTGCCTTCGTTGGTTGGCAGCGGCAGACCAACGGCCTATCGGTACAACAGGCCATAGAGGAGGCTGCACAGCGATACTGTGGCGTCCTGCCCGTTGCCCATGCAGCAGGACGGACCGATTCCGGTGTTCACGCCCTAGGGCAGGTTGCTCATATTGATCTGGAGCGCGGGGACCCTGCTGAAAAAGTGCGCGATGCAATCAATGCCCACCTGCGCCCTCTGCCTGTTGCCGTCAGGCAGGCTGAAAGAGTGGATGATGACTTCCACGCACGCTTTTCGGCACTGGAACGGTCCTATGTTTACCGGATCCTCTGCCGCCGTGCCCACCCGGTCCTAGAACATGGCAAGGTATGGTGGGTCGCCCGCCCCCTGAATGCAGAAGCCATGCACGAGGCGGGGCAGATTCTGGTCGGGAACCATGACTTCACCAGCTTCCGGGCAACCGAATGTCAGTCCCGAAGTCCGGTGAAAACCCTGGATCTTCTGACCGTAACCCACACCCCTGTCCCCGAGGGATCCTTGATCGAGATTTTCGTGCGGGCCCGTTCCTTCCTGCACCATCAGGTCCGCAACATGGTGGGAACACTGTCCTTGGTCGGAACCGGAAAATGGACCGGCAGGGATGTTCGCAAGGCCTTGGAAGCACGGTCG
This sequence comes from Haematospirillum jordaniae, assembly GCF_001611975.1. Classification (GTDB taxonomy): domain Bacteria; phylum Pseudomonadota; class Alphaproteobacteria; order Rhodospirillales; family Rhodospirillaceae; genus Haematospirillum; species Haematospirillum jordaniae. The sequence goes on from NZ_CP014525.1 coordinate 635,407, forward strand.
CGCAGCAGTGCTGGGCCAACAGCACCTGCGTGTGGGCTATACTTCCTTGAAGTCCGCTACCCGACCAAGGAAGCAGATTATCATAACAATAATAGCGTTTTCAGCCCGCTATAATTTTGTATCTCCGCGTTCAGACCGGGGAAGGATGGCTTCTACTTTCCTGTCTACACCCAGATCCTTCAGAACACGTAGCGGGTAGGAACGAACGCCGGCCAGACGAACAGCTATGCTCTTGCGCAAACAGTGGTCGATAAAGCCATCCAATGCATGGGCTGCCGTTGCATCAATAACGGGGACAGCCTCCATATCCAGGATCAGGGTATCCGGAACCTGTCCAATATTCTCCAGAATATCCGCCAGTTTTCCGGCAATCCCGAAGAAGAACGGTCCGTTGATGCGATATATCACGGTACGGCGTGATCCACCGCTCTCAGGACTGTAGACACTGCGCACCCGCGCAAAATCATCTGTGTCTTCATCAACCAAATGCAAACCCTGCTCTTCCTCCATGACCTGGGTAATACGGTGCACGAAAAGCAAGGCCGCCAGAACAACCCCAACCTGGATAGCCAAAGTCAGGTCGACCAGAACAGTCAGCACAAATGTCAGCAGCAGGACCAGAATATCGCCCGGAGGTGCTTTCAACAGACGACGGAAGCGGTCAATCTCGCTCATGCCCCAGGCAACCATGACCAGAACAGCCGCCAGTGACGGCATCGGCAAGTACCGGGCCAGCGGAGCTGCAACCATCATAAGGACCAACAGAACCACCGCATGCACCATGCCGGAAACCGGAGACAGACCGCCGGCCCTTACATTCGTTGCTGTGCGGGCTATAGCACCTGTTGCCGGCATTCCGCCGAACAAAGCCGATCCGATGTTGGCAATCCCCTGCCCCAGAAGCTCGCAGTTTGAACGGTGCTTCCGCCCGGTCATGCCATCGGCGACGACAGCAGACAAAAGAGACTCGATACCGGCCAGAAGGGCAATCGTGAAGGCAGAGGGGGCCAGTGTCACCAGTCGCTGCACGCTGATATCGGGCCATGTCGGAACTGGAAGAGTCCGCGGGATATCCCCAAACCGGCTGCCGATTGTTTCAACATTTACTCCACCCAGCGCCGCTGCCAAAGCACCAATGCTGATGCCGATCAGGAAAACAGGCGCCCGCGGAGCCACATGCCGTACCACCAGGATAACAACAAGGGTCATACCGCCAACAATCAGCGCTTCCGGTTTTGTATGACGGATCTGATCCAGAATGGCCGCCCATTTGCCGATAAAGTCAGGGGGTGGATCCTTCAATCCCAAGCCAAGTAGCTCAGGAACCTGGCTGGTCAGGATGATCAAGGCGATGCCTGATGTAAAACCGGTGACCACGGGATAGGGAATATACTTGATATAGGTACCAAAGCGCGCCAAGGCAAACGCGATCAGGATAAATCCCGCCATCAGGGTTGAAAGCACCAGACCGTCATAACCATGATCATGGATCACCTGAAAAACGATGACAACAAAGGCACCCGTTGGCCCACCAATCTGGAAGCGCGAACCCGAGAAGGCCGAAATCAGGAAACCGGCAACAATCGCCGTCGCCAATCCACGATCCGGCGTCGTTCCGGACGCAATGGCCAAAGCCATGGATAATGGCAGGGCAACAATGGCAACGGTCACTCCAGCCATGATATCGGCCCGCAGCATGGAAAAGGTGTATCCATCGCGCAGGACCGTAACCAGTTTTGGCATCAACAAACCGCTTCTGTCGTGATGTGACGTGCCCATTTTTTCATCCTGATACCATAAGCCTGAACGGATCATGACCCGCCAAGCATAGGATGGAAGGGAACAGACGTATGCCCGGATACATTGCTCATCGCTGTCTGGACAGAAAGACAGCGATGCGCTTTGCGTAAATCAGTACCTGTAGCCACGTGTCCAAAGGTATATGATAAGGACAAAGGGTCAGCAGGCCCACTCTGAAACGGTTGGTAAATATGGTTCCGGGAACACGGTTGGGTACAAGAACCCTTTTTCATCACTGGATCTCTCCATCAGCACGCAAGGTACGCCTTGCCCTGCACGAGAAACGTATTGATGTGCAGGAGCATGTTCAGGCTGACTGGGAACGTGATGAAGCGTTCCTTGCCCTTAACCCGGCCGGAGAGGTTCCGGTCCTGCTGGAACCGAACGGCGTTATCATATCCGACGGGCAAACTATCTGTGAGTATCTTGAAGAGATCTGTCCCGATACGCCTCTTTTGCCTGGCAACATCTTCCACCGGGCCGAGGCCAGGCGGCTAACGGCGTGGTTTGATCATAAATTCCAGCGGGAAGTCACCATCCCCCTGGTATCAGAGAAACTGATGCGTCGCGTGCTGGGAAGGGGATCTCCGGACTCCCGCAATATTCGGGCCGGTCGCACCAATATTCACATGCATCTAGCCTATATTACCTGGCTGACTGAACGGCGCAAATGGCTGGCAGGGGACAACATGACCCTGGCCGACCTAACTGCAGCGGCACACCTGTCCCTTGTTGACTATACCGGCGACGTTCCATGGGATGAACACCCCTTTGCCCGCAACTGGTATGCGCGGATCAAAAGCCGCCCCTGTTTCCGTACGCTTCTGGCTGATGTTGTACCCGGGGTTCCCCCTGCCCGTCACTATGCCGACCTAGATTTCTAGGAATCCACCTTGCTTATGAAAGGCCGTATAATCCCGAATGGGCGGGATGCTTCCCTGACCGGGAACGATCCCGGTTTGTTTCACGGGCACATTAATTTCGTATACACACAATATGTCCAGCGGTGAACATTCTGCGCATTATCATTGAAACACATACAATAAGGCCTAGTCTGTCCAACGCTGCGAGGCTCCCGTTCTTTTTGTGGAGATTCTCATTATGTTGGATGACAATATGCTCTCTGCCATAGGAAAGTTCGGTGTTGCCGACTATTCCCATGAAACGTCTTCCATGACAATCATGCCACTGGATACAGGCAAGCTTGCGGTCAGTATTGATGGTGCCTTCAAGCAAGGTATCTTCGCTGCAACCGGCGTCATCGTAGGTGGCTCAGGCAATGACCTGATATCGTCACCCCGTTCCGGTGTCAGTCTATTCGGGGGAGAAGGAGACGATGTACTAGAGGCAACAGGCAACAAAAGCTTTCTTGCTGGTGGCCCCGGAAGCGATATCCTGATTGCAGATGCACAAGGGACGGTTCTAATCGGGGATGCGCCCGCTTTAGACTATAGCCCATCCGGTAAGATCAATTTTTATCCCGATGTTTTTGTGGTTGCCGGGACGTATACATCGCCGCCCTGGGACCCCGTACTGATTGCCGACTTCGACTCATGGGGCGGAGACAGGATAGATTTGTCAGCCATTGACGGGAACCAAGGAGAAGCCGGGCATCAGGAGCTTGTCTTCAGCCAAACGGGGCCTCAGGCTCATTCTGTCTGGTACGAGGCTTTTGGCTATGGTGCTGCTTCCAACAATGGGTTCCTGAAAGGGGATACCAATGGCAACCAAGAAGAGGACTTTGTTATCGAGGTCAGACACACTGGTACCGATCTTTTTGGTGATGCCATTTCCAGCGCATATACACTTGGGCTTGGCCCCATGACAAACAACAGCGCCAATGACCAGATGCCAATGTCTGAGGGTGGCATTCCCTATCTTCCACCTCATGAAGAAGTATCCATAAAGCTCCCGGCCCTAGCGGGAACATTGACGGTATACTCTTCAGACATGCTGTAACGAGCATCACTGCTGAGGGTCATTTCTTCCGCACGCATCACCGGGGCCATCACGCTGATGGCCCCGGTGATGCCATAAGGACAGTGCACATCACGACAATACTGTCCCAAGCAGCAAAACGCCGACACCCTTCTGGACCCGATTGCACACAGACCTCACCTGAAAAGTGAAAAACAGAAAGGTAAGTATCTTAGTCATACGCCCCATCCTGAACATTGTCATGTGGGGGCAATATCTATACCGTATAAATACTCTATTCATTCAGAATAATAATTGAGTCCCCATGTAATATTTCTTCTATTGGGGTACAAAACGGGCCGAAGGTGGAATTTATGACAGCATCCTTGCAATCAATTCTTGATGCCATTCTGCGGGAAGAGGGTGGTTTCACCGACAATCCAGCAGACCGTGCCCACTATGGGAAAGCTGATCCAGCACAAGGACGCCGGTGGGACTGCTATTGCACCAACTACGGTATTACGCAGGCAACTCTCTCCGACTACTACAAACGCCAAGCAACAATTGATGACGTACGGAATCTTTCGGAAAGCCAAGCCCGCACAATTTACCAAAAACGTTATATCGAAGACCCTGGTTTTGACAAAGTACCGGAGCTGATACGGCCAGTCTTGGTGGATGCTGGTGTCAACTCTGGCCCACGCTGCTCGATTACCTGGCTACAAGATGTCCTGAATCAGCAAGGATATGGCCCCCTGACCTCCGACGGCATCTTGGGTCCGGCTACACGCTCTGCCGCAGAAAAAGCTGTCTCTACAATGGGGGCGGGTCTAACCAAAGCCCTGATCGAACGGCGCCGGATATTTCTTGAACATCTGATTGCCACAAATCCAAGCCAAAAACGATTTGAACGTGGCTGGATGGCCCGCCTTGATCGCTTGGAGACGGAGACAGCCTGATGGAAAAAACCAAATCTGCTGTAACTATATCAGGGCTTGTCAGCCATCTGGCACAGATAACAAAACAAACGCCATCCTCGCGGCAGAATCACACAATACATACCCACCACCCGATATCGACCTGGGACCGCGGCATTGACAGCCTGAACCGCCTGCCACGCCCGCTGATGGCCTTGGGGGTAATTGCCCTGATGGCGTGGCCAGCCATTAATCCCCGTACCTTTGCTGAAGCCATGCAAAGCTATGCCATGATGCCAGATTGGCTGGTGCAGCTTGTGATGGCGGTTGTATTGGCCTATTTCGTCAGCCGGACCGTGGAAAAAATACGGGAAAAATCATCAGCGTCTGGTACATCTTCCGCGCACGTTGCGGCTAGCACAGAAGATACCGAACGGGCCCCTGTCATCGGTCGCAGTGCAACACGCAAGATTCCTGAATCGCAGGCCTGAGAAGGGACATTCCAGAGGCCTAACCCAGATGCAGAAGTGGGCCGCAAGAGACCGGATAAATCCGGCATTCTCACGGCCCACTTGCTGTAGCGTAACTGCGTTTTGGCATCTGGAAATGTGACACAGGCACCTGTTTGGCTCAAGGCATACAGCGCAAATAGTCACGAACGAGAAACACGTCCAGCATAGGATGAAACACCATCAGCATACCGGCCCTTCTCTTGCAGAATGGACGTTCAAGACTAGGATGCAGCCGATACTGTCCGGAAAGGTTGCACTTTAGGGTGATTTACATTGTAAATTCATCGCGTTAAGAGCTTAACACTGCCCCTTGGCCTGCTGTATCCTCACGGCGATTCACGTGTAACTCGGAACTAAGGTAACTATGGGCTTTCTCTCGGAAAACAGCGAACAGACATCTTATGATGTCGTGCCGTATGACAGCTATCCATTCGCGCAAACGCACCCTGCGCATCTGATGACCCTTGGGCGCCTGTTCGGGATGCAGGCCCCTGATGTTGCAACAGCCCGTATTCTGGAGCTGGGCTGCGCAAGCGGATGGAACATCATTCCCATTGCGGCCGACTATCCACACGCCACTGTCGTCGGCGTAGATCTGTCTTCTGTACAGATCGAAGAAGGACGTCGCCACATCCAATCCTTAGGCCTAGACAATATCCACCTGGACTGTGCATCGATTACAGACATCGATGAGACATGGGGCACCTTTGACTACATCATCTGCCACGGCGTGCTGTCGTGGGTTCCTGAAGCGGTGCGGGACCATATCTTCAAGGTCATGAAGCGCAACCTGACCGCCAATGGAATCGCCTACGTCAGCTACAACACCCTCCCCGGCTGGAACCAGGTGCGCAGCGTTCGTGACATGATGCGCTATCATGCCGACAACTTCAGCGACCCGACCGAAAAAGCGTCACAGGCTTTCTCCATCCTCAAGTTTGCGGCAGACAACACCAACCCTGGCCGCAAGGGATACTTGGAGATCCTGAAAGAAGAGATGGCCTTTCTGGAGGGACACTCAAAGAGCTATATCCTGCACGAGCACCTAGAAGCCGAGAACCACCAGTACTACTTCCACCAGTTTGCAGGGCATGCCAAAGACAACGGCCTTGCCTACCTGGGCGATGCCATGCTGCCCAGCATGTACGTTGGCAACCTAGCTCCTGACGCGTCCAAAGTGCTGGGCGAGATTGAGGACATTGTCCGGCTTGAACAATACATGGACTTTGTGACCAACCGCCGTTTCCGCTCCACCCTCCTGTGTCACGACACCATTGCCCTGGATCGCACCATCAATCCTGAAAAGCTTTCAGGGTACTCCTTTGTCAGTCACCTTTCCCCACAGGAAATAGAAGGTGAAGAGTCTGGTTCGTCCATGACATTCGTCGGGCCACAGACGGCAACCGCCCACAGCGCGCTTGATATTACCATATTCCAAGTGCTGTACGCAGAACGGGGAAAACCTATTTCCCTGCCAGACCTGACACAGAAAGTTGCCGATCAGCTGGGGGCCACGGACCATGCCGCCATCCGCCAGGCTTTCCTGAACAATCTGTGCGCCCTAGTCCTTGGCGGATCTGTTTCCCTGCACGCTGAAACAGGCAAGCAGATCACCACGATCAGTGACAACCCCATGACGTCGAACGTATCCCGCTATCGGGCCACGTTCAGCAACCGTGTAATCAATGGCTACCATGGTCTGATCACCCTGTCAGAGGTTGACCGCATTCTGATACAATATCTTGACGGAACGCAGAATATCGAAAGCATATGCAAACACATGCTCGAACGTGTGGAAAAGCAGGAAATCAACGTCACACCAGGCGATGGCATGACTGTGGCACAGACGGTGGAGGCTTACGTCCTGCGCCAGCTCTCTGTATTCCGCGATCTTGCGCTTCTTTTTGGCTAAAAAGCAAGAGGGGCCGGGTTGTATCAACCGGCCCCTTTTTTTCCTGTACTGCGGCTGTCATCCGTCCCGGTTTTCGATCAGATCATCAACAACCGATGGATCCGCCAAGGTGGATGTATCACCAAGAGAACTGAAATCATGCTCGGCAATCTTGCGCAGAATGCGCCGCATAATTTTGCCGGACCGGGTTTTAGGCAGGCCCGGCGCCCACTGGATCACATCCGGGCTGGCAATCGGGCCAATCTCGTCACGAACCCAAGCAATCAGCTCCTTACGAAGGGCCTCGCTTGGCTCCTCTCCCGCCACCAAGGTGACATAGGCATAAATCCCCTGTCCCTTGATATCGTGTGGATAGCCAACCACAGCGGCCTCAGCGACCTTGGCATGGGCCACCAAGGCTGATTCTACCTCGGCCGTACCCATCCGGTGACCGGATACGTTGATCACGTCATCAACACGACCAGTAATCCAGTAATAGCCATCAGCATCACGACGGCATCCGTCACCAGTAAAGTAATAGCCCTTGTAGGTCGTGAAGTAAGTCTGGATAAACCGCTCATGGTCCCCGTAAACAGTGCGCATCTGCCCGGGCCAGGATTCCGCAATACACAGGTTGCCTTCTGTTGCGCCCGCAAGCTCCTTGCCTTCAGCATCAACCAGAACCGGACGAATACCAAAGAAAGGACGCGTGGCCGAACCGGGCTTCAAGGCCGTTGCTCCCGGAAGCGGCGTAATCAGAATGCCTCCGGTTTCTGTCTGCCACCAGGTATCCACGATCGGGCATCGCCCTTCCCCGACAACCTTGTAGTACCACATCCAAGCCTCGGGGTTGATTGGCTCACCGACCGAACCCAGCAAACGCAAGCTTTTACGACTGGTACGCTTGACTGGCTCCTCACCATCACGCATCAGTGCGCGGATAGCTGTCGGGGCCGTATAGAAAATATTGACCTTGTGCTTGTCCACAACATCCCAAAAACGGGATACTGTGGGGTAGTTTGGCACGCCCTCAAACATCAGGGTGGTCGCCCCATTGGCCAAGGGACCATAGACGATATAGGAGTGACCCGTTACCCAGCCAACATCAGCGGTGCACCAGTAAATATCATTGTCACGGCAGTCAAAGACGTATTCATGGGTCATGGAGGCATAAACCAGATACCCGCCGGATGTGTGCAGAACACCCTTCGGCTTTCCGGTTGAACCCGATGTGTACAGAATAAACAGCGGGTGCTCCGCTTCCACCTCTTCCGGAGGGCAGGTTGTCGAAGCCGACGCAACAAGATCATGGTACCAGACGTCCCGGCCAGTCTTGATACTCACATCTCCACCCGTACGGCGCACAACGACAACATTGCGGATAGAGGGACAGTGCTCCAGCGCCCGGTCGGCATTGCTTTTCAGGGGAACTTTCCGCCCACCCCGAAGCCCTTCATCGGCCGTGATGAGAAGAACGCACTCACTATCCTGAATTCGGTTGGCAAGACTATCGGGGGAGAACCCGCCGAAGACGATGGAATGAACGGCGCCTATACGGGCGCAGGCCAACATGGCGACGGCTGCTTCCGGAATCATGGGAAGGTAGATACAAACCCGGTCGCCCTTCTTGACTCCCAAGGTTTTCATGGCATTTGCAAAGCGGCACACCCGTTCGTACAAATCGCGGTAAGTAATATGTTCGCTCTCGGATGGATTATCGCCTTCCCAGATAATAGCCGTCTTGCTGCCTTTGGTTTCCAGGTGGCGATCAAGGCAATTCGCCGAAACGTTGAGCGTACCGTCATCAAACCAACGGATATGCAGGTTGGAAGGATCCCACGAGACATCCCGCACCCGGCTGTAAGGTCGCATCCAGGTGATGCGCTTGCCATGCTCGGCCCAGAATCCGTCAGGATCCTTCACAGAACGGTCGTACATGGCAAGATAACGGGTGTTGTCAATCAGGGCATTTCTGGCAAAGGACTCCGGGACCGGAAATACGTCATGTTCCATCGTGGACGTCTCCTGGGGGCTGCCTTGCGGAGCAGTGAACCTTCGAGGATACACGCAACCCGGACTGTGCACATCCGAATCGGGCTAATATCCATAGCTTGGACTGTTGTAGGGTATAGTCTAAGCAAAGGTCTCTTTATTGTCATTCATCTCGCTTGTGCAGCGTCATATATTTGTAAAAATTTCACCATTCCGCTGCCTGCATACCACTTTGTTTGTGAATAACATGCACATCGCGCTGCGGGAATGGAATGGAAATACCCTCTTTCCTGAAACGCTTGAGTATGGCCACACGAACTTCGCTCCCGACCGGGTTGATAAGCTCTATATCCTGAAGATAGAACCGCAAGGAGAAATTCAGGGCGCTATCTCCAAAAGCAACCAAAAGGGCAGATGGCTCAGGCCAACGCGAAACGCGGGGGTGGGATCGGGCGCAATCAAGAAGAATGGAGCGTACTTTCTCGGGATCGGAGTCATACCCAACCCCAATTTCAACAATGCACCGCCCAACCCTGTCATTCAGAAACCAGTTGGTAACCGGTGCCGTAATCAGGGCTGAATTCGGGATAATAACCGTTGAACGGTTGAATGTTTCTATTTCCGTTGCGCGGACACGGATCCGACGGACATAACCCTCTGTATCTCCGGTTACAATCCAATCTCCGACCTTGATCGGCCGTTCAAACAGCAGAATAAGACCCGAGACAAAATTGTTCACAATCGTTTGCAAGCCAAAACCGATACCAACCGACAAGGCACCGGCAACAATGGCAAGATTTGAGAGACCAATACCAAGAGTCGACGCCGCAGCCAGAAGTGCCGTCACAAAGCCAATATAGCCAACAGAGGTCGCAAAGGAATTCTGCAGGCCTGTGTCCAGCCGAGTCATCGGCAAAACGCGCTTCTCCAGAATGGCCTTGATGACCTTGGTCACAAACAAAAGACCCGTGAAGATCAGAATAGCTGTCACAACGTTGATCAACGAGATGTGCACAGAACCGATAGCGAAGCCATCAACCAGCAGGCTGAGCCCACTGTCTATGGTGTCACGGCTGACGCCCCATAACAGAAGGAAAGCCAGAAAAGCCGGCACTCCAACCACAAGAGCAGCCACAACACTGAGCCAGAAACGCATCATGGCGCCACTGTCACTGTTGTCAGCCTGTTTTCTGTCTTCCCGGACGGGTCCCCCCACACGGGACAAGACCAAGGTCAGAAGCTCGCGTAGAACGGCAAATCCGGCAACCGAGACCAAAACAACCACAGAAGACCGCAATAGGGACGTCGCCAATGAATGACCAAGCTCTGTATACCCGGCTACGGCTGCAATGGAAGCCCCGGCAGCAACAGCCGCAACAGGCCAACGCACCCAGCGTGTTTTTGCAGCTTTCCCGTAGTCTAGTTGCCCGTCAGGGGCCTGATGCCACAACCTAGCGCCTGTCAGAGCAAAAATGGGCAACATGGTTGCCAACGTCGTAACAAACATGCGCAAGCTGACGACTTCAACCGTCAGGTTCCAGACTTGCTCCCCAAACGCAAGAAAGTGATCAAAGGAAGAAATAACCAGCAGAACGGTTGCAATCTGACAGCTGCGGGCTGCAGCAGCATCATTGATCGGCACAGCACGCCAGTTTGGCTTTCCCGGTGACAGAACAGCACGTACAAGGCTGATAACAGCAACCAATGACACCAGTATTGTGGATATCAACGCCAGAGCATTGGCACCAACATCGCCCAGAATGCCCGCCCCCTGAATAACAGCGTTGGCAATGCCGACAAGAACGGCCAAGGGCACCATGCGTATCAGGCCGCGCTTGACCGAGATCCACAGTCGCTCTGAAAAACCAAGCCGAACAGACGGATCCCAGACAGGAAGAAGGCGACGGTTCAACCAGATCCGGAAAGGCCAAACCAGAACAAAGCCCAACAGGACAGTGCCGATCAACTTCTTCACAACCAGCTGCGTGGCCTCGGAAGACCAATCAACATTCCGTACAAAATCAATAACTTCTGCCGTTCTTGACCCTTGGCTGGTCAGGTCTCTCAGCGCAACACCCCACGTTTCGGGCGCGAAGGGATCCGCATTGCGGCTGAATAGCTGGTCGGCAAGGCGATCGCGCTGGATTGCAATAATTCTCTGGGTCAGAACCTGCGCCCGTACCTTCAGGAATTGAACCGTCTTGATATCAGCCTCGGCCAGAACCATCTGTTTACCAAGAGCTTCCCGCAACTTTCCCACGGGAGCTGTTTCCGTACTTTTGTCTTCCGGGGCGGGGCCAAGCGTATTTTGCTCAGCCGTGATGCGGCTCTTTTCAACCTGAAGAGCCTCTGCTATCGGGGCAAGGCCCTGTACCTCCCGCAGAATTTCCTGTCTCAACTCGCGGAGCCGATCGTTATCAAGGCTTCCTTTGGCACGAGACTCTGTCAACGCCAACTTTGCCTCAGCAGAATCGAGCAAAGCCGAAAACTGCTTGAGCCTGTCTTGTCCCGGTCGCTTGTCTGAGACCGCAGGAATCAGGGTCGCTGCACCGGATTGCGTAAGGCCCACCGGAAGGACAAAACCCGTCAGAGTGCAGGCAAAAACAAGAATTAAGAAAGAAATGCGGCAACAGGACAGAAATGTTGGCACGACAATCCCCGGGATCAATGGCTGGAAACGGTTAATCGATCATGTGTCACAATACTGGTCTACAGGAAAAAAGAGGAATACGGCAAGATCAGGGTAACAGGTTTGACTGTACAGGATTATCGCTAGGACTGTAGATCTGCATTCCCCATTTTGCATATTGCTTCCCAGTGATCCGGATCAACTGGCATGACAGACAGGCGCGGCTGCCTCAGAAGCAACATGCCGGCAAAGAAGGGAGCGTCCCGCAATCCCGACAACATGACCGGCACAGGCAATGCACAATGGGCTGCAACGTCGACGCTGACAAAGCGACCCGTCGGGTCTGTAGGATCGGGATAGGCTGTGCGGACAACCTCAACCAATCCCATAATCATGCGTTGGGAACGGGAGTGATAGAAAAAGGCCATGTCACCAACCCGCATGGCACGTAGAAAACCCGCTGCCTGATGATTACGCACACCGGTCCAAGATTCCGTCCCGACACGCACCTGATCATCCCAGGACCATGAGTCTGGTTCTGATTTAAGAAGCCAGAACCCCATTAACTTCAAGAACCATTCGAAGGTGCAGCCGCGCCGAAGACAATCCGGTACGGGCGAATGACAACACTTTCAAACAGACCAGCCCGGGCATAAGGATCTTCTGCACACCAAGCATAGACTGCATCCAGATCCGGGTGGTCAACGACAAGAAGAGAACCAACCAACCCCTCTCCATCGCCAGCCAGCATCGGGCCAGCCAGCACGATACGGTCACGGTGCGACTCAAGCCACGCAAGATGCCGGCTACGGTTATCAAGACGGACCGCACCATGACTAGGCTTGTCGAGGCAATGAACAGCAAAAAGCGGCATACTAATCAGTCTCTTTAATGTTCCTGTTCTGATGGAATAACCTGCCCGGCCCGTGGACGGGAGTCAAGCTCGCTCCGGAAAGGACGAGCCAACAGCCCATCCACAAGATCCGCAGGACTCCCACCATGGTTCAGAAGAGTATCAACGGCCTCGCAGATGGGCATTTCCACCCTCAACTTGCGCGCCAGTGCTGTAATGGCACCTGCTGTCGCAACGCCTTCCGTGACAGCACGTCGCGCTGCCAGAATAGAAGACAGCGACTGTCCTTGCCCCATGGCAACCCCCAGCGAGAAATTACGCGAACGCATCGATGTCGCGGTCAGAATAAGATCTCCCATCCCCGACAGACCCATGAAGGTTTCAGGGCGCCCACCCAAGGCAATCCCAAGACGCTTCATTTCCGCCAGTCCCCGGGTCAACAGGGCGGCCCGTGCGTTTTCACCCAGTTCCTGGCCTTCCAGAATGCCACAGGCAATGGCCAAGACATTCTTGGTTGCCCCCCCAACTTCCACCCCTACCAAATCAGGAGAATAATACGGGCGGAATGTCCGGCTCCCGATAGCAGACACCAATGTCATGCCAAGGGCAGGATCAGAACAGGCCAACGTAACCGCACTGGGCAAGCCACGCGCAACACCATCGGCAAAACCTGGACCGGACAGCACGGCAAGAGGCGTATGCACCGGAAGCTCTGCGCGGGCGACATCGCTTGTCAACGCCCCGGTTCCTGTCTCAATACCCTTTGAGCACAGGACAGCCGGAACACCGCTTTTCCACAACGGGGCCGCAGCACGACAAATAGACCGCAAGTGCTGAGTAGGAACCACCAGAAGTACGGCGTCCGTATCCATGGCCTCCGCCAGATCCGTTGTCACCGCGATCTCTGGATCCAGACGCAGGTCGGGCAGATAAACCGGGTTAAAGCCTGTTTTTGTGATAGTCGCAGCCAGCCCGGGGTCACGCATCCACAGCCGGACATGCCGCCCGGCACGGCATAGAGCCTGCGCCAGCGCTGTTCCCCATGCCCCCGCGCCAACAACCCCGATTGTCTGCATCCTGATCCTCCACACGGTGCGCCTCACAACAGGGCAAGGCCTATTCACCGGTTCCCAGCAAAAGCCCTTTCTGTCGCGCAACCCTGAAGCTGTAGAGGAATCCGGCGCCCGCGACCAGAAGAAAGACGAGATTCAGTGCACAGGCAGCCTGAAAATGTCCATAGTCAAAAATACCATCGAACAAAACAGATCGCATGCCCTCGAAGACATGGGTCTGTGGCAAACACAGTGCGAAGACCTGCAACCACTCAGGAAGAGAGCTGACAGGGTAGTAAATGGCAGAAAAGGGGGCAAAAGCAAACACGACCACCCAGGCCAGACTTTCGGCCCCCATCCCAAACCTCAGGATCAGGGCAGAAATGACAAACCCCAAGGCCCAGCCGGTTACAAGGACATTGACGAAAAAGGCAATCAGAGGAAAGCCCATCTGGAAAATATTGTACTCATAAAATGGAATAGCCAACAGGCATGCCGGAAGAATGCCGGTCAGGGTACGCAACAGACTCATCAGGACCAATGCCATCAAATATTCGGCAGGACGCAGGGGGCTGACAAACAGATGCCCCAAGTTACGGGACCACATCTCCTCTAGGAAGGAAACCGATACCCCCAGATTACTGCGAAACAAGGAATCCCATAACAGCATGGCACCGATAAAGATGCTGGCAGCCTGCGCCAACAGGGAAGACTGGGTGCGAAAGAAGTTCGAGAAGAATCCCCACAAAACCATCTGCATGGTTGGCCAGTAGATCATCTCCAGAACACGCACCGGACTGGAGCGCATCACATAGAGATGACGCAGGCATACAGCCCTGACCCGCACGGCCGATGCACGCAACCTCATCATGACACCCGCCCCCCCTCACCCACCCGGCTGCGGGCAATATCCAGAAAAACATCCTCCAGCGTGCTACGGCCATAACGGGACAGAAGCTCTTCCAGACGACCTTGATCCTGAATGCGACCGTCGCGCATCATCAACACACTGTCACACAAGCGTTCAACCTCGGCCATATTATGGGATGCCAGAAACAACGTTGCCCCGGTCTGCCTGCGGTAATCTTCCAGAACACTGCGGATACGATCCCCCGTATCCGGATCCAGACTGGCTGTTGGCTCATCCAGAAGAAGAACGTCCGGCGTATTGAGCAGGGCCTTTGCCAAGGCCACACGTGTTTTCTGACCTGCCGAAAGGCGGCCGACCGGGCGCCGCAAGAAAGGCAGAAGATCCAGTTGACGGGCCAAGGTATCAATACGATCCGGAATATCCCTGACCCCGTACAACTTCCCATACACGACAAGGTTCTCGTAGGCACTCAATCGCCCCGGCAGATCAACGTACGGGCTTGAGAAATTAACCCGGGGCAGAACAGCATAGCGGTCTGCAATCATGTCGCAGCCCAGAAGCCGTATGGTACCCGAGGTCGGAAGGAGAATACCAAGCAGCATGGCGATCGTTGTTGTCTTCCCGGCTCCATTTCCTCCCAACAGACCGGTTGTACTCCCCGGGCTGACACAAAAGGAAACACCGTCGACAGCGTGCACAACCTTCCCATGAACAGGGTACGATTTTGACAGACCGACAACATCGATTGCCGCCGTGTATCCTGCGTCGGGCATCCGGCTGTCTCGCCTCAATACAGGTATGGCTTCATGGTTCGATCCAGAACACGGCCCTGGAACAGGGTAAACCCCATCTTTTGACCGGCCGTTATGGCGGCTTCATCATCACAGCGGTTCAAGATCGCCCTTCCGGCAAGATTATGAAGAACGAGATCACGCGCGATCTTTCCCTCAGGACTCTCCAGAATCTTTGGCAGGTCGCTCTGCCAGCTCATCTTGACCATATCGGCCCCCAAACCAACAATATCGATATAAGGCAAAACCTTCCAGGTCAAACCATCGATACAAATACGATAGCCCCGCTGCCGGACATAATCACGCGCGAAGAAATAACCCGTCAGGTTGGAGAAAATGTCTTCGGTACGAAGCTCCAGAATCACTGTTCCGTGATTACCGGGCGACAGGCTCTCATCAAAACGCAGGAAGTCTTCTGACAGAATGGTTCCAACATTCAGGTTGATCGAAAACCCTTGGGACAGCGTGCGGTCATCACGACGGCTGAGCATTGCCAGAACCCGCCGGTCAAGGGTCTGCGTCAAACGCTGGAACAACCAAGGATTGGATGACAGGGCCACATGGGGAAGCAAGGCCTCGCGCAGGTCACCAATGGACACGTACACTTCGGTAAAGACCGGATCCGGCGCACCCTTTCCAACCACGGCACAAACTGCCTGACGCCGGATATGGCTGGACAGGTCAGCCCCGGTCAATGCCTTCTCGACCCGTTCCAAGGTTTCAGGAGTCAGTGGCGCCCCCGCCCTTGCAGGAGCCTGTCCTGTCGCCCCATGCCGATGATGACGCTTTGGGACAGGATCTGTTGCCGGATGCGATGCAACCCGTCGACGGATCATATCAAGCAGGGCGTCAAAGCTCTTGTCCAGATCATACCAGGTGACAAACGGGTCATGCTCTCCTGGCTGAACAGGCTCCTTCAGAAGAGGGTCGGCCGCAAACAGAAAGCGAATCTTGATCAAGGCTGCCCGCACTGTATCCAGGCTACTGGTATTGAACAGCACAATGAAATCAAAGTCCGACAACCAGTAAAACTTGGCGCCTTCCCGTGTTACCAGAGGTGTAAACGTTGTTTCCGCGCCATCCAGCGTATGATCAGGGCGATTTGCAGGCATCAGACGACCGAGATGCACCTGCATGGCATGCCGGCCCTTTGTATGGCTTGCCGACCGCTTCAGATCAGACAAAAGGCGCCTCTCATCTGCAAATCCGGGCAGGTACTGGGGCGTTTTTGGCACTTCACTCATGAGGACGGCTCTCCACCATCCGTTGGTGATGGCGGACTTGCCCGCCGCAACCGAATTGAAGGGGCGGAAAAGAACTGGATCGCATCCAGACCAGGAATATTCGGACATGTCGTCCGCATCTTCATATCAACAGCGGATCGCCGCGTTGCGCACTCCTTCAACGTACACTGCGCAGCAGCCGGACATGACCGCATGGTCATTGCACCATGCACCGCATCGATAAAACGACCCTGGAAGCTTCTGATACCGTGCTCGATACCCCACGTTACAGCAACTTGGCTGTCACAACGGGACAGAATCACACGGTCACCACCAAGAGCGTTAACAATGGAGCGGATATCACTGACCGCTGTCGGATGCTCCGGCGCGGCCATTTCCGGACTCCAGATGACTTTCACAAAATCAGGGTCCAGACGCTCCAGATCCATCACGCCTCCCATCGATGGCGTCAGACCATCCAGAGCCAGAAAGTCTCCTGTCTCTCTCAACATAGGCTTGGCACTGAGCCATCGATCAAGGTTCGTAAACACATCAATAACCTGAACCTCGACCACAATATGGCGGTCGGGATCCATGGAACGGCGCAGCACGTCGTATTCCTTGCTGTCGAGACTTTCCAGATTCAGGTTCAGGCTGATTGTCCGCGGCAGGGCGGCAACCTCGCTGCGGACAAGAGCAGCAATCATCCGGGTATCCAGCGTCCGGGAAAATTCCTGGAACAGCCAACGTTCGGAAAGAATATCCCGGTGCGGGGCAATCACACGACCGATGGATGAAACAGAAACATAGAACTCCTCAAAGAGAATCTCGGCCTGTTTCTCCGTAATATGGATGCAGGGTTGGCGATGAATGTTGCGGCGGATATTCAGGCTGTCCAGACCACTGATCATACCGCCCAGATCACCGGGACCAATGGGTTCCGGTTCCGGTGGCAGCATCCCCATGGCTTGACGGCGCTTTTCGGCCTCGGCAAGGATGCTACGCACCACCGGCAGAAGAACCTGAAGATCAACCTCAAAGGCATACCAAGTCACAAAGGGATCGGGGATACCTTCATCCTCGTCATACCAAGACAAGGGGTCATCGTGGAAAAGCGAACGGATCCGATTGATAACCCTTTCAACCTCGTCCTCCGGCATATCCTTGCCGACGACCATGATATCACCGCAGGACAGGGAAAAGACCCGCACCGCATTCAGGGATTGCAGGGGCATGAACAGACTGGCCGCCATCCGCAAGTGCGAAGGTGTACGGTTTGAGGGCAGCAGCTGCGACAGATGCAAGTGCACGGCCGTACGCCCGGCCGGAGTACGACCACCACGTTCTACTGTATCCAGCAGTTCCCGCTCGGAATGTGTTGGATCGCGCAGCTGAACCATTGTCTGATAAATCCGACGCCAAACCCCTCCGGAGAGAGCATTCTACCTGACCCTGAAGAACAGTGCCATCAAACGCCGCGCGACAGAACAGACAAAGCCCGACGCTGTTAGCCGGGCGGTTGGGCCAAACGGTCAATCCAGACACGCAAGGTCGACTCTGCCGCCGATCCGGGCGGGGTCAAGGCCAGAAGCCGTTCCAGAAAAGAGCGGGCTTCCGCCGGTTTCCCCTGTGCCTCTGCAGAAATACCTTGCACAAACAGCCCCCCCGGACTGTCCGGATCATGCCGGGCAAACCATGCTGCAATGGCATGGAATCGCGGTGACAGGTCCTGGTTGTTTGTATGCTCACGAAGCGTTACCAGTGCCGTGGCATAATCAAGCTGGGCCACCGGATCACCGGGAAGGAGATCTGCCGCCTTCCCATAGGCCTCGGCCGCACCCGATGCATCCCCCATAACTGTCAGCGATCGCCCCAGTTTCTGCCACCCCTGTGCATCATCGGGAGCATCAGCCAGCCTCTGCCTCAACCGGTCAACCATACCGGTCACCATCGTCCTTTCTTCCTCGGTAAAGGATGGCATAGCCGAAGCATCATGAAGATCTGCCGGATGGCGGGGCGCAACAGAGTCCGGATCAAGACCAGCTTTCATGGCAACAGTCTTAACACGCTCGTTCAGCATCTTCATCCACGGGGCACCAGGCTTGGATTCCCGTGCCAGATCCAGCCAGATGGCAAGCCCACGCTCTGGCTCGCCGGATTGCACAGCAGACAACCCCAGAAACCAGCGGGCCCGTGGGTTCTTCCTGTCCAGAGCCAGAACATGCGTGAAAACAGCCTGCGCCCGCTCCCCCACAAGACCCGCCTCTGCCTGTACCAGACTCTCGCCAAATGATGCCCAGTCATCCGGGGCCATCGGGGCCAACTGTGACCTGCGGCTCCATGCAGAGACCGCCTGGCCATAAGCCCCAAGATCCTGCCGGACCTGGGCCATCTCCCGCCAGAGGGCCGGATCATCCGGGCTGGATGAAAGCAGGGTCTGCAACTGATCCGCCCGTCTGTTCAGGCGCTCGATATCTGCGGTGCCCAGTCCAAGCCGCTCTGCCAAGCGGGCATCATGGGGCCGATCAGGCAACCCCGGTGACCCGATCTGGCTATAAACCACCAGACTACCGACAGAAACCATGGCAACCAGAAGAACAGCCAGAACGCGTCGCAACCCTGCACCGTCGGGTATGACCGGATCGATTGCCTCTGCATAACTGACAGCTGCCAGCATACGGCGCTGCACCTCCAACCGAACAGCTTCAGCCTGCCCGGGATCCAGAAGACCCCGCTCCTGATCCCGCTCAACCTCTGCCAGCTGATCCCGATAAATCGCAAGATCAGGACGGGCAGAACCCGCACTGCCACCCTGCACGCGGCGCAAGAGCGGAAGGGCCACAGCGATTGCCGTTGCCAAGATCATGGATACGATCAGCACGTTCATCATTCCCGGCTGTCCTGTTCAGCCACCAGACGCGCAAGGATTTTCTTCTCCTGTGGCGTCAAGGGCAAAGACGCTGCGACATCCGGT
The DNA here is from genome assembly GCF_001611975.1 of Haematospirillum jordaniae. Classification (GTDB taxonomy): domain Bacteria; phylum Pseudomonadota; class Alphaproteobacteria; order Rhodospirillales; family Rhodospirillaceae; genus Haematospirillum; species Haematospirillum jordaniae. Next base: position 654,829 of record NZ_CP014525.1, read on the forward strand.
CGAACCTGCCGACGCAGAAACCACCATCCCCCCACAAAAGCCAGAATCAGAAGGGCAAAAGGCGTTGCCCACAAAACCAAGGTCGTCACATCAAGGGGCGGGCGCAGAAGGACATAACGACCATACCGGCTGACAACATACTCCACGACCGCATCATCGCTATCTCCACGGGTCAGCCTGTCACGAACCAGAATGCGCAGGTCACGGGCAATATCGGCGTTGGACTCATCAATGCTTTCATTCTGGCAGACAACACAGCGCAAGCCTTGCGAGATCGCCCGCGCCCTTTGCTCCAGAACCGGATCAGGAAGCATTTCATCCGGCTCAACAGCCAGAGCAAAGCCCGGCAATCCCACCGCCAGAAGCACAAGAAAAACAGCGATCCCGTATCCAGCACGACCGATCATGACACCGGGCCTTCAACATGGCGCAGATGCTCGATCAACGGCTTCAGAGTAGATGCCCAGACCTCGGGTGTCAGAACACCGGCATAGCGGTAACGAATGACGCCTGAGGCATCGATCACAAATGTTTCCGGTGCCCCTGTCACGCCCAGCGCAATGGCAGCCCGGCTATCCGGATCCTGTCCAACACGATCATAGGGATCACCATGCTTCTCCAGCCACCGCATGCCGTCTGCCGGGTTCCGCTCCCGCCAGTTGATGCCATGAACTGGAACATCCCCCTGTGCCTTAAGAGACATCAGGAAACTATGTTCCTCACGGCAGGCCACACACCATGAACCAAAAACATTCAACAGAGATACCTGCCCCTGCAGCATGGCGGAGGACAAGGGACGGTCACGCCCGGGAAGGGCATCCAGTGAAAATGATGCAACTGGTGTATCAAGCAGCACCGAGGGCAAGGCCGACGGATCTTTATTCAGGCGGCTGGCAAACAAACCAACCAAGGCGACAAAAAGCAGTGTCGGAGCAAAAATAATAACCTTGCGCACCATCCGTGTTGTCCTGTCCCTAAACCCGCACCACACGGCCTGCATCGGCCACACCCTTGGCCCTGCGTGCCGGGGCCCCGATCCGCAGACGGCGATCCATCAGGGAAATCAGGCCACCAAGCCCCATCAGCAAGGCACCGTACCACAGGCATGGCACCAAAGGCTCGACATAGATGCGGGTGACAAAAACACCGGATTTGCCGGGAACGGGGTCACCCAGAACGGTATAGAGGTCCGTCAGGCCGGTAGTATGAATTCCGGCCTCGGTCGTCGGCATCGGGGGGGACCGGTAATGACGTTTCTCTGGCCTGGTCTGCGCAATCTCGGCATCGCCCTTGCGAATGACAAAGGAACCGGCCAAGGACTCGTAATTGGGTCCGGTGACGGCATCAACCCCGTTCAGGGTAAATGACCAGCCATTCAGGTGGACAGCCTCCCCGATTGCCTGGTTCTGTATGGCCTCGCTGCGGTAAACGGATGATGCCGTAACCCCGGCGGTCAACACGGCCATGCCAAGATGGGCCAGCGTCATCCCCCAGGCCGATCCGGGCAACCCCGCTATTCTGCGGAGGGTTTCAGCCGGAGCAACACGGAACAGACGTACACGCTCGGCCCACTCTGTCAACGTGCCCAGCCCAAGCCATAGAGCCAGTCCAAACCCCACGGCAGCCAGAAGATCATTCGTTGTTCCCCCTCCCACCAACCAGGTCAACCCGGCAGCGACCAGAGCCAGCACCGCAGCAAAACGAAGACGGGCCAGAACCCCAACCAGATCGGCCCGCTTCCATGACAACAGAGGGCCAACCGCCATGGCCAGAAGGACAGGAACCATCAGGGGCAAGACCGTTGCATTGAAGAACGGCGCCCCCACCGATACCTTTCCCAAATCCAGCGCATCCGCCAGCAGGGGATAAAGGGTACCGACCAACACAGTTCCCATAATCGTGCTCATGAACAGGTTATTCAGCAGCAACCCGGACTCCCGCGAGACGGGGGAAAACAGGCTGCCTCCCTTCAGAGCCGGGGCACGCAGGGTGTAGAGGACCAAGGCACCGCCAACCGCTCCGCCCAGAAGCAGCAGGACAAAAAGTCCGCGCTGCGGGTCGGAAGCAAAGGCGTGCACACTGGTCAGCACACCGGAACGCACCAGGAAAGTCCCCAACAGACTGGACCCGAAGGTCAGAATGGACAGCAGGATCGTCCAACTTTTCAGGGTGTCGCGCTTTTCCACAACTAGGGCAGTGTGAACTAGGGCTGTGCCAAGCAACCACGGCATAAGGCTGGCATTCTCCACCGGATCCCAGAACCACCAGCCACCCCAGCCCAGTTCGTAATAAGCCCACCACGACCCCAGACCAATACCCAGCGTCAGCGCAACCCATGCCGCCAGTGTCCACGGACGCACCCAGCGTGCCCACGCTGCATCCACCCGACCTTCAATCAAGGCGGCCACCGCAAAGGAAAATGCCATCGAGAAACCGACATAGCCCAAGTAAAGCATCGGCGGATGAAATGCCAGTCCGGGATCCTGCAACAGCGGATTCAAGCCCTGCCCGTTCAGGGGAGCTGGATCAAGACGAGCAAACGGGTTGGACGTAAACAGGATAAAGGCCAGAAATCCCGATGAAATCATGGACTGCACGGCCAGAACCCGGGCCCGGAAGAACAGTGGTAATCCCCGCCCCGACACGGCAACCGCAAAACTGAACACCGCTAGGATCAGGATCCACAGCAGCAGCGATCCCTCGTGGTTTCCCCACGTTCCGGATATGCGGTACAGCAAGGGCTTGTCAGAGTGACTGTTTCGGGCAACCAGAGCCACAGAGAAATCCGACACCACAAAGGCCTGCAACAAGCAGCCGAAGGCCGTAACGACCAAAATAAACAGAAGAATAGCCCCCGGTCGGGCTGCCAACGCCATGACGGGATCCCGACGACTGGCCCCAAGCAAGGGCACAACCGACTGAACTAGGGCCACAAAGAAAGCCAAGATCAAGGCCATGTGACCTACTTCGGCAAAACTGAATGTTTCGGGCACCGCTTTTCCTCCGCTCCCCGGCATGCCCATCAAGGACGTCCGGGGTCACCTCCCGTCTGCTGACCGGTCCAGTGACCTGATTTCTTCAGGGACTCCACCACCTCGGCTGGCATATAGGTCTCGTCGTGTTTGGCCAGAACTTCACTGGCAACAAAGGTTCCACCGGAATCAAGCCGCCCCTCGGTCACAACACCCTGCCCTTCCCGGAACAGATCGGGCAGAATGCCCCTGTAGTGAACAGCAACATCGGCAACCCCGTCAGTCACAACAAAACGAACCTGCTGCCCATCACGAACCAAGCTGCCTTCTTTGACCAGGCCACCCAGACGAAAACGGGGTATCGCAGATGTATCGCGGGTCTGCAGATCCATGGGGCTATAGAAGAAAACCAAGTTGTCACGCAGGGCTGCAAGGCCCAGCGCCGTTGCAAGGCCCAGCATCATCATGCCGGCCACAACCATATACAGACGCTGTTGCTTGCGTGTCATGCCGACCCCGGCTCTGTCAGCCCGGCTTCCACATCCTTCCCGCCTTGTCCTTCATCAGGACCGGCGTACGCCTGCCGCAAATGCTCCAGCATCCGGCGGCGGCGACGCAACCCGTACAGGCTTGATGCTAGGAGGGACAGCAGCACAAGGGCCGTCAGGGCATACGCAGGCCACACATAAACCCCGTATCCTCCCATATCGATGAAATGCTCCATAATCTCAGCTTCCGGTCATGCGCGATATATCCCCAGCCGCAGGGTTCTTATTCTGGCCTCGACAAAGGCAGACTTGATCCGGACCAGAAGCACCGTGACATAATATGCCTTGAACGCAAGCGCCATCAGCAAAAGCGGAAGCAGCATCGAAGGATCAATGGCCGGCATGCCAAAACGGGTCACACTGGCGGGCTGGTGAAGGGTATTCCACCAGTCAACACTGAACTTGATAACCGGCACATTGACAAAACCCACAAGGGCCAAGACCGCCGCAGCCCGCGAAGCTCGCTCCGGGTTGTCAAAAGCCCCCTGCAAGGCCATATAGCCTGCATACAGGAACAAAAGCACCAGCATGCTGGTCAAGCGGGCATCCCAGACCCACCATGTTCCCCACATGGGCTTTCCCCACAAGGCCCCGGTTACAAGACACAGGAACGTAAAGCAAGCCCCAACCGGTGCCGATGCCTGTGCAGTCAGGTCGGCCAGCGGATGCTTCCAGATCAGCGCCACAGCACTGGAAACAGCCATGACAGTATAGGCAAACAGCCCCATCCAAGCCGCAGGCACATGCACGTACATAATACGCACACTCTGCCCCTGCTGATAGTCTGCCGGAGACAGGAACAAGGCTGCGGCAAGCCCGGCAGCAAAGGACAGGATGCAGACAGCCGCCGCCCACGGTACAATGCGATCGGCAAGGCGCAGAAAACGACTGGGGTTGGCAAACCGATGCATCGGGTCTCCCACAAGATTTTCCGGGGTTGTCCAGTATGGTGACCCCGCATAGAACCCGGCATCTCCTGTGATCCGGGCAGTTCCATACATAACCGCCCGGCGACCATGTTTCCAGTACAACGGATGATCTTTTCCTCCGCATGTACTGTTACCACATGGGATACTTGGCGAAACCGGCACCATGATATACTGTGCGGCACCATGAGTACCCAAAACGCCCGTCTTGCCGCCCGGGTGGCGGATTTGGCCAATGCAACAGTGCTGTGCATCGGCGACATCATGCTGGATCACTTTATTGCCGGGGCCGTTGACCGCATCTCGCCCGAGGCACCGATTCCTGTTCTGCGCGTGACCGGTGAAACGGTTATGCTAGGCGGGGCGGGCAATGTAGTTCGCAATCTGTCTGGCCTAGGAGCCAAGACCTGCTTTATTTCAGCCCTAGGCGATGACGCGCCGGGACGGGACATCACTTCTCAGCTTACAGCCCTGCGCGGAGTTGATTCATCCCTCCATGTCGAAGACGGTCGCACAACCGGGGTCAAGATTCGCTATAGCGCCGTGGGGCAGCAGCTCCTGCGCGTGGATAGGGAAACCGTTCACCCCGTCGGGGAGGCCTGCGCCCGCACCCTTGTTGACAGATGCCTGGCGGCCTTGCCGAACTGCGGGGCCGTTGTCCTGTCTGATTACGGCAAGGGCGTTCTTACCGAAGCTGTCATCAGACCCATTCTGGAAAAAGCCGCAGCCCTTGGCATTCCTGTTGTTGTTGACCCGAAAGGCCGCGATTACACGATCTATCACGGGGCGGCGGTGGTAACGCCGAATCGTCGCGAACTAGCCGATGCCACCGGCATGCCGACGACGACCGACAACGATATTGTCGCGGCCGCCCGCTTCCTCGCCGGACACTGTTCCATTCCCCACATTCTTGCTACCCGCAGCGAGGATGGCATGACCTTGGTTGATGCCAATGGCTCCGTCCTGCACCTGCCGGCGCAGACGCGAGAAGTCTATGATGTCTCCGGGGCCGGGGACACGGTGGTCGCAACAGTTGCTGCAGCCTTGGCCTGCGGCTTGTCACTTCCTGAGGCTGCGGCCCTAGCCAATGTTGCCGCCGGCATTGTTGTCGGGAAGTCCGGTACAGCCGCAGTAACGGCGGCCGAGCTTGTTGATGCCCTGCATCACCGTGATATTGGGCATGCCGAGGCCCGTATTCTTGACCTTCCCCGCACTGCCGACTTGGTCCGGGGCTGGAAGCAGGCCGGGTTGAGAGTTGGCTTCACCAATGGCTGCTTTGACCTTCTGCATCCGGGGCACCTGTCCCTTCTGCGTCAGGCCCGAACCCGCTGTGACCGATTGGTCGTCGGAATGAACAGCGATGACTCTGTCAAACGCCTGAAGGGGGACGACAGGCCCATACAGGCCGAGTCTGCCCGCGCTGCCGTTCTGGCTACCCTGGAGCTGGTTGACGCCGTCGTCATTTTTGACGAAGACACACCGCTGAAAATCATTGAAACCCTGTTGCCCGATGTTCTGGTCAAGGGCGCGGACTACACTATCGAAACGGTTGTCGGGTCAAAGGTTGTTCTGGGTGCGGGCGGCGAGGTTTTCCTAGCCACCTTGGAACCCGGACAATCCACGACACGTACCGTCAACCGCCTTCGGGAGAAGGCATAGGGAGGTCATCCCCGGCAGCCGCCGTATCCTCCCCGACAGCAAAAACTCCAACCAAACGCTGCAGCGTTTCCGCCATAGCTGCGGAAGACCAGTCCGCCTCTCCCGCCAACCGGGCCACCATCAGCCCCTGATGGTTGAAGAGGAAGCTGACGGGAAGACCAGGTACCTGCAAAGCTTTCGCAGCATAGTTCTTTGGGTCCAGCCATAACCCAAGATCTGACCATCCATTCTTCTCCAAGAATGGCGCGGCAGCACGCTCACCGTTGATATCCTGATTCAGGGCAATAACTCGTATGCCACCCTGGCTTCTGGTCCGCTCCAACTGCAAAAGAGAGGGCATTTCGCGCACACAGGGCGTGCACCACGTAGCCCAGAGGTTCAGCAGAACCGGCTGTCCCCGGAAATCATCCAACGTATGCACGCGACCATCTGATCCATAAAACGTGAAGTCCGGGGGGCGGCAGGACGGCACCATTTCCATCAAGGTACCGGTCACCAAGCCGTCTTTGCGTGATGGAAAAGGTGAACAGCCCGGAACCGCACCCATATCCTGCACTTCGGCCAGGGCCTGTAATGGAAGCAAGGTCAACACGAACACAACACCATGCACAAGGCTACGATAAGGTTGGGCTCGCCAAAGCCACGATACATTCATCCTGCCTGTCCTCACCCTGCCAGCTTCTTCCGATTGCCGGAATACCGTACAGCCCCGGAAGAGAAACACGCAACAGTCCGAACGCTCTCTCTGGCATACCGATTGAAACAATAGTATCCAGACGTGTCGACAGAGCCCGCGAACAGGGCCTGTATGTTACCGCCGGAGGACTGATCGATGATACGCCGTTACGATACTCTTCTGCGCCTGTGCTGGATTCTTGCTGTCCTTGGCATAGCCGGGGCCAGTCTTTCAGCGTGCGGCAAACGGGGTGCCCCTCTGGATCCGGATGGATCAACCTACAAGCACACCTATCCGCGCGAATAATTCCCTGACAACACAGAAACCGGCACAGGACCATGCACCATTTCCTTTACCGTAACGGCACACTGCACGCTGAAGATGTCCCCGTCAGCCGAATTATCGAAGCAGTCGGAACCCCATGCTACATCTACGCGACGGAAACACTGGTCCGACACTACAGGATCTTTGCGGAAGCCTTTCGTGGCTTGGATGCCCGCATCCACTTCGCGGTCAAAGCCAACGCGAGCTTGGCTGTTCTGCGGACACTGGCACAACAGGGCTGCGGCGCTGATGTTGTGTCCGGGGGTGAACTCCAGCTGTCCCTGCAGGCCGGGATACCGGCAGAACGGATTGTGTTCTCCGGGGTTGGTAAAACGGAAGAAGAGCTGGAGCTGGCGCTGAAGGCCGGTGTCTATCAGATCAACGTTGAATCCCTGCCAGAGCTTGGCGCTCTCGATACTGTCGCCCGTCACCTTGGTGTACGGGCTCCTGTCGCCGTACGGGTCAATCCTGATATCGGGGCTGGCGGTCACGAGAAGATCACAACCGGAAACCGGGAGAATAAATTCGGCATTGAATGGAACATGGCAACACAGGTCTGCCATCATGCCGCATCGCTGCCCGGTATTGATTTCAAGGGGCTGGCGGTCCATATCGGCAGCCAGATCACAGACCTTGCCCCCTTCCGGGCCGCATTCTCACGGATTGTTGCGCTAACCCGGATATTGCGGGCAGAAGGGCTGGACATCAGCCGCCTGGATCTTGGAGGAGGACTTGGAATCCCCTACAAGGATGCTGACACGGCACCTCCGCTGCCAGCCGACTATGCCTCCATGGTGCGGGATACTGTCTCCGGAACCGGGTGCACCCTTCTTCTGGAGCCCGGACGGCTGATTGCCGGAAATGCGGGCATCCTAGTATCTAGGGTCGTGTATGTCAAAGACAGCCAGACACGTACATTTATCATCCTGGATGCTGGCATGAATGACCTGATACGGCCAGCCATGTACGATGCAAGGCACGCCATCATACCGCTTGCCGAACCAGAAGCAGGATCAGCAGGACAAACCTGTGATGTGGTTGGTCCCGTGTGTGAAAGCTCGGATATTTTTGCCCGCGACGTCATGCTCCCCCCCCTGCAGACTGGCGACAGGATTGCGTTCCTGTCTGCGGGGGCCTATGGCGCGGTCATGGCAAGCCAGTACAACACCCGCCCCCTGGTGCCGGAGGTTCTGGTCAAGGGAGATCGCTTTGCCATCACCCGGCGGCGACCAAGCTTTCAGGACATGACGGCCCTAGAGTCCATACCGGACTGGCTTTCCTCGTAGACAGGGCTATCCGCAACGATGAGGGCCGTCAGGGACCTTTTCCATCAAGCGACCGGGCCTCGTCAACCAGCATGATGGGGATACCATCCCGTATGGGATAGGCCAGTCCTGCCTTGTCAGATATGAGCTCCTGGGCCTCGGCATCATAGCGCAAGGGCCCCCTGGACAGGGGGCAGACCAGTATCTCCAGAAGCTTTGGGTCAACCGTATGATGGCTCTGGATCTTTTCCGTCATGAAGGAAACTCCGTCCTGCAAGGAACTTGGTATCAGGAAAACAAAAGGGATGACAACTGCCTACGGGCATGAACAGTCACCGGGTCAGCATGGCCAAATGCCTCGAACAACTTGAGGAGCTGGTGCCGGGCCTGCTCATCATTCCAGGTCCGGTCCATGCGGATGATATCCAGCAGGGCATTTGCCGCGTCCTGTCTCCGGTCCGCAGCAACATAGGCCATAGCCAGATCATAGCGGGCCTGGTGATCACCAGGGCTTGCTGCAACGCGGGACTCCAGGTCATGCACCGCGCCCTCGCCGCGACCGGCCTCCTCGGCCAACTCCAAACGTGTCTGCGCAGCACGCATATCCGAAGATGACCGCATTGAATCCGGAACCTGTTCAAGAAAGGCGCGCGCTTCCACAACATTCCCCAGTGCCAGGCAACCGGTCACAATACCAGCCGCAGCGGCAGCACAGGATGGATCCTGTGTCAAAATTTGCTGATAAAGGGCCAATGAAGACTCAATATCCCCGGCTTCAACCAACACTTTTGCCTCCTCCAGAGCCATCTCCAACGGGTTATCGGCTCCGGAAAGACGCTTGATAAAAGCCTTGATTTGGCTCTCGGGTAAAGCCCCGACAAAACCATCCACAGGACGGCCATCACGAAAAGCATAAACCGCAGGAACAGACTGGATCCGGAACTGCGCAGCCAACGCACGGCTCTGGTCAATATTGACCTTGACCATACGCACCGCACCCTTTGCCTGATGAACAAGCTTCTCTAGCAACGGCCCTAGGGTCTTGCACGGCTCACACCACGGAGCCCAGAAGTCAACAAGGACCGGTGCATGGAACGAAGCATCAATAACATCGGCGACAAAACGGGCAGCATCGGTATCCTTGACAAGGGAACCTGCTTCACCGGAGGTAGTCCGGGCTGCGGTATGGCGCTGGTCCTGTCCGTCAAAAATAATCGCCATGGCTGATAAAATCCTGCTGTCAACGTGAAACCATCGTATAGATGGACCGAAGTAATCCGGCTGACAAGGGCACAACCATACCTGTTGCCTGATTCCGGGAAGAAAAAATGATTATCAGCCCAAAAAGTTCTTGCACAAGCAACAGCGAACCCGCTATATAGCGCCTCCACCCGACAGGAAAACATCCTGTCCGCCGAGCGGGCGTAGCTCAGGGGTAGAGCACAACCTTGCCAAGGTTGGGGTCGAGGGTTCGAATCCCTTCGCCCGCTCCATTTTCAAGAAAATATAGTTTTAAATTAAAATAAAAGATGCACGAGAGACGCACTCGCGCATGTGGCGCAGAGCACCATAGAACACACCCCAGATAGACTTCAAGTTACCCTGACCACAAAGACTTGGCAGTTCCGACAGAGTCTGATGAACTAGAATAGAACCTCAAAAGAATCCGGCAACACATTAAACTTTTTTGGAACCGCCGATCCAAGCTGGGCCAACAGGTACTTGTATCGACTCCTTGCGGCATCGCTAATGTGGAGAGTCACCTCCTTGACCAACCCATCATCAGCACAAACCTCTCGATAGTTGACAGGCTTAATGGCAGTCCTGTTGGCCATCAGCCAATCCAGATGACGATCAATAAGGTGGCCATTGGTGAAAATATTGAGACGGACAGCATCTAAGTCAGGATCATCAACAAAGCAACGCATAAACTTGAGCGCAGACGGAATGGCAAAAGGATCACCCCCCATGCAATCAACCGAGAGAGCATAAGGAAAGTACTCCCTACAGCGTTCATAGAGATTATTCAGAACCCACCGCCGGACCTCACGACGACGCGGAATCTGGATACACATGATACATGTCAATGTTGCACTGATAGCCAAAGAAGAAGAACTGACGGAGGGGAAGTGACTTCAGCTCTATTGCACGAGATTCAAATTCAGATTTTGCAAGATCAAAGTTCTGACGCTGCTTTTCAGACAAGTCAGGCGGAGCTTCAAAGTTAAAGTATGGAACGTCATCCTTGTCAGTCTGGTTCGAGAAGTAACCACACCCCTCACATCCGTACGAATCTGTTGTCTCACCCATTTGAATACGCCGAATGTACTGGATATCAGGATGGTTCCATACATCAAGAACGGAAGAATCGGCATTCTCAAGGCGATCCCAGAAAGGCATATTTCCATAGTAATAACAGCATGTCGAAACACTGTTATCAGGGGCCTGAACGTTCATCTCGTACCATGGAGCCGCGCAGCGCATTCCCACCCCCCCAGAGGTCATTCATGCACTTCATTACAATACATAATACGCTTCACATGAAAATAAATATTTATAATAACAATCGATTAATTATTGCATCTAAAACAATTATTAATGAAAATAATTAAACCTATGACTGGCCGCAATACGTATTACATACATCGCTACAGAGGCAGTTCTGTATAAAGTCGCTCCTTCGTCAGTCGCGTGCATAACTCTAGATATTCCTTGTAATCAACACTCCGACCATCCACACGCGGGATCACTGTGTTAATCATCTCGTCTACGATGCCCCTTTCCCCCAAGGCAAGCTCGATTGTCTCACGGTGATTAATCAGAAGCTCTACAGCGCAATCAGCCAGCCCACACACATCAAAAATAGCACACAACTTTAGAAGCTTTTGCGCATCAAAAGAATAGTCAGGCCATTTTTCTGCATAAAGTGGATCACCGAGGTCACGCACATACAGTGCTTCACCCCACAAGACCTGACCACGGCAAGTCTGCGCCGGTATGGGAAGAGCGAAACGTCGGGGCATGGCAGCACGAGAATAACGCCAGACATCCAAATCAAATAACGTAAACCCCCTATCACGTAGAAAAAGATCAATGTTAGAAAATAAATTGGCGTCTGGCCTGACGGCACCATGAAACTGGGCTTCAACTTGGATAGCCATCAGCCCCATGTTATCAATGAGATGAGTAGCCCCTTGCAAGACCTCAAAATCGCTACCATCCGTATCAATTTTCAGATAATCAACATCACTTATTTCTTCATCGCAGCAGTATTTATCTAATGAAATAAGAACATCACTTAGAACAACATCCTCATTGTTATTATAAGAATCCTTGATCCAATCAATACCAAGAAGAGAAAGAGCCCATTGAGCACTTACCCTCGGAAAAGGTTGGTTTGAACGAGAATCTGGAGATTCCCAATAACCACACGGGTACTTCTGGCGATACTCAGGACAACCAACAAAGGCAGCAAAATAACGATGATGCGCAGGGGCTATAGAATTAAGACGAGCAACCTCCGCAACCAACGGATCAAATCCCACAGCTTGCAACGCGTCACCAAAACAAGACCAAATTTTATCGATACCACCAGACGCACCAACGTCGAGCAACATAAAAGAACGGCGCAATAAGCCACGGTCCAGAAGGAACCTTGGCAGTCGAGCCTGATAATTAACATTACATAACGGCATGAAAATCTCCCTGTCAGGCTTGGAAATATCGCAATTGAGGAACTCAGGTATATAAATCAAAGCTTGTAGATATCAGGAAGCAGCTACAGACCCAGTCACAACCCGCTCGTTATGCCATTCTTCTCTTAAGCTTGCATTGATACGCCGAGCAATACCGGCTAATTGCGCCACCCCATCATCCTTGGCAACACTACGCCTGACAAAAAACCACACAGAGCTGGCAACCAGTGCACCTTCGTCCTCATAAACAAAGTGAGGCGCAGACAAATCTTCGGATTCTGCCGCATATCTGTCCAGCGTTGCTACGCTAATTCCCACTGGCGCTGCAGGCAACATTTCCAAGCCAAGACAGCTCATGCAAGACTGTGCAAACCCTGTATCTGACGCCAAACTGAGAGTAAAACGGTCATAAGATTCGGACATCCCCAGATCCATATGGCAGACAATCGCAACGATACCACCCATGCCAACCAAGTCAGCAAGCTCTGCAAGATACCCAAAGATCTCGTCAAGACCAGCTCCGCGACGGAAACGATCCTTAACAAGGGAAACCACAACCCCGTATGGAGCACCGCTCCTCGGGAGTGCAGGGAGAACGTGAATTCGGGAAGGCTCACACCACACTTTCTCAACGTGGGGGAAGTCGTGTGAACCATCCAAAACAACATCGACACGGTGGTAGTGGTTACTCAGAAAATGATGAATAGCATCCGCATGCTGCCCAACAATAACCAGCGAGCGTTGCCCCCCATCACCCCATCCCAAACGTTCCAAGACAGCAAGAACATGGCAACGGAACCAAATCCCGCGAGATCTGCGAAGAATATTTGCAGCAAATGCCCCTGTAAAATAATGCCTTGCAAAACGCAGGAAGTCAGGATCTTCCCAATCCTCAATGGCAGAAAGGCGTGAAGGATACCGTTCAGGATCCGATGCAGCACACAGAACTGGTACACTCACCCGATGGCGTAGCTGGACTGAATAACGGTCAGCGTCGACACGTTGCCGCAGGGCTGAAAGTTTTTCTTCATCAATATCTTGTGCTAACTTTGGATGCGTGGATAAGGTTAAAAGACCATCAGCCACCCTCAAGGCTTCCCTCCAAGATCTTGGCACAACCTCAGAACTCTCTACCATCTCATATAGTATCGTGGATAACCGTACAGCCTCCGTGATAGGTACGGGCTGACGCCGTCCCATAGCAGCCCTCAACCACCTCCCCAACTCCCGGGGATCACACCTTTCATCTGCGTTCTGTTCTGGAACAATAACGTATCCCTGTCGGACACGGGTGCTGAATGGCGTACGATTAACCGAGAGATGGCTATGAACCAACCCCTCGAAATGGTTATGCATGGCGTTGACAGCGATGATCCTTCGCAGGGGCTGCCCAGCAACATGAGCCCCCGCCTCGATGTCAACCAGCTGCAAAAACCCACGACGCACCGGAGCAACAGCATTCATGTCGGCAATCGACCACTTGCGCTGCCTATAGCCATCCTGTCCTCGGGAACACACCCCAAACTCAAAAACAAAGACATCAGCGTGCCGTAGCACCTGAGTATCGGCAACAACCTGAATGTTTTTACCTTTTTCTATATCAATGAGATGGGCCACGCTTTCCGCTACCCATACAGGATTGGATGCCCCCCCAGAAGCAACCATGGCATCACCAAACAGCTGGAGCAAAGAGGCTCCGGTACCAAACCAGCCGATAATATCCTGCGGAGCAATATTGATCAGGAGGTCCAGTAAATGGGGAACCGTATGCTCAACCGGATAGTCGAGACTATCATAAGTATCAAGTTCATAACGACTCTCAAAACAATGCGCAGGCATTCTGGGAAGAACGGCCTTCAATCCATCGATGAACAAAGTACTCCGTACGGAAGAAAGACAGAATTCCTCAAGCTCAATGCCGTTAAGTCCCCACGTTTCAGAACATGCAGGCACGTCAGCAACCGTAACATTATCAAAAAAACGCCGAAGGTCGTTCTCCGGACGCTGATGCCCGCTGTGAAAGGACCCAACAACACGAGTATGGCCGAGATGAAAACCACTTAAACAATCTGTAGCATCATGAACGTCACCAAAGTGAATCTGCATGCGCTTTGCAAAGTTTGAGTCTACATGCCAACCATGAATCATTTGTTCATTGAAGCCACCAACTGCAAAGAAGTCCTCCCTAGTAACCAGCTGGAAATCTCCGGGTGCATCAAATTGCACAGGATGAGGGCAACAAACAACTTCTTTCAGATGCAGATCAAGACCAAGCTGCTCCAGATCCTTGATAATCTGCCTCGGCTTGAAACGATCAAAGCACTCCCACAGAGTGTCAGGAACCTCAAATCTGGGTAAACAATAGTAGCCCCGCTCAAGACTGGAAAAGGCTTCAGATAGTGTGGCAAAAGGCCCACGTGGAATGAAAACCATGTCCGTATTTGTAGATAAAATCCAAGAATTTCGATGATTAGAGCGACGTACACCGACATTACGGGCTATAGGCTCTATTGCCATCAAATGCGTCTTGAGCCGAATATGTTCATGATCACGAGACCTGACCCGTATAATACGCAATTTCTTCCACACTGTGGGCGTAAGTGTATCCCTTATAGATTCGGGAAAGGTCGGCAGATCATCAGGCGTATTATAATCAACAAAAACGATCTCATCACCTAGATCACCCAGCATCTCTGCCAAGCAATTGAGGCTTATAGCGGCGCGCTTGTGCAAATTATAGCCATGAGAGTCATTGCGGCCATAGACAATGATCGATATCACAGCCCCCCCTTAATCCTTACTTAACAAACTGATAAGAGAAACATACGGACCTTGCCTTGATTAAAAGATAACGGCCCAAGCAAGGCTCCAAAATCCGGAACCTAGTGCGTGCAATATCCAAACCGGGTTCCAACAAATCAAGCCCGCTATAATCCGCTCCGGCTCGCACAAAATTCACGGCATCGGCCCCTATACTACAGCCTGATCTCCAAGACGCTCTTCCCATACCAGCGCGAGAAATCTGCAAAGCTTGGGATATGGGATTCAACAAAATATTTACACGGCTCAATCTCGTCAAAATAAGCTTCAGTACCAACCGACAAGCGCAAATGACGAATGTTGCAGGGTCGGAAATCCCAATAAGTGCACACGTTCTCGATATCATCAAGCATGGCAAACCTATAGAAAAAAACAGACCGCAAAAAATACACAACATAATCAATACGATCAATATCAATAAAAAATCGTATTTGGGCATATTATAAGAATGTCGGTTCCATTTAATCATGAAATACGATCTCATCACTATGTTAGCTTATATCACTATAACAAATAAATAATATCATTCTTATTCAAACAAAACTATTTGATAGAATCTCCGCATATGGTCATTGCACCAGACCATGAACAGATTTAATCTCTATTAATCAATGTATTTTTCCGTTTCTCAACGACATTATCACAACAAGATTGACCTTGAAGCTTTACTGATATGAACGGTCTCGGAAAAAAGGACAACGCACAAGAACAGACCTGATCAAGGCACAAACTGCGACTGCGCGTCAGTCTACTGGGGCGAATAGAACACATAGGGGCAAACAAATATGAACGTTTCCGTCATTGGCCTTGGCAAACTAGGGGCACCTTTGGCTGCTGTTCTTGCTGCTAAAGGTCATAATGTTATCGGCGTTGATCTCAATAACTGCACTGTGCAATCGATTAACAATGGCATAGCACCAGTTGATGAGCCTCAACTTCAGGACATGATCAACCGGGCACAGGGCCGACTGTCGGCAACAACCTGCTTCAGGATAGCAGCACTTGATTCAGATGTTACATGTATTATTGTTCCGACCCCCAGCGACACAAAGGGTGCCTTCTCAAATACTCATGTGCTGAATGCAATAAGAGAACTTGGCAACAATATACGATCCAAGTCCTCCTACCATGTCGTATGCATCACAAGTACAGTCATGCCGGGTTCATGTGATGGTGAAATCCGGTCTACACTTGAATCGGCTTCAGGGCGGCGCGTGGGCTTTGACATTGGCCTGTGCTACAGCCCGGAATTCATTGCCTTGGGCCGGGTTATCCACGACCTCATGCATCCCGATATGGTGCTGGTTGGAGAATCAGACCCCCGTGCCGGAGAAATTGTCTCTGATCTTATTCTTTCCGCCTGCACCGGAACACCTCCGGTGCAGCGTATGAATCTGGTCAATGCAGAACTCACAAAGATCACGGTCAATACATTTGTCACAACCAAGATTTCTTATGCGAACATGCTTTCAGATATCTGTGATCGCCTGCCGGGAGCCGATGTAAAAGTCCTGACCTCAGCCTTGGGTCTTGATAGCAGAATTGGCAGTAAATACCTGCAGGGCGCGACTGGCTATGGAGGCCCCTGCTTCCCGCGCGATAATATTGCATTTTCTTCCATGGCACGTGCCTTGGGTGCCAGTCCGCTTCTGGCTGAAGCAACAGAAACCATAAATCAGATGCAGCTGGACCGCATGGCTAACAAGATTACGACCTGCACAAGAAAGGGAGACACGGTCGCAGTCCTTGGCCTGTCCTATAAACCTGATACCAGCGTTGTGGAAGAAAGCCATGGTATCAAGCTGGCCCAAAAACTGGCTAAAACAGGGTTCAAGGTGCTCTGTCATGATCCAAAGGCCGGGTCAACCGCACAGGCTGTTCTGGGTCAAGATGCATGGATCGTCATATCTGCAGCTGAGGCTATCACTGCCGCCCAAACAATCGTGGTGATGACCCCCTGGCAAGAATACGGCACCCTCTCTCATGAACCTTTTCAACGCACCGGACGACCTGTGACCGTTATCGACCCGTGGAGAATCGTACCACATGCCATAGCCAAAGTCGCTCACATGGAAATACCCGGCCGAAACAACACATCATCAATGCTGAAGCATGATGAAACCGTTGTCACAGTCTGAAGACAGGAGGACCAGAGCGTGAAGTGCGTAACGACAGAAGATTCTGTTCTTGTAGCCGGTGGTGGCGGTTTCATTGGTGGTTTTCTGACCAAGAAACTGGTTGAGGCCGGAGCGCGCCATATCAGAGTCGTAGATATCAAGCCAAAAGAAACATGGTACCAACTGATTCCGGAAGCCGAGAATCTGCAACTGGACCTCCGCAACAGTGATGCAGCTCAACAGGCTGTTGCGGGAACCAGCAGGATATTCAATCTTGCTTGTGACATGGGCGGCATGGGGTTCATCGAGAATCACCGCGCCGATTGCATGGTCTCGGTTCTGATCAATACACACCTCCTGATGGCTGCCCGCAATCAGGATATCAAGGGTTACTTCTACGCATCATCAGCCTGCGTCTATAATGCTGAGAAACAGAAACAGGCCACTGTTGTCCCCCTTCGTGAAGACGATGCCTATCCTGCAATGCCGGAAGATGGTTATGGATGGGAGAAACTGTTTTCGGAACGAATGTGCCGACATTTCCGGGAAGATTACAAGATCCCCACGCAAGTAGCCCGCTTCCATAATGTTTATGGACCATACGGCACCTACGATGGTGGCCGGGAAAAAGCGCCAGCTGCTATCTGCCGCAAGGTTATTCAGGCAAAATTGAGCGGACACCATGAAATCGAGATTTGGGGTGATGGGGAGCAGACACGCAGCTTCATGTACATAGATGACTGCCTGCATGGCATAGACCTGATCACCTCCAGCCCTGTACATGATCCCCTTAATCTTGGATCTGACCAACTTGTAACCATCAACACACTTGTCGATATCGCCGAAGACATTGCCGGCATCAAACTGAAGCGCCGTTATGCCCTGAACGCACCGAAAGGGGTTCGAGGGCGCAACTCAGACAACACAAAGATCAAGGAGCTACTGGGCTGGGCCCCGTGCACACCGCTCCGTGAAGGACTGGAGATAACCTATCGGTGGATCCATGACCAAATGACGGCACCTGCAGAGAAAAAACATCCCGCTTATTGCTGACGGATAGAAAATCTTGGCCTCCGCCCCCCTGATTCTGGAACAGGCTCTGGCCCGAAGTATCGGAGAGGAATGGCATCCATGCTCCGGAACCCGATGGAACCATCCTCTTCTGGATGCGGTTGGGCCTGTCCTGTGTTCATTTGCACATTGGATTGCGTCACAGCATGACCCAAACCAACCCCTGTTCTGCATATTGCGTGAGGGACAACTGATCGGTCATCTGGTTCAAGCGCTGGGGATACCTGCGGTTCATGATATCAGCCTGAACCGCCGCCTATGCCTTAAGGCGGCGGTTCTCTCTGCCGAGGATGAAGAAGGTCTGTTGAATATCCTGACACGCGCTCGCAGACGCCCAATGATGGTCAAGGAAGCCATCATAGAGATGGAACTGCCGCACCCCCCGCTCCCTGGAAGCACACCACTAGTCGCCAATTCCCCTGAACTTGCAGCATTCCTTTCCTGGCTCCGGGAGCCAGGTCCAGCAGAAGCGCTGATAACCGCCACATCGGGTCTGCGCACACGTCTTCTTGCCTATCTTGAACGTATCGGGGCCTTGGACAACAGGCAGATTATCCTTGCAGACTTGGGCTATGCCACGAATATCCAGAATGCCCTGCAGAAAATTCTGCAGCATGAAAAGAAAGATATCACCACACTGGGGCTGTATCTTTTAACCACACCCGGTGCCAGCTGGACTATCCAGCGCGGTGGGACGGTGCGTTCATATTTGGCTCACCTAGGAAAGCCGGAATGGTTCACTCACCTGTTCACCCGAACACCAGAGCCACTCGAAACTCTATGCACGAATGTCGATGGCCCACTGATCGATTATACGGTCGACGGATTACCGGTACGGCTTCCATCCCTATTGCCATTGAAACAAACAAAAGCCGTCAAGCTTTTACAGGCAGCGCTGCTAACAGAGGCAAAAGCATCCTTGAGAATCCATGCAGCAGCAGCTCGGCTAAAACTGGCTCGCTTCCTTTCTTTACCCACTCTTGAAGAAACCGACATCTTGGCCCCATGGGTTTATGAAGAAACCCTGGACGCCAGCACACGACGACTAGCACCCGCTTCCGTCGGCAATCCATGGAATCTAGATCGCACCGCCATGCCATGGCCGGCTGGCGCAGCCCGTCAGGCAGGATGGACAGACGAACAACTGCTGTATGAAGCCAAAGCCCTTGCGCTCCCTGCACTTGGACCAGAAAACCAATGCTGTCCCTGATTCTTTATGGCCGCAATGACAATCATGGCCACAACCTTCACAAACGAGCCGCGATCAGCCTGAACTGCATGGCTGAACTCATGGCCGGAACAGATGATGAAATTCTATTCGTTGACTACAACACCCCCGATACCCTTCCCACGTTCCCAGAAGCGATTGCAGATACACTGACGACAGCAGCAAAAAGATACCTGCGGATACTAAGGGTACGCCCGCATCACCATGACCCCATCCGGAATAGGACCCACCTTAATGTATGTGAGCCCGTAGCCCGCAATGCAGCTCTGCGCCGGGCAAACCCTACCAATTCATGGGTTCTGTCCACCAACCCCGACATGGTGCTGGTACCACGCCCGGACAGGTGCCCCTTGTCCGAGATTGTGGCAACGCTCCCGGAAGCCTGTCATCACCTGCCACGCTTCGAGTTGCCACAGGCAATATGGGAAGAATGTGATCGCAGCGACCCGGCTGGCACCATTGCGTTTCTGGCAGAAAAAGGGGCACGCCTTCACCTGCATCATGTAGTCGAAGGCAGCCCACCTGCCCGCTTTGACAACCACGGAGATTTCCAGCTGATCCCACGTACAGCACTGGAAACGATCCACGGCTTTGATGAACGCATGCTCAATGGCTGGATTGTTGACTCAAATCTTGCGAAACGGTTGCTCATACACCTTGGTCCCCCACAAAGTCTGGAAACACGTCTGCTTGGCTTTCACTGTGACCATACCCGGGGTGGAGGAATTCTGCATGGGCATAACCATACAGAAAACGACTACTGGAGTTTCTATCGGGACATTACAGAGGACAAGCTCCCCCACCAGGCTGACAGCTGGGGATTGGCGAACACAGAACTGGAAGAAATACGGCTAAGGCACAGAACGTTCACTGTATCTGGCTTTCTGGCTAATGTCCTGCCACCGCCAGAACGCACCCCTACCTTTTCAACCTACCGGCCTGATTGCCCTGACATGGCAGGCTACGATCCCCACCATACCCTGCCTTTTCTGGTGGACCTTCTGGTACACCAGCCCCGCGACCGTCAATTGGCTTGGTTTGGTACCCGCACAGACATGCTTGGATTGGCACAAAGAGCTTGGAAAAATATGGCGTTCCAAGGTTCATTTGAAGCAAACAACAACATAGCACTGAAAACCGCCAATATCCTTGTCTTCGAATTTGGGCGGCCGGAAGAAACACAACAGCGTAGTCTGGCAGGATGGAGCCAAACCGACCTTGATGCACTGGCCCCTGTGCATGATACATTCCTGAGAATGGTGGATATCGAACAGGATCGCATATCCAAGGGATTAAGCCCACGTATGGTCATTACCATCAATGCTATTCATAACCGCTTCGAAACCATGGTCAATGCCTGCCTCAATAGTAGTCGCACACCTTTCAGTGGACGTGTCCGACATGGAACCGTCACACCCTCTGGTCAACTTCCCTTGCGGTTAACCCCCCACGACCTTGCGGCTTGGCTACAGACTCATATGCAGCGTGCACAACCTGTTCCCGTTACAGAAGCCGTGCGACTGTCCAGCGTGATTGAAGGAATCCTGAGGGGGTCACCAACCGCTTGGCAAGAAGACCTTGCAGGCCGTGCCGGAGAGGCGGTTCTGGCTGCTCTCTCATTTCCGCCACTGACCGAACGCTATCCGGAAGAGACCCTGTGCGCCGCACGCAACCGGGTTACAGAGCTACGTCCCTCAACCCGTCTGATATCACAGCTTGCCATCCCTCTGCTGACCAAGCGTCCTGGCCCCCTAGAAGCTCCCAGCCGACTGGCAGGAGCCGAAGACTGGGAGGATCGCACCTGGCTTGACCTGAATCGTCGTTATCTGTCAGGCACCTTTGCCGCCAATCTGTTCCGCCGCACCCAAGACACATTCAGCGCAGTCCATATTGCTGCCACGGCCCGTCACATTGGTGTGGCCGACCAAGACAAGAAAGCACTGGTCACAACTCTAATACCCCATTTACCGGATATCCTGAGCCGCCATATGAAGAAGGTCAGTCTTCTCGGTCATACGAAAGACCTCGACGGCATTCACATCCCAAACCGCATGAACGGGTTGGATAGATGTCCAGACCAAGAGGTCTTTGACTTAGTCATTACCAGACACACAGATACAGCCCAATTGGTAGCCCCCGGCGGTATACTGGTTGTCGTTCAGAACGTACGCCTAGACCAAGCCATACAGCCACCCGAACTGCTAGGGTGGACGCTTCTTGATCCGGCTCCGATCGGGGTTTCCACCCTGACACTGGACCTTATGGTTAATGATGACATGACCTTGGCCGCAACATGGTTCTTCCAGCGCAGTGACATACAGTAATGCCGGAATACAAGGCAACATCCCTCAAAGACCTGCGCCGCGACGCACTCTCGGACTCCATCCAAGCCGTGTCTTTCGATCTGTTCGACACACTTCTGTTGCGCCGCTGTCAGCCTGAACTTTCACGTCTTGGCGACATTGCCGCCGCTCAGGCAAAAGCATTGTCCATCAGCTTCGTAATCAAGGCAGAAGCTCTGTACAAGGCCCGACTGAGAATCCAGAAGGATGCCTTTGAACGGGTCCAACATGGAAAGAGTGCTGAGGTGACACATGCCGAAATGATCCGCTCGCTGCGACGACAGTGCAACCTGCCACCTGAGGCAGACCATATTCTGGCCAAGGCCGAGATAGAGTGGGAATGCAGGGCTGTAAAAGCAAACCGCGAACTGGCCACACTTTGTACCGACATTATGGCCCACAAGCCTGTTATTCTAACGTCAGACATGTATCTGCCGGAAAAAGCCCTGCGCACCATACTTCAGCAACAAATTCCAAGGCTTGCATCACTCCCCTTGGTTGTCAGCGCCGACAGAGCAGCAACAAAACGTAGCGGAAAGCTGTTCCATTGGCTGATAAAGCACCTTGGCGTACCGTCCTCAGCAATCCTGCATACAGGCGACAACATGCACTCCGATGTACGCATGGCTGCGATGGCAGGTCTGGAAGCACGCTGGCTGCCACGCTCCCACATGTATCGAGCTACCCTTGCACTCCGCGATACATGGACACGAAAGCGCCTGCGCCAACGAGGCTGGATTGGCAGAATTAACTAATATGATTAATATAAGTTCCAAAAAATTTGGTAATATTTATCGCGAATGAATGAAAAAATTTTATTTTTGTGAATATCCTGATGTTGATGAGAAATATACCAAGTGAATTAATACGCTCCAATATTATGGTAATACATCCAATAAATTAGGCACAGTGCTGATCACCAGAAGATAACGGTCGCAGCAATGCCAATTGGGCACATGAAGGTGTAAGCGCATCGGTCGTATCGGAAAGCCAAAAGTGATGCTCGGATATGATGAGCTCCGCTGTGATAGAGAGGCTAAAGTATATTTGCAAGAACAGAGAAACCCCTTGTATGCGTCCTGAGCCTAGGCACAAGAACTCAATCAGACAGGGCCCGTATGGCATGATCCATACCGGAGAAGGCTGGACCCGTTGCAGCGCAGCCAGTCGCGTTCAGCACGGCAGGGGCCAACCAAACTATCCACCACTGACCAGAACTGCCGCGAATGATTCATTTCCACCAAATGCGCAACCTCGTGCGCAACAACGTAGGTTAGCACCTTGTCTGGTGCCAAGATCAGGCGCCATGAAAAAGACAGATCCCCCGTAACCGAGCAACTTCCCCAGCGTGTACGGGTATCACGTACAGTCACCGACCGCACACGCTGGTCGACACGCTCGGCCATGACACAGGCGCGTAACCGGACCTCCCGAAGGGCATACTGGCGCAACCAGTCCCGAAGGCGGTTGGCAGGCGACATAACAGGGCCGGTCACAATAATCCGTCCTTCCTCCAGAACAATACCCCGCCGTCCTTCAGGGCGTATACACAGGGTCCGGGGAATTCCCAGCACCGGAATGACCTGCCCATCCGTAAAGGGGATAGAGGGGGAAACACAGCGCAATCTCTGCCGGATCCAGCTCACATGATCCGAAACAAAGCCCATAAGCTGGCGACGGGAGATCCGCGGGGGATGTGTTACCACAACCGTGGAATGATCCGGCTCAAGACGCAGGGTCAGATTGACCGCCCGAACCAAAGGGCGGAAGCGAACGACCAGCCTGTCTCCGTCCACCTCAACAAAAGCCTCCGGACATTGCAGGGCCGAAGCACGCCCCTTCACAGACACATGCCCCATGCCCTACAGATCCGGCCAGTCAACGATATGATGCTCTAGGGGACCCGCCCGCCGCTCCGACACCACACGACCACGAACACTGACGCCGGCTTCGTGCACACTGTTGGGATCACCCGATACCAGCGGATGCCACCAAGGGAGATCCTTCCCTTCGTGTATCAGGCGATAGGCGCAGGAGCGTGGCAACCAAGTATGGCGGCTGATGAACTGGGGAAACAGCTGAACGCAATCCGGCACAAAGTCAAAGCGTCGCTCGTAGTTTGAACATCGGCACGACCCCGGATCCAGAAGATGGCAGGCCACGTTGGTGTTATGAATAGCCCCGGGCATTCCGTCAGCTTCATCCTCATCCTGCAGCTTGTGCAGGCAACATTTACCGCAACCATCACACAGGGATTCCCACTCTTCGCGGGTCATCTCCTCAAGTGACTTGCTCTTCCAGAATGGCTCGGACCCAACAACAGGGGATACCGCATCACAGGACACGGCGGTGTGTCTGCTCTTTCTCTGCAAAACGGAAGAACTCTCGGACATGGGGCAAAATTTCCTCGCGCCAACGGCGCCCGTTGAAAATACCGTAATGCCCCACTTTGAGAGCATAATGATGAAGGTGCAAGCGTTCCGGAATATTACAGCACAGATCGTGGGCAGCCTTGGTCTGGCCAGCACCGGTGATATCGTCCTTCTCACCCTCAACGGTCATCAGCGCCACATCGGTAATAGCCTCGGGCCGAACAGGACGCCCGGCAATAATCATTTGCCCCTGTGGCAGGGAATGCTTCTGGAAAACCTCGCGGATCGTCTCCAGATAAAACTCAGCCGGCAGATCCATGACGGACAGATATTCATCATAGAACTCGCGGTGCTTTTCCGCAGAGTCCCCGTCACCACGGATCAAGTGACCAAAATAAGTTGCATGGGCGTCCGCGTGACGCTCCAGATTCATGGACAGGAATCCCGAAAGTTGGAGGAAGCCCGGATACACCAAACGGCCCCGACCGGGATAGCCGGCAGGAACGGCGTGAACAACTTTTGTCTCGAACCAGCTGATCTCGCGGGTTAATGCAAACTGGTTCACTTCTGTCGGGTTACACCGCGTATCAATAGGGCCTCCCATCATCACCATGGAAAGGGGACGATTGGGATCATTATCCTCGGCCATCAGCGACACAACGGCCAGCATCGGCACACTGGGCTGGCAAACCCCCATGGTATGAACCCCTGGCCCAAGGTAGGCCAGAAAACGTCGCAGATAACTGACATAGTCACTTAAGGTGAATGGTCCCTCGGACAAGGGGATGTCACGGGCATTGATCCAGTCCGTGATGTAAATATCGTGATCGGGTAACATGGCTTCCACCGTGCCACGCAGCAAAGTGGCATAGTGACCGGACATCGGCGCGATAATCAGAACCTTGGGATCGTCTTTCCGTGCACAATCGCGGGCAAAATGCAGCAAGTCACAGAACGGCAGGCGCATGACAACTTCCTCATGCACGGCCACCGTACCGGCACAGTCAGTATGCGTTGTCAGCAAGCCAAATTCCGGCTTCAGGTACTGACGGGTCATCCGTTCAAACAGATCCGCCCCGGCGACTAGGGATTTTGCAGCATGCGTATAGGAAAAGGGCAAGAGGGGGTTGGAGAACAGCACATGCACGGCTTGCGCAACCATACGCATCGGAGCCAGGGCGGCATGCTGCATTTCATGAATCTGGTAGAGTGGCATGTTGCAAACACCCTCTGTCGAAGCCGGCAACCCCGCCACGTCCCTGAACAAACGGAATTCAGATTCAGGCGGGACACGATCCTACAGGATAATCCCGGACACACTGCCTGACCCGCAGGCAGCCCGGTAAAACCGCGTGGACCACCCAATGTTGGCCACTTGGGTCCCGGATGCAAGCATACAAAAGCACCGGAACAAGACGGTAAAACAAAAAAATGGTTGTATACACCATATTCAGCCCATCACGGCCGGTTCAGCAAGGCCCGTCCCACAACAACAGACACCTGCCCGAAAGAAAAGAAGGGCGGGAACCGGGATTATAGGCCTCTCGTCCATACAGACACATCGCAGGGCACGCCTTGTCCTGTCAGAGAAGACGGGCAAGACCGGCTGCCATCTCCTCTGCAGACAGACCGTGTGCAAACCACGTCACGTAGCGACCATCCGGCCCCATAAGCCAGGTCATGGCCGAGTGATCAACCAGATAATCATCCGCAGTCCGACCAGATTCCGGGGCTTTCCGATAATAAACCCGATAGGCCTTGGCAGCAGCAGCAACCTGCTCTTCCGTTCCTGTCAGCCCGATCATGGACGGATCAAATGCCTGAACATAGGCCCCCACCGCCTCGGGCGTGTCGCGCTGTGGATCAACACTGATAAACAAGGGCTGGACCTTTTCAGCCTTTGCAGACGGCAAAAGCTGCAGCGCCTGGCTTATAGTCTGCAGCCCTGTCGGGCATACATCCGGGCAATAGGTATAGCCGAAGTACACCAGCATCCACCGGCCTCGAAAATCCTGATCCGTCACAGTCTTCCCCTGTCCGTCAACCAGGGTAAAAGGCCCGCCGGGGGATGGTGGAGAAGTCTCTGGCTGCAACAGCGTAAACCGCCCGACCAAAGCCAATACAATAGCGATCAGGACAACAGCCGTATAACGAACAACCTTCAACATACGCATCGTCAGCTTTCCACAAAACACGTAAGAGCAACCTTAAAAAGGAAGCTGAATACCCTCGCCGGAAAGAGAGCGAAAGGCCAGCCAGAACAGCACAACGGCATTCAAGATCATCAACACAGGGGCCCAGATCCGTACAAGCTGCTTCCAGCGCATGCCCGCGCAATATCCGGCCAGACCTGTCATGAAAAGGCCTGGAACCGTTCCCATGGCAAACAGAAACATGCCAGCAGCACCTACGATGGGGTCTGCTGTGGACAATACCGCAGCCAAAGCCGCATACAGCAGGCCACACGGCATAAATCCAAGAACAATCCCCAAGGCATAACCCCGCAAACCCTGCGGCGCCATAAACAGACGGTCCAGAAAACCGGACAAGAACCCCGTAACCAGAGCACCCGAAGAAACCGGTACCAGAGACACACGCATCCGGGGCAAGGCCTGCCCAAGGAACAAAAAGCCTGCCACCATCAGAAGAACAGCAGATACCCAACCCGGAACAGAAGTCGGAACTACATAGCCAGCCAGACCGGAGCCAGCTGCACCCAATGCCGTATAGGTGGTCGCCCGCCCCAGATGATAGGGCAACAGCGCCGCACCGGTCAGGCGGTGCCATTCGCGCATCTGCGATACAGGGATCTGCTCCAAGCCCGAAGCAACCTGCGACAGGACAAAAGGCCCGCACATGCCAACACAATGGGTCAGGCCACCTGCCAACCCTGCCATGAACAACCCGCCCATCAGGCCGGCATGACCGGAAATCACGACCGAACAATGCGCAACCCCACCGTACAGGACAGACAGGATATCAGGTCCGCTCACAACCACCTCCAACCCCGGCTTGCTGTCATCGTTACGGCAACACAGGGTGTTGTGTCGCACAGCCTGTATCCGGCATCAACCCCCAAGGAATTGCCACATTCCTTGACAAAACCTCGTACAGGATGCATGCCCGGAGCCTGCAAGAACCACTTCTGTGGAGAGTCCCCGAAACATGTTTCGTCGTCCTGTCATGACCGGAATACACGTTGCGCTTACTGCGACCCTGATGCTCTGCCTGCTGCCGGTGGCTGTTCACGCCGAACGGTCGGCAAGCGAAAAAGCGATTCAACGATGGCACGAGCGACAGGAACAAGACCGCTGGTTCCGGACGACCGAGCCTAGGAACAACACGTTGCGACTTGGCACCACGGGGACAGAAAGCTACACCCCAAGCCCTGGCATACCTCGGGAAAGCATGTTTGAGAGAGCGATCAGAGAAAAGGAACAACAACGGGAACAGGAATCCCAGAAAGAATATCAAGAATACGTTGAACGGGAACGGGACTATCGGGAACAACTGAAAAAGGAGAGCCAGATAGACGACACGCGCCCCCTCTCTGGCTACACACCCTCTTGGCCACCACAGGGCCTGCCACCTGATCCGGGAGCATGGGGGCCCCAAGAGCATGAATTCCCAGGATCTTTACGGAACGAGAGTGCCCTCCCTCTTCAGATAGCCGACATAGACCTGCCACTGGAAGCGCCCATTATTGGCGTCATGGTGTCCAGAAACTGGCCCGAGATGAAACGGATGTTTCTTGGAGGAACCAGCCCGGATACCCTCAGCCGCAACAGGGAGCCCCTGATCGTCCTGGCAACGCGTCGGGATCTGGACGCTGCGGTCGACCTTCTCCTCCAGAACAAGGCCCGGATCAATGCGGCCGACTCCTTTGGCAATACAGCCCTTATGTGGGCTGCTGATCAGGGCAACCTGACCCTTGCCAAGAAACTGCTTGATGCCGGCGCCAACCCTGACCTGCAAAATCGCCAAGGAATGAATGCATTGATGCGGGCTGCACGCCGTGGGAACGCTCCTGTCGTCGAGCTTCTCCTGCAAAGGGGGGTCGATACAGGCATGACAGACTACACCGGTCGTGATGCCCTCGACATGGCCCGGGAAAGCGGCAACACCCGTACTCTCCGTGCCCTGGAAGGAGCATCCTGACGCGGCGCCGGGATCATGACGACTCGCGGGCCAGAATCAAACGGGCCGCGTCCAGCAAATGGTCCGCCACCAGGTCGGGCCGACAAGATTGTTCCGCCTCCGTCACAATTCCCTTGCCGGTACGGACCAGAACTGTTCCGGCCCCGACAGCCTGACCAAGGCCAATATCAGCCGCCTTGTCGCCAATCATCCATGACGCAGACGGATCAAATCCCAACGTGCGGGAAGCCTCCAGCGCCAGACCCGGCATAGGCTTCCGGCACATGCATTCATCTGATGGACCGTGGGGGCAGAAAAAATACCCATCAATAACAATGTTCTCCAAGGCTAGGATTGCATCAAGACGGGCATGGATATCGGACAGCAGGGCCGGAGTAAGCAACCCGCGGGCAATACCAGACTGGTTGGTCAGCACAACAAAGCGAAAACCAACCCCGGCAAGAGCCTTCAGTCCAGCCACAGCGTGCTGTTCCAGACAGAGATCATCCGGATCGGACAGGTAATGAACGTCAACATTCAACGTTCCATCGCGGTCCAGCATGATATAACGGGCAGCCACAGCGCGTCCTTTCGGAAAATCTCCACAACCAGCCCCTTGCAAAACCGGAATGGCGGCACTATTGTGCGCGCCTTGGCGATGCTTCGGGTCAAAATCCCGCATCCTGGGATGTATGGGATAGCCCATCCGCCCCGAAACAGGAAGCATGGAGCGTATGCCGCAGTAGCTCAGCTGGTAGAGCAACGCATTCGTAATGCGTGGGTCGGGGGTTCAAGTCCCTTCTGCGGCACCATCTTCATCCTGCCAAGTCCGGAAACATGCCTCTGAATTCATATGTAGTGACGGTAACAGAGATTGCACGCACCGAATCCAGAATAAGCACGCCCTGTCGGCCGCACGCCTGAACCATCACCAGAGACAAACCTCCAAACCACACCCTATGACCGGCATTGTTGACCTGCCGGCTACACATGGCCGCACGGTTCAATACATTTCTTGCGCAGCCTTGACTACAAGGGCAGATTGCATACAGCATGACAGAGGTTTCTGTGATTGCTGAACCGGGACGTTGCCTCCTTGCTATTCCTATGTATGCCGCCCGGCGGGGCCATTCGAGCGCACCAGGATTAACCCATGCCTGAGATCAAGCAGTCCTACACCCTGTCCTGCCCATCGGACTTCCGGGATTCCATTCTTGCCTTGGCCCACAGACGACGCGTCAATGCCGCCGACGTGGCCCGGTCCGTCATGCTAGTCGTTCCTGAACACGTTATTGAATCCTTTGCAGACCCAGGGGAACCTGTCCGGGATGACCGTGAAACGGTGGTGCTGAAGTCTGGACGGGCCGAAGGCCGCCCCTGGCGGCGCAAGCCACGTTTGCAGGTTCGCCTCCCATCGGGGCTGGAGATTCCTTTCATACGCAAAGCCCTCAATCTAGCGCTTGCCTTGGACTATGGGGCTTTACAGCTGAAACTGGGACCAGCGGAAAAAGAAGCTCCGCCACCACCACCTCCTCCTCCCCCCGTGCCACCTCCCGAACCGGTACCATCCGTCAGCACCCTGCATAACGAAGAATCGCGCGATTACGATGCTGAAAGGCGCGAACTTCACGACGAGCTGGAGCAGCTTCGTGCAACCGTCAGCGTCCTCGCCTTCGACCCTATTCCCGGGGGCATCACATCACGGGCTGAGGCCCTGCACGTTCTGGGGTTCCCGCCTTACTCCGACCCTGACGCCCGCATGATCAGGCTGCGCTTCCGTATGCTGGCCACGGTCCACCACCCGGACAACCCGTACGGAAGTCATAGCCGGATGAGTCAGCTCAATGCAGCCATGGATCTCCTGCGCAAGGCACGCCCACATTGAAACACGTTCAGATACCGGAACGAACCCCGGATTCCAACGCCAGCTGGTCAATCCGGAGAGCAAGATCGACATCACGCTCGCTCAACCCACCGGCATCGTGGGTGGACAGAGTTATTTCGACACGGTTCCAGACATTGAACCACTCAGGATGATGGTTGATCGCCTCGGCAGCCAGAGCAACCCGGCTCATGAAACCAAAAGCTTGGCTAAAGTCGGAAAACACCAGACTGCGGAACAGGGCATCGCGACCAGGTACCATACGCCACAGCGGAAGCTGCTGCCCCAGTTCAGCCCTGCGGCTCGTTGTCAGAGGAACGACCATTTTTCTTTCCTCTCTTCGCCTGAAATGCCAGACACGGCATCACCAAGACAAAATGGCATAGCCCAAGAAACACACGAACCACGGCATGCTACAAGGATCTACATGTCCGTACAGGAACAAAAAAGCACAGCCTTATATTTCTCTGCCGTCGTCCCGGACCGGAATACTGATGCACAACTGGCAAAGATCTTGGAAACTTGGTGCCCCATGTCACCGTTTGCACAGCCGGTCTCTGTCCCGCATTGTTCAATGATGACATGGGGCGGGTCAAGCCAACACCCTGATCCGTCTGCCTGCTCCTCTCAAGGGATGCCATGATGCCGCCTGCCAGGACCCTCGTCACATCTCTTGATCCAGAGATACTGCGCCGTACAGTACACCCGGCAGAAATCCCCTTTGCGATTTCATCCGACCTTCCCCCCAGCCATGAAGAAACGCTTCATCCCGTCGGCCAATCCCGCGCCGTTGAGGCCGTACACTTTGCAATCAGCATGTCTGCCCTAGGCTATAATTTGTTCTGTATGGGTCCGGAAGGTACAGGAAAAGCAAGCCTTATCCGGCGATTTGTAGGAGAAGCCGCAGCATCAAGACCACCCGCACGGGACTGGTGTTATGTGTATAATTTTGAAGACAGCTACAGGCCAAAGGCACTGGGACTACCGGCAGGTCGGGCTAGGGCATTTGCAAAAGCCATGGCAGCTCTTGTGGAGGAACTGCGTCATGCCCTTCCCGCAGCCTTTGAAACCGAGGACTATCACAGCCGCCAGCGCAACATCGAAGAGGATTTCCGCCAGCGCCGTGAAACAGCCCTAGACGAGCACCGCCGGGCCGCAGAGGCCGATGGCATTGCCTTGGTTCGCACACCGATGGGCCTGACCCTAGCACCAGAGCGAAATGGAGAGGCACTGGGGCCGGATGACTTCAGCCATCTGCCCGAAGACGAGCAGAAAGCCCTGAAGGAAACAATCAGCCGCCTGCAGGATGCCCTAGAAGAAACCGTACGACGGATACCACAGTGGGAACGCGAAAAACGCGAGCAAGGCCGCATCCTAGACCACGAGCTGACCGGATCTGTCCTGGATCGTGAAATGGCTTCCATCCGGGACGCGTTTTCCGGCGATGACTGCCATGAGGCCATGGAATATCTTGATGCCGTGCGGGCCGATATTCTAGAGAACAGCGTTCTGTTCCTCCCGGACGGGGACGAGGATGACGACGAGAACGTACCCGCCATGATCCGCAAGGCCGGTGATGATCTCCGTTTCAGGCGCTATCACGTCAACGTCCTGATTGACCACGGGGATGCCACCGGGGCTCCGCTGATCATCGAGGATCACCCGACACAGCCCGGCCTAGTGGGCCGTATTGAATACCGCCAACATCTGGGAACCCTGAGCACCGATTTCCACCTGCTGCGCCCCGGCGCCCTGCACCGGGCCAACGGTGGTTTCTTGGTCATGGAAGCACGGAAGTTGATGGCCAACCCCTTTGCCTGGGAAGACCTGAAGCGGTCCCTGCGCAACCGGGAAATCCGGATCGAAGCCCCCGGAACATCGTGGGGCATCATGTCAACGCAGAGCATGGAACCCGAACCCATTCCCCTGAACCTGAAGGTGGTCCTTCTGGGAGAACCGGCCCTTTATTACCTGCTGGCAGAAAGCGATCCTGATTTCCGTGAGCTGTTCAAGGTTGTGGCCGACTTTGATACCGTCTTCCCCCGCGAACCACGAACCATACGCGCCATGTCCCTTCTTCTGGCCGAAATAGGGCAACGCAAGAACCTTCCTCCCTTGGAAGCCGAAGCGGTGGCCTGCATCATCGAGCATGGCAGCCGTCTGGCAGAAGATGCCGGGAAGCTGACCGCCAGTGTGGGGGCGTTGACCGACTTGCTGCGTGAAGCGGCATGGGTTGCCGGGCAGGAGACGTGCAAGACCGTACAGGCCAAACACGTCAGAAAAGCCATACAGGCCCAGCGCCGTCGGTCAGACCGTATCCCTGTTGCCATGCAGGAAGATATTACCCGCAACACCATTACCATCCAGACCGATGGATCGGCAGTCGGGCAAGTCAACGGCCTTGCTATCATCGGTATAGGAACGGAAGAGTTCGGCAAGCCATCACGCATTACAGCCAGGGTTCGGGTGGGGCGCGGTGATTTTGATGATATCGAGCGGGAAGTTGACCTGGGAGGACCAACCCACTCCAAGGGCATGCTGATCCTGTCCTCATTCCTGCGCAGCCGGTTCGGGAATGACGGGCCGATCCTGTTCTCGGCCAGCATTACCTTTGAGCAATCCTATGGCATGATCGACGGCGATTCTGCTTCCTCCACGGAACTGTATGCGCTTTTGTCCGCTCTGGCCGATACGCCTGTTGACCAAGGTAAAGCGGTGACCGGATCGGTTGACCAGTTCGGCGCTGTTCAGGCCGTTGGCGGCATCAACGAAAAGATCGAGGGCTTCTTTGACCTCTGCGAGGCCCGCGGCCTGACAGGACGACAGGGCGTGATTATCCCGCAAACCAACATCATCAACCTGATGCTGCGTGAAGATGTTGTTGATGCCTGCCGCCGACAGATGTTCCACGTGTGGCCGATCACACATGTCGATGACGGGATTGCCCTTCTTACCGGCCTCACTGCCGGTGAACAGGACAGCACGACCGGCCAATGGACACCAGGCAGCATAAACCGCCGTATAGCATCACGCCTGAAAACATTCGCACGGATTGCGGCACAGGAAGCCGATGGCAACAGTGACAGCACGGGATCATGGGGCGGAGCACAGGGAACCGCCGGCGACCGACGGCCCTGATGACAGCACAGCAGACACCACCATCAAAATCAGCCCGGATACGGACAGCAAGACGGAACACTTTCCGCATAAGCTGACTGCGGCGATGGCCTTGCCATCCATACCGCCCCTATGGCAGGAAACATGCGTCGGTATACTTCCCCTCCACGACCGGAAGAGAGTAACATGCGACGCCGCCATCTGCGGCAACACGGGTACTTGGCTGCTTGGATTTGTGGTCATCGAAAGACAGAAATGCCCTGTCCCCGTTCTGTAATTTTTGCCCTGCTGTACAAGGAACCCTTCCCTCATGGCCCGCGCCCAAGCAGATAACAACAGCCTCCTGTCTTCCGGGGCCAGACAAGCTCTGGCCCGGATCGGACGTCGCCTTGGTGGCCTGATGCTGCTGGCAGGGTCCTTTGCCCTTGGAACGGCACTGGCTACGTATGCTCCAACAGATCCATCCCTGAACACAGCCGGACCTCACTTGGTCAACAACGCATTGGGGAAACCCGGTGCATTATTTGCCGATGCCATGATACAGGGGTTGGGCATCGCCTCTGCCCTACCGGTCCTGATGCTATCTGCCTGGGGCATCCGCATGATTCTGGCCGGGCGTATTACATGGGGCTGGCTGCGCCTGGTCCTGTGCATACCAGGATCAATGATGATCAGCATTGTTCCCGCTTGGCTGCCTCGGCCTGATTCATGGACAGCTCCAACCGGAATAGGGGGCATGACTGGATCACTGTTACTAGAAGGCGCACACCAAGGCCTGATGACCGGTACAGGATCTGTTTCCCTGATGTGGGTTGTTGTCGTGTTGTGCGGCTTGGCCGGTACAGCCCTGGTCCTGTGGACCTCCATGCTGCGCTGGCGGGAATTTCAGGCTCTGGCAAAAGCCCTGTCCACCGCCGGCCGTCAAACGGGTCAAGCCATACAAGCTATTGTCAGCTGGCGCCCGTTCCCTGCCAAGGGTACCGGGTACGAAGATACAAACGATGAAAACCTTGCGTGGCATTCCTCCTCTTCCAGCTTGAACGAGAGATCCGCCCAGCACCGGGAGGCCAATCCGTACACAAGAATAGAACCCCGAATGGATCCTGCTCCGGGACCATCACACACCCCGGATCCTGTGGCGCCACTGGAACAAACAGAAGAGTATGCGGGGGATATAATCACCATTGTGCCTCCGACAACACCCAAAAGCGCACCACACGTTCAGGCACGGACCCGCACTCCCCAATCTGTCCATGACCTGACTCCTGCACGGAACCAAGGGTTCCAGATCCCGCCCCTTGATCTCCTGTCCCTGCCCGTTGCCTTACAAGGTGCCCTTCAGGATGACCGCCTCCTGTCCACCAACGCACGTCTCTTGGAAAGTGTCCTGCAGGATTTTGGTGTCAACGGGCGCATTGTGGAAATTCGCCCCGGCCCGGTTGTCACGCTGTATGCCCTTGATCCCGCACCGGGAACCAAGACAAGCCGGGTGATCAGTCTGGCAGACGACATCGCCCGGTCGATGAGTGCATTGAGTGTGCGCATCGCCGTTGTACCGGGGCAGTCCACAATCGGGATCGAACTACCCAACAGTACACGTGAAATGGTCAGCTTCCGGGCCCTTCTGTCCGATGACAGCTTCAATGAACATCCAGAGGGCCTTATCTTGGCGCTGGGCCGCGATATCGGCGGAAGCCCGGTGCAGGTTGATCTATCCCGGATGCCACACCTGTTGATCGCAGGTACAACGGGGTCCGGAAAGTCAGTGGCTGTCAATACCATGATCTGCTCCCTGCTGTTCCGGATGACCCCGGACCAGGTGCGCTTTATCATGATAGATCCCAAGATGCTGGAGCTGTCTGTCTATGATGGTATTCCACATCTTCTGTCCCCAGTTGTAACCGACCCGGGAAAAGCCGTGGTGGCCCTGAAATGGGCCGTACGGGAGATGGAAACCCGCTACCGCGCCATGAGCCAGATGGGTGTCCGCAATATCGGAGGCTATAATCAGAAACTGCGTGAGGCCAGCACCCGTGGCGAACCTCTGACACGAACAGTTCAGACCGGCTTTGACCCCGAGACCGGCAAGCCTGTTTTTGAGGAACAGCAGCTAGACACCACGCCCCTTCCCTACATCGTGGTGATTGTCGATGAAATGGCCGATCTGATGCTGGTTGCCGGAAAGGATGTGGAAGCAGCCATCCAGCGCCTTGCCCAGATGGCCAGAGCGGCAGGTATCCACCTGATCATGGCCACCCAGCGCCCCAGCGTCGATGTGATCACCGGCACCATCAAGGCCAATTTCCCGACCCGCATTTCATTCCAAGTCACCAGCAAGATCGACAGCCGCACTATTCTGGGTGAACAAGGCGCTGAACAGCTTCTGGGTCAAGGGGATATGCTGTACATGGCAGCAGGCGGACGGATCACCCGTGTGCATGGACCCTTTGTATCGGATGCCGAAGTGGAAGAGGTCGCCACATTCCTGCGTGCCCAGGGTGCGCCCGATTATGTAGGTGCCATCCTTGAGGACACAACGGAAACGCAGGCCCTTCCGGGAACGGAGGGACTAGATGCGGGAAGTGAGAGCCCAGGTGGTCTGTTTGACCAAGCGGTTGCCTTGGTCGCACGGGAACGGAAGGCATCGACCAGCTTCATCCAGCGCCACCTGCAGATCGGTTACAACCGCGCTGCCCGCATCATTGAACAAATGGAAAAGGAAGGCATGGTGTCACGGGCCAACCACGTCGGAAAGCGCGAGGTTCTTCTTCCTCCCCCACATGATGAGGCAGGATAGAGACGTCCTGTCCACAGGGCCGAAGGGCAACCGGTTTCTCTGGACAACGCAACCGGTTGCCGACAGAGTCCGCACCAAGAATACCCTGCTTGGCGGAGAGTCCCCATGAACACAACTGTCCTTTCCGATACCACCCTGAAAGCAGACGTTGTTGTGGTCGGAGGAGGACTGGTTGGTGGAACGCTGGCATGTGCGCTGGCCACACACGGCATACCAGTCCTGTGCGTTGATACCGAGCAACCCGCCACGCTGACAGCCCCGACGCAGGATGGTCGCTGCTCTGCCATTGCACTGGCTTGCCAGAAGGTTCTGGACACCGTTGGCATCTGGAAGCATATGCGTGAGTCCGTACAGCCCATCTTGGATATCAGGGTCACGGATAGCAACAGTCCCTTGCACCTGCACTACGATCACCGCGAGATCGGAAGCCCCATGGGCTATATGGCCGGGAACACGGTCATCCGTCAGGCCGTTCTGGCCCGTCTGAAAGAGCTGAAGCTGGCAACATTGGCTGCTCCGGCCCGTGTTGTGGAAACCAGCCGGAGCATAGATACCGCTCTGGTCAAGCTGGATGATGGCCGCGTCATCCGGACATCCCTACTGGTGGCGGCCGACGGGCGCAACAGCCGGATCCGGGATATGGCCGGCATACCTGTTGCGCAGGGCCTTCCCTATCATCAGACCGGCATTGTACTAACGGTACGCCATGAGAAGCACCATCGTGGCATTGCGCACGAACGTTTCCTTCCCGCAGGTCCATTTGCCATCCTGCCATTGGTGGGGGGATATCATTCCTCACTCGTCTGGACAGAAAGCAGTACAACGGCCAAAAGCCTTCTCGCCTTGCCTGATGACGCATTCCAAGAGGAGCTGATCCAGCGTTTTGGTACCTTCTTGGGGGAGATTGATGTTGTCAGCCCCCGGTTCTCCTACCCCCTATCCCTGCAACATGCCCTTCGCTATACAGACCGGAGGCTGGTTCTGGTCGGCGATGCGGCCCACGGCATGCACCCGGTTGCCGGGCAGGGAATGAACTTTGGCCTGCGGGACGTCGCTGCCCTGGCGGAAGAGATTGTCAAGGCCCGCAGGCTTGGGCTGGATGTCGGAACCAGCACTGTCCTTGAGTCCTATCAACGCTGGCGCCGTTTCGACAATGTCCTGATGCTGGGCATGACCGACGCCCTGGTACGGCTGTTCTCCAATGACAACGCCCCGCTTCGACTGGCCCGTACCATGGGACTGGCCGCCGTGAACCAGATGCCAGGTCTCCGTCGTTTCTTCATGCGCCATGCCATGGGCGAAGTTGGTGATCTGCCTCGCCTGATGCGCGGTCTGCCGGTCTAGATCTCAGCGGGAAGCCAACGTAATTTCCAGCGCCGGAAGACCCTCTATGCTCGCATGGACTTTATCACCGGGCTGCAACGCGGCGACACCTTCGGGCGTACCGGTAAAGATCAAATCCCCGGGAGAAAGACGGACCAGACGCGACAGATGGACCAAAATGCCAACCGGCCCCAGAATCATGTCTTCCAGCTTCCCGTCCTGACGAACACGTCCATTGACAGCCAGCTGTATAGCACCGCGCAATGGCGCCGTTTCCATGGGCATGATGGTTCCCACAGGGGCGGACAAGTCAAATCCCTTGGCCATATCCCAAGGGCGCCCCATGCTCTTGGCTTCAGCCTGTAGATCCCGTCGCGTCAGGTCAATGCCGACAGCGCACCCGAACAAGCACGCCCCGGCAGCCTGTTCATCAAGACCCTCTCC
Organism: Haematospirillum jordaniae; assembly: GCF_001611975.1. Lineage (GTDB taxonomy): Bacteria > Pseudomonadota > Alphaproteobacteria > Rhodospirillales > Rhodospirillaceae > Haematospirillum > Haematospirillum jordaniae. Next base: position 692,544 of record NZ_CP014525.1, read on the forward strand.
CCCGGCCTTCAGGGCAAGAACCAGCTCGACCTCGTGATGAAGGTTGGAGGTAACCGACGGAAATGGAATGGAAGACCCGTTCTCACAAACAGCATCAGCAGGTTTTGAGAAGAAAAATGGTGCCTCTGCAGATGGATTACGCCCCATTTCACGGGCATGGGCGGCATAATTGCTCCCGACACAGAAAATACGACGAACTGGAAAGCGGTCGCTTGTTCCATGCACAGCAACAGATGAGGGAGGACATTCTGGAATGACAAAACCCACCGCGCTCTCCTTACCGGAAGCAGGACGCCAAGACGCGCCGCATGCGAGAACATTAAAGCTGCACGACGCAAGAAACAACAGGATCTGTTTTTTGGGAAGGGGTGAGCGCCCGGTCAGGGGGGAACCGGGCGCTCTGCTCCAGTAAAGGAGCTCGGAAGGGGCAGGGGGGGCCACCTTCCGGGGGGGAAGGACGGGCACAAATTGCGCCCTGTCCGTGACGACAGGATCTATGGCATAGCCCGCAGCAACACCAGCATTGGTGTCGCATAACAGACCCCTGCAATTTGCATAGCACACCAACAATAGGCATACAGTGCATTGAAATATCATCTATATCGTGCTGGCAGATTGCTCCAAGAGAACAGGCCCTGGTCAAAAGACAACCCCGTACGGACGGAAAACAAGGACACCGCTGTTTCTAGATCACGGGCATCACGAACCCGCCACTGGCGCAGCTCGAAGGGGTGTTCGGTAAAGACCAGCATCAAGGACCCGGCAGCAGGATCATCCGCCATCACCAGCTCGATCTCCGCAACACCGGCAGCACGGCGTATATCTTTCAGAACAATATCAGGATCAGAGAAACGGGGATTCTTGCGCAGCAAAATGCCGGCCGGGGTTGAATCAAGGGGGAGATTGCTGACCTGCCCCACTTCATTATCAATAAAGACCAGCCACGTCCCGTCAGCGACAACCTTGATCTTTGACGGCGGGTCATAGGTGAGGTTCATCTTGCCCGGTCGCTGAATGGACACGGTGCCCTCACTGGAAGATCCATCACTGCTGATTTGAAGAAAGCGTGCCTGCATCGTGCGTACAGTCCCGAGTGTCTCTTCGGCTCGCTTCAGAAGCGCCGTCTCTTCTGCATTCGGACGATAGGGAACCGCACCGGATGGGGAAGCAGAAGCCGTCAGACCGGAGCACATGAAAACAAGAAAAGACGCAGCCAAAATACAGCGCCGCAAAAACAGCAGGATCAAAGCCGGAAACTCCACGTTGCCCGTACAGCAGTCAAGAATTGACTTCACAGGTAACGGAGCATCAAGCCCGAGGCAAGGTATTCCGGAAAGACGAATGATCTGGCGACGAGCGTGTCTGCGTTGCAACACAAGACTGATCATCGGGAATGCCTTCGTCCGACGCCCGACGTCGTTCCGCCAATGCCACCATCAATGTTCCCAGTGTCCGGGGGTCAAGCCCTCTACAGATAACCATATTCTCGTCCCCCGAACGGGCCGGGATATCCCTGATCCCGGACTTTGAGCAAATACCCAATCAATGCACGCAGTGTAATTTTGGCCCTGGAAAATTGCAAACGATTTGCAATTGCATTTATCGATAAGGCACGATACAGTCACCACGTTCACGATTCAGATGGGCCCATGTGGTGCGGACCGGTGCGGGTTTGAAAGGGCTGATCTGGATTGCTGAACCGGGTGATTATCAGCCCGTCTCCTGTACCCCGGGTTCCGGCCCCTGCCTGTTGCCTCTCCTGCCGATGTGTCGCTCTCTCCCGACATTCCCGACATCGGCTCCCTGCAAGAAGCGAAAGGCAGGACCGGAACCCGGATACAAAGCAACAAAACCGACCACCCCGGCAATGTGAACAAGGCGCCAGATAGCTGCATGTTGCACTTGAGGATGATAATGGATTGCATTAGATTCCAAGCAGGCGACTTCCCGATATCTAGTGCGGATTGTCCTGAAATCAGTTTGTTAATGGGTATGGAGCATCCCATTCATGTATGTGTGCCTTTGCAATGACCTGAAATGTCGCGATGTGCGGACCGCACGGGATTCAGGCGCCAGAACCCCCTCGCAGGTCTTCCGCGCACACGGGCTGCAACCACAGTGCGGCAAGTGCATAGACTGCATGAGAGTGATCCTAGACGAAGGAAAGCAACAAACGCCGATGCCAAGGGCATCATGAGAACGCTTCTCAAGTTATTCCAAAAACTGGAAAAACATGTTCTCCGGCAGTAGTATTCGCGGCGACGGGAATCTTTGCTGTGGAGAGCACCATGAAGGGCGACAAAGAGATCATCAAGCACCTGAACAAGGTCTTGAGAAACGAGCTGACAGCCATAAACCAGTATTTCCTTCACGCACGCATGCTACAGGACCAGGGGCTGGAGCGTCTGGGGCAGCATGAGTACCGAGAGTCGGTGGAAGAGATGCACCATGCCGACTGGATGGTAAAGCGGATCCTCTTCTTGGAAGGACTTCCCAACCTGCAAGACTTGGGCAAGTTGATGATCGGGGAGAATGTTGCGGAAATTCTTGCAAATGACCTGAAACTGGAACACGGGGCCCGCAACGATGTCGTGGATGCCATTGTCGCCTGCGAGAAAGCGCGTGACTTCATTTCGCGGGAAAAACTGAAAGAAATCCTCGATGCCACAGAAGAGCATATAGACTATCTGGAGACTCAGATTTCTCTTCTGGAAAAGGTCGGTCTACAAAACTATATCCAGTCACAAATGGCCCCGGCAGACGGCGCAACATCCTGATCTTTTGACAGGGGTATTGTCTCAGGAATATTCGCTTTCTGCACACTTTGGCCTATAGTCCCGGCGTGTCCTCAGTTGATCCAGAAAGTATGAGTTTCTGCCATGACATCTACCTCTCGCCCCGGCCGTCCTGTTGTCCTGTGCATCCTTGATGGCTGGGGGTACCGGCCCGAGCGTGACAACAATGCCATCGCCCTGGCTCATACGCCGGTATGGGACCGGATGCTGGCGGAATGTCCCGGCAGTCTTCTGGAAACTTCGGGGCTTGATGTTGGCCTGCCGGACGGCCAGATGGGCAACTCGGAAGTCGGGCATATGAACATTGGTGCCGGGCGGATCGTGATGCAGGATCTGCCCCGCATTGATGCCTGTGTTGCAGACAACGGCCTTGGTCACATGGAGTCTTTCGGTCGCTTTGTCAGCAAGGTTCGCCAGGGGAGTGGAACCGTTCACCTGATGGGGCTTCTCTCTCCCGGCGGTGTGCACAGCCATCAGGATCACATGGCAGCCCTTGCCGCAACACTGGGAGCAGAAGGACTGAAGGTCTGCCTGCACATTTTCACGGATGGAAGGGATACGCCACCCCGTTCCGCACGCGGTTTCATCGAAGCATTCCTGACCAAAACCCGTGACGTCCCCAACCTTTCCCTTACAACACTGGGCGGGCGTTACTACGCCATGGACCGCGACAACCGCTGGGACCGTGTACAGCTGGCATACGACGCGATGGTATACGCAAAGGGCGAGCGTGCTCCCAATGCTGTCGCCGCGCTGGATGCATCGTATGCCGCCGCTGTCGGTGACGAGTTTGTGCGCCCGTGTGTTCTGGGCAACTATGCAGGCATGAAGGATGGCGACGGGATTCTGGTGGCCAATTTCCGGGCTGACCGGGCACGGGAGATAACGCGGGCCCTTCTGGATCCGGGGTTTGATGGTTTCAGCCGCGGGAATGGCCCCGCTTTCTCGGCTGCACTGGGTATGACCGAATATTCCAGGGCCCATACCGCCTTCATGGATACCCTGTTCCCGCCCGAACCCCTGTCCGACATCCTTGGGGAGGTCATTTCGCGCGCCGGGTTGGCACAGCTCCGCATTGCCGAAACGGAGAAATATGCCCACGTGACGTTCTTCCTCAACGGGGGCGAAGAAACCGTGTATCCCGGTGAGGATCGTATCCTGGTTCCCAGCCCCAAGGTTGCCACCTATGACCTGCAGCCGGAAATGTCTGCACCGGAGGTCACACGTCATCTGGAAGAGGCCATCCGTTCAGGACGCTATGACCTGATCGTCGTCAATTATGCCAATGGAGACATGGTGGGACATACAGGTATCCTGGAAGCCGCCATCAAAGCGGCTGAAGCTGTTGATGACGGGCTGGGCCGCCTGGAGCAGGCCATCCGTGACAGCGGGGGAACCATGATTGTCACGGCTGATCACGGTAACGCAGAATTGATGAAAGATCCTGAAACCGGAGAGCCTTATACCCAGCATACTGTCGGCAAGGTTCACGCTCTCCTGGTGAACGGGCCAAAGGCTGTGACCCGGCTTCATGATGGCAGGCTGTCCGACTTGGCTCCCACGGTCCTTGCGTTGATGGGGCTGCCCCAACCCGCTGCCATGACCGGACGCTGCCTGCTTGACCAGGAGGCAACCAACGCGACACGGGGCTCTGTGGCTTTTGGCTGAGAGACATAGCCCGGTCCGGGAGGTCATGCTGGTTTTTCGTATACTGCTCGTCTTTGCTGTCCTGTGCGCAACAGCCCCGCCGACCGGGGCTGCATCGCCTTCTGCATCCGAAAAAGAACTGAAGAAGCTGGAAAAACAGCTTCAGGAAAGCCGGGATCGTGAAAAACAGTTGGGCGAAAAAGCCAGCGGACTGGGAAAGGAACTGGAAACGCTGCGCGAAGAAATTGTTGCCGCCGCCCGTTCGGCACAGGACAACGAAGAACTGCTCTCGGCTCTGGAACGGCGCGTTCGTGACTTGGGTCAAAAAGAGAAAGATCTTCAGGCACACTTGGGAGACCGCGAGAGCCAGATGGCAACCGTTCTGAGCGGCCTGGAACGTCTGGCCATACGCCCGCCGGAAGTTCTGGTCCTGCAACCCGGCCACCATGACGATACGATTCGAAGCGCCATCCTGTTGCGTGCTGTTATTCCCGAACTTCAGAAAAAAGCAGGCTCCCTGCGCAAGGAACTTGCAGGTCTGTCGACCATCCGACGTGAACTATCCACCCGACGCGCCGAACTGGCCACAGCCGTGAACAAACTGGACCGTCAGCATGCCCGGCTGGCAACACTCTACGCACGCAAGGCAAAACTGGCCGAGAGCACTGAAGCCGAGCGCAAAGCTGCTGCCAATCGCGCTGAACAACTGGCCCGGAATGCCGGAGATCTCAGGGATCTTCTGGCAAAACTGGAAGAAGATCGGCGCCGGCGGGAAGCGGAATCAAAACGGCTGGCCCGGCTGGCTATGCCAAAACCGCCCACACCGGCACCTGGACCTGTCCCGTCACTGGAGAGTCAACGCGGCACAATGGCATTGCCGGCGCGCGGACAGATTGTGATGCGCTATGGCGAAGAAACGGAAGAGGGGCTGAGTGCCCGTGGTGTGACCATCCGGACACGCCCCGGAGCACAGGTAACTGCCCCGGCTACAGGAACAGTTGCCTTTGCCGGACCATTCAGGGGATACGGGCTCCTCTTGATCATGGAGCATAGCGGTGGCTATCATGTCCTTCTGTCCGGTATGTCCCGTATCGATGCCGTTGTTGGTCAGAGCCTGCGCTCGGGAGAACCGGTCGGTATCATGGGGCCGGGTGACGGTACGCGGCTTTATGTGGAATTACGCCGGGATGGGCAACCCGTTAACCCCCTCCCTTGGCTCTCTGCTCGTAAAGGTTAGAACAGACTGATGATGCGGAAGTCCCTTATTGCGGCGTTGGCCGTCTTGGTTCTGTCCCTGCCTGTGGGGGTGACACTGGTCTTCCCCTCGTTGCAGGCACAGGCTAAAGCCGATGCATCAACCTATCGTCTGCTTGATCTGTTCGGCACCGTCTTCGAACGTGTACGACGCGATTACGTTGAGGATGTCACCGACCAGCAGCTGGTTGAATCCGCCATCAACGGCATGCTGACCAGTCTTGATCCTCATTCGTCCTACCTGAATGCCGAAAGCTTCCGTGACATGCAGACCCAGACACGGGGGGAATTTGGCGGCTTGGGAATCGAGGTGTCGATGGAGAATGGCTTGGTCAAAGTTGTCTCTCCCATTGATGACACACCGGCTTTCCGAGCGGGTTTGAAGCCGGGTGACTATATCATACGTCTGGACGACAAACAGGTTCTGGGCATGACCCTTCAGGATGCCGTCGAGCATATGCGCGGCAAGGCCGGCAGTGAAATTGTACTGACCATACGCCGGGAGGGACGTGATCCATTTGAGGTCAAACTGGTTCGTGATGTTATCAAGATCCGTTCAGCCCGCGCCAAGGCAGAAGGTGATATTGGCTACATTCGCCTGACAGCCTTCAATGAAAAAACATTTGATGCCATGCGGGATGGGATCGAGAAACTCAACAAGGATATTGGGCCGAACAAAATTCGTGGCTTTGTACTGGATCTTCGCAATAACCCTGGCGGTCTTTTTGACCAAGCTATCGCCGTGTCGGATGCTTTCCTTGATTCCGGCGAAATTGTCTCCACCCGGTCGCGCCGGAGTGATGATACCCAACGCTATAATGCGCAGAAGGGCGACCTGACCGGGGGACTTCCCATGGTGGTCCTGATCAATGATGGCTCTGCCTCATCCTCGGAAATCGTTGCCGGGGCCCTGCAGGACCATCACCGGGCCATTGTGGTCGGAACCCGCAGCTTCGGAAAGGGATCGGTCCAGACGGTCATTCCGCTGGCCGGGCACGGCGCCATGCGCCTGACAACCGCGCGTTACTTTACCCCCTCCGGCCGTTCGATCCAAGCCGTCGGGATCGAGCCTGATATCGAGGTCAACGCCAGCTCCCAACCGGTTCGCAGCCGCAGTGAGGCCGATCTGCCCAATGCGCTCAGCAACCCGGATGAGAAGATCAACAGAAGCAAGCGATCGACATCACAGCCGGACTTGGCGGGTGAGAAAGCAGGGCAGGCAGCGCCCCACGTCGGCGTAGCCCAAGGTAAACCCGAGGAAGACCTGCAGCTGGCACGGGCCCTAGATATCCTGAGAGGGGTTTCACTCGAACGTCAGAAACAAACACAGCTCCAATAGCCTGTAATGCCGGGCAGTAAGGATTTCGTTAGGGGTTATCTGATTATTGTTTGACGTCGGGCTACTCTTGCCCGACGTCCTGACTTCTGGGGAATGGCGTGGCGTTTTCGTTGAAATCGCTGTTCGGTGGCAAAAAGGAATCGGCAGACAGTTCTGGCGAGGATGAACTGCCGTTTCGCCCGGAGCCGGAAGAAATACCGGAGTCAGAAGTACGGCGTATCGAAGAGGAAAAGAAGCCGAAGCCTGGCCTTCTGGACACGATTCTGGGCAAGGGAAAAAAGAAAAAGAAGGGAAAAAAGAGCAGCAAGGGGGATGACGCCAACGCGGTAGGCGAAGGGGCTGATCCCCTTGACAATCCTGCCCTTTTGGCCCTGATTGCCTCGGAAGTTGCTGATCTTCCCCCTCCGGAAACAGCCGGGGATGATGGGGCCGCAACAGAACCCGGTGCTGCTGCCGGTCCAGGCCCATCTCCAGCTGATGCCATAATGCCTGACGACGAAGCAGCAGGCATAGATGATGTCGCCGGCATTGAAGATGAAGTCGGCAGCCCTGATCTGGATGACTTTGACTTACCACCGGCCCTGTCAGGCCCGGACAGAGCAGAGCAAGACTGGCGCAATCGCCAGAGGAAACAGGCCCTGATCGGGTCCGTACTGGCCATACTCCTTCTGGGTGGGGGAGGCGCGGCCTTGTGGTGGTTCATGCAGCCGAAACCACTCCCGCCGGAGGTTGACCCCGGTCTGGTTGTCATCAATGAAAAGGGTGAAGCTGTTGCTGTCCCTGCGCCAGAGCCTATGGCATCGGGCGACAAGATCAGCCTCATGATGCCTCCCCCTCCACCAGCCAATCCCGAACCGCTTCCAGAGCCAAAACTGGCCGAAGGCGCATCGGATCCATCCGCAGAACGCTCCAAGAACCGACGTCCATGGCTGGCCGGGGACGGAACACAACCGCTGCCGACAGATCAGGCTGCGCCCCCACCCCCTGCACAGACAACAGAGGCTGGAAAGACTGAGTCTGCCGAGAAACCAGCCGAGCCCACACCTCCACCCCCGAATGAAACAGCCACCACACCGGCCGTGGAAACAGCGCAGCCCCCTCCTACTGCACCAAAAGCACCCGAGCCCGCAAAGACTACAGTTATCGCCGGACTGCCCCCATTCCGGGATCCAGTTCTTCCGGAACCCCGCAAACCGGGACAGGCGATGCCAAGCTATGCGGCCATTCCGGTAAACAAGGGCGATCCGAAAGGACTGGATCCCGCACCGGATCCAAGCCTGATCAAGACATCCCGTTTCGGCCCGCTCCCCATGATCAGCAGCGAGGGAAAAATGCCGTGGAAGGTTTATCGCAGGCCCGCACCCGACACCAAGGGACCCAAGATCGGGGTTGTGATCGGGGGGCTTGGCCTGCACCCGGAAGCAACGGAAACAGCCATCACCAAACTGCCGCCTGACATTACGCTCTCGTTCAGCCCCTATGCCCCGCAGCTTGAGAACCTGGTGCAGCGGGCTCGCTCCTATGGGCACGAGGTCATGCTGGATCTCCCCATGGAAGAGCAGACCTTTCCTTCGGCAGACCCCGGTCCCCTTGGTCTGCTGACAGCTCTGCCACCATCCGAGAACCTGACGCGCCTTGAAATGGTCATGGGCAAAGCAGGGGGATACGTCGGGCTTCTGGGACGTCCCGGTCACTTTACCGGCTCGGGCCTGCCGATGCAGGCCATTCTCGATGCCTTGGGGAAATCCGGAATCCTGTATATTCAGGCCGGCATGCCCCCTGCCACAGACAGTCCTGACAAGAAGGGCAATTTGTCAGGCTATCGCAAGGACACAGGCCCTGTAGCGGTTTCTGACCTGACCATAGAAGCCCGTTCTTGGCGTTCCTCGGTTGATGCACGCCTTGAATATGCCGCCCACATGGCCAAGACACGTGGTACAGCGCTGGTTGTCCTGTTCCCGTCCCCCCTGACCTTTGAACGCCTGATGGCTTGGAACAAAGGGCTGGCAACCAACGGAACCCGGCTGGTTCCCGCAACCGCTGTGGTCAATACGTCGGCAAGCTGATAGGGTCATCCGTCTTTTGCCCCCCCTGAAGGTTGTTGACCACTGATGACCCCGTCCCTGAAAACAGATCTCCCTTGGCGTCCCTGTGCCGGCATCATGCTTGTAAACCAGCGCAACGAGGTTTTTGTCGCACGGCGCCTAGATACGGAGCAAAACGCTTGGCAAATGCCGCAGGGAGGCATAGATCGCGGTGAAGACCCACGGGACGCAGCTCTGCGCGAACTAAAGGAAGAAATTGGTACCAACAAGGCGGAAATCATTGCGGAGATGAAAGAGTGGGTACGCTATGACCTACCCAATGACTTGATCGGAAAGGTCTGGAAAGGGCGCTGGCGGGGACAGGAACAGAAATGGTTCCTGATGCGCTTCACGGGACACGACCGTGACATTTGTCTAGACACGGAACACCCTGAATTTTCAGACTGGCGATGGGTGCCGCTTCGTGATGTCCCCGACCTTGTTGTACCCTTCAAGCAAGCCATCTATCGCCAAGTCTGCGCCGCATTTGCCCCGCATCTGGCCTGATACCGGAGAAGTGTCAGAACATCCTGATCAAGCGCTGCAGATAGTCTTGCTCCTGACGATCCAGATTGCCCTCGGCAGCACGCCGTCGCAGCTCCTGCAGAAGGTCCCGTGCCCGAGTGCGTTCCGGTTTGGTCGGAACTTTCTCACCATGAAGGGTCATGCCTTCACCGGGACGCCCTGCCGGATCCAGCCCTCCTGCTCCCGCAGGAGCAGGCAAGAGTCCAATTGTCTGCCCTAGGTTCTGCATCATGGTTTGTGAAACATCGCGGCGGGCCTGACGCAAGGCCTCCAAGGCCTCCCCCTGAGCCTGCTGCCCCAGATCGGGACGGGATTCACCCAGCGCACGGGATGCCGTATCCATATGATCCCCGGCAACACCGAACCATTCCGGAACCGAACCGGTTTTCCGCCCGACCTGCCCGCTCAGTGCCCGCAGCTGACCACGCAAGCTTTCCTGCCGCCGCGCCAACTCTGCGGCAGGGAAAGTCCAGAACCCGGAATGGCGTGATACAGACGGCAGGGCTGTCCCTTCTGCCATTGTGGAAAAGGTATCTTCCAGAAGTTGCTCCTGGCCCCGGACAAGACGGTCAAACCCGGTCATGATATCCCTCATGTCCCGCAGCTCGCCAGATGCCGACGAGAAACGCGCATTCCGCAATCCGGACAACACCGCATCAACATGCTCGGCCAAGGCACGTGCCGCATCCTGTGCCCCTAGGCGGGTCAGCTCTTCCAGTTCAGCCAGCATTTTCTCCAAGGCAAGGTCACCGGCCTGAATATTTGGGCCAAGGGAGTCCGCCAGTGCATCAAGCTCATCCAGGGACAATCCACCACCACGGCCGACGATATCCTGTAGCAAGGATACCAAGGCACGACGAACCGCGTTGATGGCATCCGCCACCGCCTTGGGATCCCCTGTCGCATTAAGAAGATCCAGCCTGGCTTGTTCCAGCTGGGTTCGTGCATTGTCGATGGTGCCATCCTCTATCCTCAAGGCTAGGTTCCAGAGAAGATCAGCCACAGACTCAAGTGGATGCACAGCAAAGGCAGGTGACAAACGCAACGCAGCAATCCGCAACCCAAGAAAGACTACAGGGTCCTGACCAAAATCATCTGGCCGGAGGGACAGTTCATCAAGGCGTCTCCAGACCTCTGCTTTCTGTGCAGGTGACCCCGTGAAAAGAACCTTGCGGGCCGACGCCAGAAGGGCCGCAACCGGATGCGTGAACTGCCGCTCTGGCAAATGCGTTGCATACCAGTATGATCCTGCTGTGTGGCCGGCCCCGTCAGAAACCAATACCCTAACCTCAACATCGTGCCCAGCCCAGGGATGCCCAGCAAGATCCAACAGAACGGTGGTATCAACATGGGGCGAAGGCAAACCGGGAACAGGAAGTGGATAGGAACGGGCAACAAAGTCCATATCCATTTCCGGCTCCCCCGGACGACGCAATTCGAGGCGGGCCTCTGTCACGCCGTAGTCATCAGACGCAGCAACATGCAATGAAAGACGAGGGTCCGGACCATCCGGTGTGGTGGCTGCAACAAGGGATCCCCCTGCAACAGACGGTGGCGTATCCGGAAAGATGGCAAGCTGCTGCCTAGCGCTATACCACAGCCCACGCCGTATCCGGAGTTCAACGCCAGATCCGGCATCATCCGTTAAAAGAGCTGTCATACGGGCTGTATCATGGCCACTGTCCTCGAAGGGAACATGGGTATCACCAAGATACCCGACCGGCAGACCGGGGCCATGAACCAAGACCAGAAGGGAACTTCCCTCCGGTACATCAAGCGTGCCCCCGTCCATAACCCGGCGAACAGAGGGCAGCCGGGTATACTCCGGGGGTGTTATCCAAATCTCGGCACTCAGGGATCCGGTCAAGGATGGCGTCAGAGCCGCAGACAGACGGTCTGCAGACTGGGGGCCAGAGACAAATAAACCAACCGCCAGGGCCAGGACAGGAATCGCCCGGATAGCAAGCGGATCACGGTCAGCGATATGGGGAGCAGGCCAGGATACCTGCAAGAACCCGGCTTCAAACAGCATCTGTCGGTGATGCCTCTGCCAGAGTTCATGCGTTGCGGGATCAAGCACAACAAACGGACGATCACACAGGGCGGTCAGGGGTCGGGCTGTATGCCCACGCTCCAGGCGATGCAAAGCATCCCATATGTCTGGACAGCAAAAACTGGACAGTCCGTACCATAGGGCAAACGCCAGAATGACCAAAAACAGGATGAACGACACCAAGTGCCAACCGGTTCCGGAAGCCGGTATCCCCCCCAGAAGGGACAAGGCAATAAATCCGAGAACGACAGACCAGGGTATCCACAAGGCCTGCCATAGACGTTCCCAAAACAGGAAGAGCCAGGACAGGAACAGCCGCCATTGCAGGATGCGGGGCAGAATCAGCAGGGGCATCATCATGCCCCCAGTTTACGGGGCCATCTATCAAGGGCGAAGACAGCGCAGGCACGCTGTCACAAACAAGGCCATCACAAGGGACCGGAGTCACGGAAAGCAAAGGAATATCAGGGGCTGAGCCGATATCCCCCTTCTTCGGTCAGTAACAGGGTTGTCTCGCCGCTGACAGGCTCAATCTTTTGACGCAGCCGGTAGATATGAGTCTCCAGCGTATGAGTACTGACAGCGGCATTATATCCCCACACCTCATGCAGCAGGGTTTCCCGGTCCACTGCCCGCCCCTGCCGGTAAAGATATTTGAGGATTGCAGCTTCTTTCTCCGTCAGGCGAATCTTCCGCCCTGAGGCTTCTTCCAACATCTTTGACGCAGGCACAAAACGATAGGGGCCAACAGCAAACACAGCATCATCAGACTGACGGTGCTGACGCATATGCGCCCTAAGACGGGCCAGCAACACAGCCATACGGAACGGCTTGGTCACATAGTCGTTGGCCCCGGCTTCTAGGCCCGTTACCGTGTCGTATTCACTATCAAGACTTGTCAGCATAATAATGGGGCAGCGCACACCCCCTGCCCTCAACTGGCGACAGACATCACGCCCGTCCATATCCGGAAGGCCTAGGTCCAGCAAAATAAGATCCAGCGGAACAGGGGAGGATGTCGCAGCACAGATTGCCTCACCCCCTGAAGCCGCTTCGGTTACAGTGGCAATATCGTCCTGGTCCTGAAGCTGCATCGCAAGAGTGCGCCGCAGAACCACATCATCATCAACAAGGAGTATAAAACGGCCATCGGCCATGGGCGGACACTCCTATGCCTCAAGACAACACGCTACAAATGCGGGGGTAACCGGGGAAAAATTCCCGCCAGTGCAAAAACACTGTCTTTTCACAACGCCAATACTGTCCTATCTACCATCGGGAAGCGCGGACGCCAAGCCCGTGACCACTTTCTTCTACAAACCGGGCCATCCATGACCGGACCCGATAGTCAGGATTCCGACATCCCAGCATGACCAGACCCGTCCCACCCGCCAGTTCCCCACCCCCATCCGCCCTTGTAGCGGTGGATCGTGTTGTTGCCGAGTTCCGGCGTGGTGGCACTGTTGTCCTGACAGACCTTACGGGGAAAGGCCTGCTGATCCAGTCAGCTGAAACCCTTACAGAAGAAAGCTTGGAACGCTTTGGTCACCTGACCAATACAACCCCGGCTCTGTTGATGACAGGCCGACGGGCAGAAGCTCTTGGATACGAGGCAACAGACGCGCCGGTCATAGCGTTCCGGCCCCCCGCCCCCCTTACGGTCGATCAGGTGACCATGCTTGGTGATCCCGTACACGGAACAGACCGTGTCGACCCGGCGATGGCATGTGCGGAAGACTCCATGCATGAAGGAGCACCGGAAAGTCTAGAGCACGCTGCCGTCCTTCTGGCCAAGATTGCGCGCCTGCTGCCTGTTGTGGTAGCCACACCTCTGCACGAGCATACTGACATACGACACTGGGCTGCCGAGCGCGACCTTCTGACCGTTGATAGTACCCACATCTTGTCCTACCTGCCGACGGCAGCCCGCAGTCTGCGCCCGGTCGGGGATGCCCGGGTTCCGCTGCAGGGTGCCGAGAACACCCGCATCGTAGCCTTCCGCCCGGCTGATGGTGGAATCGAGCATCTAGCCATCATCATCGGAAACCCGGATCCGGAGCAACCCGTGCTGGTCCGTCTGCACTCCGAATGTTTCACCGGGGATCTGCTGGGGTCGCTGCGTTGTGACTGTGGCGACCAACTGCGCGGGGCTATCGATGTCATCGCCCGCGAGGGAAGCGGGGTTCTTCTATACTTGGCACAGGAAGGCCGGGGCATCGGTCTGGTCAACAAGCTTCGCGCCTATCATTTGCAGGACCGTGGGTTTGACACCATGGATGCCAACGGGCAGCTGGGATTCCATGATGATGAGCGCCTGTTCCTGCCTGCCGCCGAAATGCTTCTGCAACTGGGCTTCAGCCGGGTTCGTCTGTTGACAAATAATCCTGACAAGGTTGCCGCGCTTGCCCGTCATGGCATCCGCATTGATGAACGTGTGGCCCACGTCTTTGCCAGCAACGTACACAACCTGTCCTATCTGCGAACCAAAGCCGAAAAAGGTGGGCACATCCTCTAGGACCGGGCGGCACATTTTGCCGACAAACACAAACGGACCACGACGCCACACGGCGCGACAAGGCTGCCTGAACGGAATGGCATAATCGTTGCATCCCTCGAGAGGCAGAATACCGTCAGGACAAGGCAAACAGGACCATGCCCGTCAGTCCGTATGAAGGATGGAACAATGCCCCCTATCTACCGGGTATCAGCATGGAACCCGGAGGAGGAACTGTAGCCACAAGCGCTTCAGCCGAGACGGACGAGAGTCCCCTGTCCTTCTGGGATTTCCTGGACATCGTGAACCCGCTGCAGCATATACCGCTTGTTGGAAGCCTGTACCGGGAATTGACCGGAGATACAATTCGGGGTGAAGCAAAACTAGCCGGTGGGGCCTTGTTCTTCGGCCCGATCGGGCTTGGTCTTGCCGCCCTTGATGTCGGAGTAGAAGAAATTACAGGCGCCCCGATCGATGAGCACGTCGTGGCCATGTTCAATGGCGAAGACGCGGGGCAGAATGCCATCCGGAACAAGAAGGCAGCAGAGACACAAGTTGCATCCGTCACGGAAAAGACGGCACCCCCGGCCGAGGCAGGACACGGGGCTGTCTCTTCATCCACCCCAATCCCGGAGCCTGTAGCAACACAGACTGTTACTGGAGCATCAATGGCCGCAGCCGATGCAACCGCAATCATAAGCCCCCTGCGCATGTTTCCTGCTCATCCAGCCACAGCCGTCATGCCAAAGGCATCCAGACCAATTACACCATCACGCATCCCGGCATCAGCCATCCGCCCGATGGGTGATGTTTCCTCCATGACGGCCCTAGAGCAATTGGTGCGCGAATCCTCACACCTTGCACCAACACCAGAACGGCAAACCATACCCCAACACAACACGGACCAAAAAGAGACGTCAGCCACAAAGCACGAAGACAATAATGGAGACAAGGGAGACAACAAGGCCCAGCAGCAGAAGGCCCTAGAAGCACAGGGGCTTGTGCCCTTGCCTACCACACCGCCTGTTCCGGTCAACCTTCTACAGTCAGGGATTCCGGCACATGGAACAGGCACAGAAATGCCCACCCTGCATAAGGCCAGCGAGGCCTACCGAAAGGCAGACCAGCTCCCCCGATAAAAACAAAACGGTATCAGTCGCGCTTCACCATCGGACCAACTGGCCCACCGCCAAGGATATGGAAATGCAGATGCGGTACTTCCTGATGCCCATTCGCACCGACATTCGAAACCACACGATAACCGCTGTCACGAACCTTGGTCAGGGCTGCCACTTTCTCGATGGCCCGAAACAGGGCGGCGATTTCCACATCCTTGCCATCGGCAGCCATTTCGTTAACGGATCGATAAGCTCCCTTGGGAATGACCAGCACATGAACCGGGCGGGCTGGATTGACATCGTGGAAGGCCAAGACATGATCGTCTTCATAGACCCGGTTGCAGGGAACCTCGCCACGCAGGATACGGGCAAAAATATTACCGGAATCGTAACTCATCGTTGTCTCCTTGCGTCACCGGAACAAACGTGAAAAGCACAGCGCCAGACCCGCTTATAACGGGCGCGCCTTTTTCCCGTCGATGCCATCTTCACCGAAACGATCCTGCATGGCCTGCCATACATCGGACGGAACAATACCGCAGTCTGACCACAGGACCAAAAGGTGATACAGTAGATCCGCGCTCTCACCGACAACGTCCTCACGGCTTTCCACCAGTGATGCAATGGCGACTTCCACGGCTTCTTCACCAACCTTCTGGGCTATTTTCTTGCGACCTTTGGCATAAAGCCTTGCTGTGTGTGAACATTCCGGATCAGCATCCTTCCGGCTGTTGATCAGGGCAAACAAGTTCTCCAGAATATCCGGGCTGCCTTCAGCCATTGCACGCATGTCCTTGTATACATACCCTGCACACCACCCGGGCAGCAGGATCTCATCACGAAGCCGCAATGTTATACGTACCGTACCGGAAAAGCGAGAACCGGCAGGCCGTATCCACGGCTCTGGCACTATAGCCTCGCAAACGATCCTTGAGATTGTTTGCAAAAGACGATACTTCTATCATCAATTATAAATACGGGGCATAACGTGCGATACAGACTGCTGGCAATGGTCGCAGCGGCCGGTCTTGCTGGCTGCGTGGACGGGATCAAGGTTGACAAGGTTCCCTACGCCAACGCTCCCCCTTTTCCCGAAGATGCTGTCCTAGCCCCCATTCGTTTCCACAAGGGAACAATCCGCCTGCGCCGGGGTAGCCTGATCGGTGGATATCGCATGGGGCTGGAATGCGTGGACGGTGGGCGACAGATCCACTGGACTGGTGACGCAACAAGCCGCAAAATAAAAAGCCTCGAATTCAACGACATGTTCCATGAACAGTTCAGCATGGCTGGCTATGCCGTAACCGGCGACCCTGCGAACCTGTTCGGGGATCGGGTCAGCAACATGCCACGGGCTGCCTATCTGGTATCCGCACAGATCGAGGACATTCGTTTCAACCTGTGTGACACCCTCAATCTCTGGACAGGCAGCAGGCTGGATGCACAAAGCGGATCCGGAACCGTTCGCGTGTACTGGCAAGTCCTTTCCGTTGTGGAACGAAAGATCGTGTACGAGGACAGGACATCCGGGTTCTTTTCATTACGGGCACCCGTCGTTGACGCTGCGGCCGTTCTGGTGGGCGAGGCATTTGCACAGGCTGCCGGCAACTTTGCCGCCAGTGAAGGGATGCGTCGTCTGGTTATGGCTCCGCGACCAACCCGCAGCAGCACACTGGCTGCAAAAACCGGGGACGAGATATGGCTGCCATCGGTTTCTCTCTTTGACACACCGCTGGATCAGCATGTCGAGAGCGCACGCCGGTCTGTTGTCACGGTCGATAATGGAACTGACCATGGATCAGGCTTCTTTATCGCCCCGGACCTGATCCTGACCAATTACCACATTGTGGAAGGAATAGACGTTGTACGTATCACACTGAACACCGGGCGGACGTTCTCCGGCGATATCGTACGTTATGACGAAGCGCGGGACGTCGCCCTGATACAGGTCGAAAAGGCGGGACATCTGCCCCTGCCAATCCGGCAAAGCCAAGCCCGTATAGCAGAGGCTGTTTATGCCATTGGCACCCCACGCAGCCGGTCCATGGCCGGAGCCGTCAGCCGTGGGATCATCAGCCGGTTTGGGAATAATACCCATGGACTCCAGCACATTCAGGCCGATGCGGATATTCATGGTGGTCATTCCGGCGGTCCATTGCTTGATGTCTCTGGCAATGTCATCGGCATCAGTGAAAAACCGGGGAAAGCGTCAAGCGGGCTGAATTTCTTCATTCCGATCCGGGATGCCCTGCAACGCCTGAACGTGAAAATTCGCCACCCCAATGATACACGTCAAGATGGATGGGATGACGGAGACCTTCAGGTCCCAGATTTTTGACAGGAAAAACTTTTGGTTCCCAGAATCCAGCGCGCAAGAAGACAATTAATCCCGATGACCAGAACAGCAGCATAAAAAACATCGGAGAAAAAGTGCCCACCCTGCAAGATCCGTACTAGGCCTACAGCCGATCCGGCCAGAAAAGTCATCAGGAAAACCCGCCCCCTCCACTGTGGGGGAACCACAAAGGTCAGTGCCGTCATCCAGAATCCAAGTGCACCATGACCAGACACAAAGGAACAGTTTGAAATACACTGGTCTGTCACCACAAACGGCGGGGTAAATACCTTGGCACCACCAAATTCCATAATCTGGCCAGGACGCGCGCGCCCCCAGTTCTCCTTGAACAGAACATTGGCCAGAAGCCCCGGCCCGGTTACCAAACTGGTCACCAGATAGGTGCAGACCCGCCCGGTCAACCAAAACAAAGGGCGGTGACAAAAACGCAAGATACCCCACAGGCAAACAAGCAGCACAACCCCACCGATCAGAAGGCGGGGAAAATCCTTGCGCACAAACTCGGGCACGGGATCGTGGGCCAAGAACCACCCGTCGGACGGCGTCCAGAACAACCCGCTGATACCCAAATCAATATCCGGGAATACCCAGAAAACAGCTGCGGACACCAGAAGCCAAGACAGATGCATGCCAACACGCCAAACGCATGACGCCCGCACCTTCATGGCCCATATCCCAGAAAATGGTCCACATACCACGCCGACAACTCCAGCCGCCCTCCAGCCACCCCGGCAGAGCGGAACACAGCCACAGGCTCAACAGACTGAAACCGTTGGTACAACACCCCCGGATCATGGCGGGTCACATACAGGAAACGACCGCCCGGCACATCAGGAAGCGGCATGGTCAGTTCATAGTGATTGTGCACAACATCCCCGGGGTGCCACATGAAGCTGTCCCAGGCCAAGGGACGGGCGTAGTACAAAAGTGTTGCCATGGTCTTGCGGTCATCAAACAGCAGCGGACGATCAGGGTTCTGTGCCTTCAGTTCACGAACCCAGCGACCGGCATCGTCCCACCCACGCACACGCTTCTGGAGATCCAGTGCCGGGGGAACCCGCACGCCGAAGGCTGCTGCCAGACTGTCTGCGTTATAGACCAAGGACGCGACCAAAACATGGAGCACAATTGATGCCCGCAAGATCCACGCGCGGGCCCCTGTCCCCAAGCACCAGGACACAACAAGAGGGACAGCAGCGACAAAAGCCGGGGCTGCCCAATTCGCATTAGCCCGCGATACCAAGGCCTGCACAGACATGATCACAAGAACCGGCACGACAAAAGCCGCCAAGAAGCGAAAACGCCAATCTACGTGCAAGCGTGACCGTGCGGGAACACAAAGGGCAAGCACCAGAGTCACCAGCAGAAGCGGACCGAAAACCCCCGCTTGGGAAGCAAGGAATGCAACCATGTTCAAAGGATTGAAGACATCCGCGCCAAGGTTCACATTATCCCCGGTATGCCGATAGCTGGCCATCCCGTGCGCCAGATTCCACCAGATGTTCGGCGCATAAAGCGCCGCTCCGAGAACCAGTGCCCCCCACAATCCAGGAGACCTCAGGAAGCGACGCCAAGGCGGATGCCACAGCAGGGCCAGGACAACAGAGACAATGAAAAAAACCATGGCGTACTTGGACAAAAGGCCAAAGCCAAAACCAAGACCAACAGCCAGCCACCACCAGGCAGACCCGCCCGTCACAATGCAAGCCAACCCCAGTAGAGACAGCGCCCAGAACATCAACAGGAATGCATCGGTTGATACAAGCATCGATGACAGAGAGACCGCCGGCAGAGTGATATAGATCACCCCACTCCAGACACCAACCGAACGGTGTTCAGACCCAGCATCCGCATGGTCGCGGTCAAACAGGACAAACCCGATTCCATACACCAACAGGGCGGTCAGGGCATGGGCCAATGTCGCCCCGATCCGGACCCATGGCTCGGAATCACCGCCAAGACCGGTCGTGAGGGCAATAACCCAAGCAATAAACGGCGGTTTGGAGAAATAACCAAACGCCGGATCCGTTGACCAGCTCCAATACTGCGCTTCGTCAAACGACAGGTTAACCGGCGTCCCGAACAACTGGAACAATCGCCAGACGGTAACAGCCAGAACAACCATCAATGCAACCCGGAATGCGGGGGAAGACCAGCTGTTCCGACAACAAGACTCACGTGTCATGACAGGCTCAACCATCTTCCTGATGTAACAGGGTTGCTGTCCCAAGTAAAAGCGTCACCAGCGTTGGTGTCCAGGCTGAAAGCCACAGGGGCACCGCCGATGACAACCCTAACGCCAATGACAACCTAGTAAAAAAGTAAAGGACAAAACCAACACCGACAGCACCAAGAATACGGGACAAACCCCGGCCAGAGCGTAAATCAGGATCCAGCGAGAACACAGCCGCCACAATGACCATGGCACATAGCAAAACTGGCGATGCCAGCAGGCCATGCAGATGCATCCAATGACGTTGGGCCGAGAAACCCGATGTTTCAAAGAAGCGTATAAAACCCGGCAAATCCCAGAAAGACAGGGTTTCCGGGCTAGCAAAATTCTCCTGGACACGGGCAAGGGTCATCCCCGTCGGCAGGCGCACCTCATCCATACGGACACCAGGATGATTGGGCTCCATGATCCAAGCATCCCGGAGGATAAAGGCGCGGTCCTTCATCGCGCCCTGACCTGCATCGATGCGACGGTACAGGACCCCATTGGAGTCAAGCATGATGAACATCAGATCGCGCATATGCAAAACATCACCATCCTGACGGACGTGCCCGGCATGCACAACCGTCTGCCCTCCGTCCGTGACAGGTTCACGCAGCCACATGCCCGATTCTGAAAGATTGAATGCACCAGCACGGGCAGGCATCCAGACCTCGTCAAGGCGCTTCTCATAGCTTCGGTAAAGAGCAGACGAGAGCGGATTGACCGCTGTTACATCAAAGACTCCGACAACAGCAGCACACAGAACCATCGGGGCCAGAAACTGCCAGACTGAAACGCCCGATGCGCGAATAATAATCAGCTCATGGCTACGGCTGAGCCGCCACATGGCAATCATACCTCCCACCAGAACGGCAAAAGGCAGAACCTGATGGGCCATGGTCGGCAGTTTCATAAGGGACAGGCCGAACAAGACATCCGCCCCCGCATCGCGCCCGGCAGCACGCCGCAAAAGCTCCACGAAATCAAGCATCAGGACCAGCGCAAGGATAACAGCCAGCGTCCCCAGCAACGCCATGGCAAAATGGCGCCCGATATACAGGGACAATGTGGTATGGAGACGCAGCACTGACTTCCTTTCCCGTGACAAGAATGCGGGGTTGGCAATAAGTTTGTCTAAAACCAACCGGACCGGGGCCACCATGGCTCTTGGCCGTTATACCCTCTCACAGCCCCCGGGGACATGACGAATGGTACAGCTTACGTGCATCTATACCCGTAGCGGCGACAAGGGCAAGACCTCACTTGGAAACGGGGCACGGGTTCCCAAGACCGACGCGCGGGTCGATGTATGCGGAACCATCGACGAGGCCAACTCCGCGCTCGGGATTGCCCGCCTGTATTCCTCAGGGAATCAGGCCGCATTTTTTGACAGCATGCTGGGCCGGATTCAGAACGACCTGTTCGATCTTGGGGCTGACCTGTGCATGCCTGAAAGTGACCCGCCAATACAAGCCCTGCGCATCACCGATGAACACGTAGAGCGGCTGGAACGGGAAATCGACCAGATCAATGCAGGGCTTGCACCCCTGCAATCCTTTGTTCTGCCTGGTGGATCACCAATGGCTGCGCACTTGCACATGGCCCGAACCATTGTACGAAGGGCAGAGCGACTTATCGTTGGCCTTTCCCTGCGCGAGACCATAAACCCGTGCACCCTGTCCTATACAAATCGCCTGTCCGATCATCTCTTCGTCCTGGCCCGCCACGCAAATGTGGAGAAAAACGGCGATGTCCTGTGGATCCCCGGGGCCAATCGCCAGAATGAAACAGACCACAAGGACCGTTGAGCAGAGAGCACCGAACAAACCCTTGGCGCGTGAACAGAACAGGCGATAGAGTGTCTGGCCCTGCAAGGGAATACCGGACATCGCATGCCCGGCATGTCCCGGGCAGAGGGGGCAGAAAACAGACCGAAGGCGGAGCAGGGAAGAGCAGATGAAAGTCCTTGTGGCAGTAAAGCGGGTCGTGGACTACAACGTGAAGGTTCGCGTCAAGACAGATGAAACCGGCGTTGAGTTGGCCAACGTTAAAATGTCGATGAACCCCTTCGACGAAATTGCGGTGGAAGAAGCAATCCGGATGAAGGAGGCTGGCACCGTTACCGAGATTGTTGCCGTCTCTCTCGGGGTTGCCGCCTGCCAAGAAACGCTGCGCACCGCCATGGCCATGGGGGCCGATCGCGCCATCCTGGTTCAAACAGACGTCGATCTTCAGCCCTTGGCCGTTGCTAGGGCACTGAAAGCCATTGTTGATCGTGAAAAACCGGATCTTGTGCTGGTTGGTAAACAAGCCATCGATGACGATAGCAACCAGACCGGGCAAATGCTGGCCGCCATGACCGGGTGGCCGCAGGCAACCTTTGCATCAAAAGTAGAGCTTGCCGGCAGAAAGACCAAAATCACGCGGGAAATTGATGGCGGCCTGCAGACCATTGAAACAGCCCTGCCTGCCGTGATCAGCGTTGACCTGCGACTCAACGAGCCGCGCTACGCCTCTCTTCCCAACATCATGAAGGCCAAGAAGAAGCCACTTGAAACCCTGACGCCCGAAGATCTTGGCATTGATGTTTCTCCCCGGCTGAAAGTGCTGAAAGTAACCGAGCCTCCCAAGCGCCAGGCTGGCATAAAGGTTGCGGATGTGGCCGAGCTTGTCGGCAAGTTGAAGACCGAAGCAAAGGTGATCTGACATGGCGGTCCTGGTTATTGCCGAACACAACAACACGACCCTGAAGGATGCAACCCTGCACACCGTCTCTGCCGCCACAAAGGCTGGCGGTGATATCCATGTTCTGGTTGCAGGCGCGGGATGTATCGCGGTCGCACAGGCTGCATCCCGTATTGCAGGCGTCACAAAGGTTCTGATAGCCGATGCACCCTGCTACGCCCACGCGATGGCCGAACCGCTTGCGGCGCTGATCCACTCCATGGCCGGGGCATACACCCACATTCTGGCACCTGCCACCACATCGGGGAAAAACGTCATGCCACGGGTGGCTGGCCTGAGTGACATGGCAATGCTGTCTGATATATCTGCGGTGATCAGCCCGGATACTTTTGAACGGCCCATCTATGCCGGCAATGCCATGGCAACCGTGCAAAGCAACGATACGCTCAAGATCATAACCGTCCGCACCACGTCTTTCGACGCAGCATCCCCGGAAGGCGGGAATGCTGGTATCGAGACCTTGGCGCCGGGTGAAAATCCCAATCTGTCCACGTTCTTGGGGGAAGAGTTGTCCAGCTCGGCCCGGCCGGAATTGACATCGGCCCGCGTGATTGTTTCGGGCGGGCGCGGCATGAAATCAGGCGAGAACTTCAAACTGATTGAAGCTGTAGCTGATCGGCTGGGCGCCGCAATCGGGGCATCACGTGCTGCGGTCGATGCCGGATTTGTCCCCAACGATCTTCAAATCGGTCAGACCGGGAAAATTGTGGCGCCGGAGCTTTACATAGCCGTTGGTATTTCCGGGGCTATCCAGCACTTGGCCGGCATGAAAGATTCCAAAGTCATTGTCGCCATCAACAAGGACGAGGATGCACCCATTTTCCAGGTTGCTGATTACGGCCTAGTGGCAGACTTGTTCCAGGCGCTGCCCGAGCTTGAGAAAGAGCTGTCCCGCTGAAAACCGCGCTCGTCAACAACAGGCCACAGAGGGGGAGCAGATAGCTCCCCCTTTTCTTCTATTATTCTGACCATATGCAGCCTCGGCACGACAAGTCGACACTCATAAGTGGCATTGATCATTGCTCCACCCACCTATTTTGATATGATGCAGACGCCGGCAGCGGGTACGGCACCACAGACCGGAAGGGGAGCCTGGTCATGATCAAGACCGTTGGTGTTGTCGGGGCAGGGCAAATGGGAAACGGCATTGCCCATGTTTGCGCTGTGGCAGGCTATACCGTCAAGCTGGTTGACCTGAGCCAAGAGCAACTGGACAAGGCCATTGACCTGATTGGACGCAATCTTGGACGCCAACAGAAAAAGGGGAATCTGACCGAGGACGAGGTCAAAGCCGCCATGGCACGTATCAGCACGTCGACCACCACCGCATTCCCGGATGCCGACCTAGTCATCGAAGCTGCAACGGAAGATGAGTCCATCAAGAAAAAGATTTTTGCCGCCGTCTGCGCCACTCTCAAGCCCGACGCCATCTTGTGCACCAACACATCATCGATTTCAGTCACACGACTTGGCGCCACAACCGACCGCCCCGGCCGTTTCATGGGCATGCACTTCATGAATCCGGTCCCGGTTATGCAGCTGGTGGAGCTGATTCGTGGTATTGCCACAGACGAAGAAACCTTTCGCAAGGTGCATGAATTTACCGGGAAGATCGGCAAAACAGCTGTTTCTGCCGAAGATTTCCCGGCGTTCATCGTCAACCGCATCCTGCTACCCATGATCAACGAAGCAGTCTATACGCTGTATGAAGGAGTGGGGTCGGTCACGTCCATTGACAACGCCCTGCGCCTTGGGGCCAACCACCCGATGGGGCCGCTGGAACTGGCAGACTTTATCGGCTTGGATACCTGCTTGGCCATCATGCATGTCCTGCACGAAGGACTTGCCGACACCAAGTATCGCCCCTGCCCACTGTTGGTGAAGTATGTAGAAGCGGGATGGCTGGGCCGCAAGACCGGCCGCGGGTTCTATGACTACTCCGGGGAAAAACCGGTCCCGACCCGCTAGAAGTCGCAAGTACCTTACATCCTTTATTGGTTTGACTGCCCCACTTTGGTTCAGTCGGGACGAAAGATGTACGCGGCACAACGACACTCTATAAGAGTATTCTAAATATTTTTCTGGAATCTATAACGTATGCTGGTATTTTTTTGTGTTGAGAACACACGAAAAATACCAGCCGGACCGTCTGCCCGGTTGGCAGGACGGGGGACAGTGGTTGTGGAAGCGGTTAAACGGTTTGAGATCGTAAACTCCTACAAAGATATTAGCCCCTTATTCCAAGATTTGCTGACCAATTGCACAGCACTGGGGTTCGAATTTGCCGCCTTTGGAGGTATCGAGGGCGAAAAGACCGTGATGGAAGAGACAGGATGTCCCCTCATCGCGGGATCCTATCCACGGGAGTGGGTCCAGAGGTATGTGGAGAAAGCCTATCATGAAATTGATCCCGTGGTTTATCTGGCCCCGGCCAGCGATACTACAATGGACTGGAAAGCCGTCAGCACACTGAATACCGATTTCTTCAACGAGGCATCGACCTTTGGCTTACGGGCCGGCCTGACAATTCCCATCCATGTCTCCCAGCGTCTCTATGTCGTGAGTTTTGCAACAGCTAGGGACACCTTGATTGAGGCAGATACCCGATCAATCCTGGAACGCATGGCATTCCGTTTTCTGCAAGACTACATGCATGCCGATCAACATGCAGCGAAGCGGGACAGAGAGCAGGAAAAAAACACAAAAATACTAGAGATGGCCCTGTCGGGATTCTCAAGTGGTGACATAGCCTATGCTTTGGGGATGACCGAACATCACGTCTCAAGACATCTTCAAGACGCTGTTAAACAACACCACGCTCCGGCATTGATACAAGAATCTGATCGCAAGAGCGCAGGCCTTATAACGATCTTTACCTGAATACTAACCTGCGAAGCATGAGAGTCTGACGACAAGCACAACGCCGCAAAAATAGTCTCATTCTCTAGGCAAGGGCGCAGCTTCTTGCAACTTCTCCTAATCCGAACGCCGCGTCTGCATAACAAAATTACAGATCTATCAAGCCAAGAGACAAAGCCTTGCCGCATGCATGCAGGGTTGTTTGACACCGCAGCTTTTCTCTGGCATCCCGCAAGTGCCAAGAAATGCCATGCACCGTCATACCAAGAGAGGCAGCCATGGCCTCGTTGGAAAATCCGGCAAGAGACATATGTAAAATCTTCAGCGTGTTCTCGTGCAAATCAATGGACACGGAAACCGGCGGAGATTTTTTGACATACTCCTGCACAAAAGAAAACGACAGTCCTGCCAAAGCAGACCGAACAGGCTTGACTACCTCTTCTTTCCGCGCCGTTGCAAAGCTCAGAAGGTAGACCCTCTTGGGCAAATGGACGGGCACCGATACACCTGTACACAAACCAAAGGAACAAGCTTCGTCAAAGAAGTCTGGTGCCAGACGACGCAACTCGCTCCAGATCATGACCGTGGATCTGAACGGAGCCAAACGCACAGTCGGATCGAGCTTATGATACGAGCAATCAACATACCTCTGCTGCCACTCCACTGGACATGATGACAAAACAAAGGGATAGCCAAGCTCGCAGGAGGCAGCAGCAGCATCGACAACACCAAGAAAGGCAGCACGCTCGAACCCAAGGCCGGATGCCTCAGAACAAATGCTGTCAAATAACTCTACCGTGTTTTTGCAGTTCACTAGACTCTTCAGATCTTCAGCCACCGAAACAATTCCCTGACAAAGCACCGGAAATACTTGCAATTTTCGTCACTACATGATGGTGTAGTAACACATTCCTGAGCTGTAACGGCAGCATCGCATCAACCGGGACAGACGTTTTCTACCGAAGTTTTAGGCTGCACACATACCCCACCCGCCTGTCAGCAGGAAAATAGAAAAACATATTTGGCACCATGAGCAAGAGACCTGATTATACCCGATGAAAACGCGCCCGCCTCTCTACAGACGGCCGGCATTCGTCTGTACACAGACCCCTTCCCTTATCTGCTTTTTTCGAAGCCGGATCCACGCCCCGCGTCTCTGCCGTCGGGGCGGCGGCGTGCTGTGCAATTGACCATGCTGTAACAGGTGAACACGGGAGGTGTGCCAAGGAAAAAGACCATGAGCAACCACAACACTGAACAACCGTTCTACGCACATGGACGCTGTGTCCACCGTAGTACGTTCTGCCAGTACGACACCGGCGGGCGCCTCTTGGCCATGACCTTCGGAAACCCGGTCTGCACGCTATCGGCTCATGAGAACGAAGCCGTTGTACAAACCATTGCCGACGCACTGAAACGATTCACGGCTACAGGTACTATGACACCACAATCCACACTGAATAACAACAATGGGGACATTAAACAATGAAAACGTCGATGAAAACCGAGAATTCCTATGGGTACGGCGAAGGTCAACCAAACCCGGTTGATGTTCACGTTGGTGCTAGGGTCCGTTTTTGCCGCACCGTACAGCGCATCAGCCAAACCACTCTGGCCGATGCGCTGGGATTGACCTTCCAGCAGATCCAGAAATACGAACGAGGAACAAACCGTATCAGCGCATCCCGCCTGTGGGATATCAGCCAGGCTCTGGGAGTTCCAGTAACCTATTTCTTTGATGATCTGCCCGATGCCCTGTCCCGCGACGAGATACACCAGCAAGAGGCCGTTCCGGAACTGAGCCGTGAGTCGGTGGCTCTGCTGATCGCCTACAGCAAAATTGATAAAAAATCTGTCCGGCGTCGGGTTTTCGATCTGACGCGCGTTCTGGCCGAGATACAGCAGGGCACAGAACTGGAAACACCAAAAGCTCACAGGGAAACGAAGCGCCGCACAGGATAAGACACAACAGACCTCCTAGTTCTGAAGAAAAACCGACAAGGCTTTGCGCGCGCCTGTTTCTCGGGTAAAACCAGCGTTCTATAGCTTTGGCCTTGGCCTCTTCATCAACGAGGTGTCTGTGCAAGCCCTGCTTTCCGGTATCCGGCCTTGGGTTACTCTGACCCTGCTGTGCTGCGCCCTGTATCTGCCAAGTATGGCAACGCTTCCGGTCATGGACCGTGACGAGGCGCGTTTTGTGCAGGCCACGCGGCAAATGGCCGAAAGCAACGACTATATTGTTGTTCGATTTCAAGATGAGCTGCGAGCCAAGAAGCCTGTCGGGATCTATTGGTTACAAGCGGCTGCAGTCAACCTGTTCAGCCATCCAGCTGATACCGCTGCGTGGCCGTATCGTGTTCCATCGTTCGTCGCTGCACTGGCCACAGTGCTTCTGGTATTCCGATTTGGCAGCTCTCTATTTGACCGGCGCACCGGCTTTGTCGGCGCCTTGGTCATGGCAAGCTCTTTGCTCCTGTTCAGCGAAAGCCACTTGGCCAAAACAGATGCCGTCCTTCTTGCCCTAACCACCGCCGTCATGGGTGGGATGGGAATGGTTTACATGCAGTCCTGTGGAGGGAAAGCCGCTCCGTCATGGGTCTCTCCAGCTCTATGGCTTGCCATGGGTGCGGCCATTCTGGTCAAGGGGCCCGTCACGCCCATGATTGCTATTCTGGCGTCTATGACCTTGTGCCTGGCAGATCGCAAGGCATCATGGCTGCATGGTCTGCGCCCCGTGATGGGAGTGGTGCTCAGCATCGCCATGGTTGCCCCGTGGATGGCAGCCGTCTCGGCAGAAACGGAAGGTACCTTTATAACCCGTGCCATACAGGAAGACCTGATTCCCAAACTGCTTGGCGGGCAGGAAAGCCATGGTGCCCCGCCCGGATATTACCTGCTTCTGGTCGGGATAACTCTCTGGCCGGGTTCCTTGTTTCTGTGGCCTGCGGTGTGGCGTTCATGGAAAGAACGTGCCCTGCCCGGGCTACGTTTTCTCCTCGCTTGGACTATCCCTGCTTGGCTGGTCATGGAGCTAATTCCAACCAAGCTGCCTCACTACACGCTGCCACTGTACCCGCCTCTGGCCTTGATGATTGCCACAACGGTTCTGGCCGTTCGCGACTCAACCCGCGTCGATTTATCACGGCTTGCCCCCATGCTGTGGTACGGCGTCTGGAGTCTGCTGGGCCTTGGGCTTGCTGGAGCAGCGATTGCCCTGCCCATATACCTTGAGGGTGAGCTTCTCTTATGGTCGCTCCTGCCTGCTGTCGCATTGGGCGGGGTTATGGCGTTGGTGTGGCGCAGTATCATGCGCCAGCACTTTCTTCCCGCGCTTGTTTTTGCCATGGCGGGAGCTGCCGTAGCCTTTACTCTTATCATGAACACTGTCCTTCCCAACCTGAAAAGCCTGTGGATCAGCCAAGAGATTGCATCTGCCATTGATCGTTATGCACCGGGCAAACGCCTTGCTGCCGCTGGCTATCATGAGCCCAGCCTTGTCTTCCTGTGCGGAACCGAAACCCTGTTACAGGATGGAGCGGGTGCAGCCCACTCCCTGATGCAGGGGACAGCAGGCGCTGCTGCCATAGAAGAAAAAGAGCTTCCTGCTTTTCTGTCTGTAGCATCCCGTCAGCCCGATATACAGGAAGCAACCACCATCAGCGGCCTGAATTACTCACGCGGGAAGCCTGTTGTGCTTCATATCTTTATTAAAGGGAAAATACCGGAATGAAAGGTCATGGTCCCGCACGCTCATGGCTGGCGTGGGTGCACAGCATGCCGTGCACAGCCGCGTTGCTTGGCGCCTTTATCCTGTCCCTGCTTTTGCAGTGGACCATTGACCGACCCTTGGCCTTCTTTATGCGTGACATACGGGATACACCCACGGGGCACTTCTTTGCCTTTGTCACGGAAATTGGGCTCGGGTGGCCCTGGTATATCGGGTTCCTTCTGGCCGTTCTGGTTTGTATGTCAGCATCGAAGCTGGCCCTGACCATGGACAGCTATGATGTATGGCGGGCCCGGACACGCCGCTTCAGTTTTGCACTGACAGCACTGGTGGCATCCGGACTCGCTGTCACCCTTCTCAAACAAGTTTTTGGCCGCTATCGTCCGAAAATGCTGTTTGCCGAGGATCTGTACGGCTTTGCACCGTTCTCGGGAAATACGTCCTTCCCCTCCGGTCATGCGCAGGTGATTTTTGCTTCCATGGCCGCCCTGTGGTTCCTGTTTCCACGCTGGCGGCTTGTATGGGGGGCAACAGCCTGCCTGGTCGGTTTCTCTCGCGTTGTCGTGACCGCTCACTATCTTTCCGACATTGTCATGGGAGGAACCTTGGCCATTGTCGTAACCATAGGCGTACACCGCTGGTTCGAACAGAATAGACAACGCCTCTGACAGTGCGCTGATTCAACAAGCCAGAAAAACCGTATAGACACTGGAACAAGCGGGAAGATTGTGCTACGTCCTCCCCTGTACACACATAATTTATAGGGATTTGTGATGAAGGTCGGAATCATCGGCGCCGGGATGGTCGGCAGCGCAGCGGCCTATGCCCTTGTGATGCGGGGTGATGCCAGTGAGATCGTGCTGGTAGATCACAATGCACGGATGGCCGAAGCCCAGGCCCAAGACATTCTTCATGCAACACCATTTGCCCACGCCGCGCGCGTGCGGGCGGGAAGCTGGTCAGACTTGGCCGGGGCCGGTGTTGTCATCATTACTGCCGGCGTTACGCAGAAGCCAACTGAAACACGGCTGGAACTTCTGGAACGCAACACAGCCGTCTTTGCCGATATTATTCCGGCAATCCTGAATGTCGTCCCCGATCCGGTACTCTTGATTGCTACAAATCCGGTTGATGTCATGACCGAGGTGGCATGGCGCCTGTCCGGTCTTCCCCGTGACCGGGTCATTGGATCAGGTACGATTCTTGACAGCGCCCGTTTCCGTGCGCTTCTTGGGGAGCATCTGGGAATCTGCTCGCGCTCCATCCATGCATGGGTTCTGGGGGAGCACGGCGACTCCGAAGTTCTATGCTGGTCATCCGCATCGGCAGGCAGTGTGCCGCTGGCTGATGTCGCGCAACAGGTCGGACGTCCACTGAGCGAGGATGTCCGTCAACGCATTGATGGCGGCGTACGGCGGGCCGCATACCGGATCATTGAAGGCAAGGGAGCAACGTGGTTTGGCATCGGTGGCGGGCTTGCGCGTATTATCCAGGCTATCCGCGCTGACGAGGATGCCATCCTGACGGTATCCCGCGTCGAGGACAGCGTGGAAGGTATCGGACCCGTGGCTCTTTCCCTGCCCCGGCTTGTCGGCGCCAAGGGTATCGCCGGCACCCTGATGCCAAAACTGGATGACGTGGAACGGGCGGAATTGCGGAACTCGGCCGCAGTACTTGTCCAAGCTTCGGGACGCACACCCTGAAGACGTGACAAGCGCCATAACATCGTGAAATATCGGCTCTATGGAAGAAGAGCGTACATCATCCGGGTTGTTTGGTTGGCTCGCCGCGTTTGTTTTGACAGCGGTGGTGGCCGGTCTGGCCGTGTTCTTTATCGATCTGGGCCCCAAGAAAGAGGAACCGGCGATTCCGTCCATGGTCTCGGCCTTGTCCCCACCGCCACCACCGCCCGAAGCAACATCGGCCAATGCAGAACCTGAGACACAGGCAGCAGAACAAGCTGCTGAGGTGAAGGAACAAAAACCGGCCAAGCCGGAGAAAGCCTCACCACCAAAAGAGGCCAAAACGGCACACGGCACAGCAGCCGTGTCGGCCCCGCCCCAGCAGGCGGATGCACATCAGGGAACGGCACCTGTTCCTGATGTCGTATCCGGCGTTGCGGGACTGGACGATGCTGTTGGTTTGCCAACAGAATCAGAGGTAGCATCATCCCTTCTCGAGAAATCAACATTCTGCCGTAAGGGTCGCATTGCTCACCGGGCTCCAAGCCTGTTCGGCACACGCGGGTTTGCCATCACATACGGGACAAATACGTTTTCAAACGGCGGCGATCCATTTCCCCGTCTGGAAATCTTTGTCAACGAGACCAACGGGCAACGCTTTGCATCCGTGCTCAGCCTGACGGCGGATCCGGTTCCGGGTTTTCCGAACAATCAGGAAACAGCCATGCCATGGGATGACGGTGCCTTGCGCAGCGTTATCGCCCGATGGGTCGAAGGAGCGTCAGACGGGGTATGCCCTGTGAAGGGTCAAACAGATGGATCCTAGCTTGGGGCGTAATCCATAGCGCAGGAAACGCAAGAAGAGAGACGAAGACAATGCCCCTTCAGGACAAGGAATCATCCCGCCACGATATGTGCGTCCTGTTTGTGTGCACGGGGAACATATGCCGCTCACCAACAGCCGAGGGGGTTTTCCGCACGCTGGTGGAACGAGAAGGGTTGAGCCAGTATATCCGGACAGACTCAGCTGGAACAACAGCAGCCCATGTTGGTGAGTATCCCGATGCACGGTCCCGCGAAACAGCAGCCCAGCGTGGCGTGGATCTGTCAACAATCCGGTCACGCAAGGTCAGACCTGACGATTTCCGGGCCTTTGACCTGATCATTGCCATGGATCGCAGCCACGAGAAAATGCTCCACACAATCAGGCCGCAGGACGTAGGGCCGGACAAGATACGGCGGCTTCTTGAATTTGCCCGCAATCGGTCACTTGATGATGTTCCCGATCCCTACTACGGCGGGCCGGACGGCTTTGAGAAAGTGTTCGAGATGATAGAAGACGGCTGCAGCGGGTTGCTTGAGCACATCCGGCAACGCCTTGCAAAAACAGACCCGTCAATCTCATGACCGGGGCTGCATTCCCAAGCCTGCCCCCCTTTGTACGGGCCATTGCCACCCGGTACGGGCGGGTTGTACGGGTTCAGGGGGATACGCCTCTTGGGGTAGGCTGGTCTACCGAAGAGGTTCAGCACCGGCGGTTTGATGTTCTCCTCTCCCTTCTGGATCACGCAGCCCCGGATACCCCCGTCTCTGTCAGCGATCTGGGGTGCGGGTGGGGTGCCCTGTGGGATAGGATCAAGGATCACAAGACACCACCCGTTGTCCGCTATATCGGCTACGATATCTCAACAGAAATGATAACCCTCGCCCGGCAACGCACGGGCCACGATACACGGGCGCGTTTCGTTCTTGCGAGGGGAAACACAGAAAGCGTTGACTATGGATTTGTGTCTGGAACCTTCAATTTCCATGACAACACACCTCCCCAAGTCTGGGAAGAGTATGTAAGGAACAGCTTGGACCGCTTTGCCGGAACATGCAGAAAAGGTCTTGCTTTCAATCTTCTGCATCACAGGGCAAGAACAAAACGCCCTATGTTCTATGCGGACCCAGCCCCGTGGTTGGACAGAGCACATGCATGGATCCAGGACAGAGGGGGGCAAGGATCAGTGCGTCTGGAAGAGGACTACCTGCCCGATGACTTCACGATCCTGGTTCATTTTGATACCAAAACAGATCCGGAAGATATTCAGGTATAAAAGTCAGCCGTGATCTGAAAGCCCCATCAGGCTGTGGGCAAAATCCGTCGCAGAAAACGGCCGCAGATCCTCGGCTGTCTCTCCAACCCCAATGTAGTGCACCGGCAACCCGTACGTTGCCGCCAAGGACACCACAACGCCACCCTTGGCTGTTCCGTCCAGCTTGGTCAGGACAAGCCCGCTGACATCCACCATCCGGCGGAATGCTTCAACTTGTTGATGGGCATTCTGGCCAACCGTTGCATCCAGAACCAAAAGCGTGCTGTGCGGAGCCTGTGCGTCAATACGGGACAGAACCCGGCGAATTTTTGCCAGCTCCTCCATCAGGCCAACCTTGTTATGCAGACGGCCTGCCGTATCAACCAAAAGTACGTCATCCTGACGGGCACGTGCTTCCTGCAGGGCATCAAAAACCAGACCCGCCGCGTCGGCACCGGAATCGCGGGCCACAACCGGACAGCCTGTACGCTCTCCCCACACCTTGAGCTGTTCCACGGCCGCAGCCCGGAAGGTATCACCTGCCGCCAGGGTCACAGACAAACCCTGATCCCGAAACTGGCGGGCCAACTTTCCAATTGTCGTCGTCTTACCAGCCCCGTTAACCCCGGCAACTAGGATCACAAAAGGCCGACACGCAGAATCCGGAACCAAGGGAACAGCAACGGGTTCAAGGATGCGGATCATTTCACCGGCCAGCACGGAGCGTACCTCTTCCGATGTCACATCCTTGCCAAATCGTTCCCGGGCCAAGACCTCGGTCAAGCGGGTCGCTGTAGCAACGCCAATGTCAGAGGTAATCAACAGATCCTGCAAGTCCTCCAGAGCCTGGTCATCCAGACGCCGGCGCAGGAAAAGATCACCAATTCCGGAAGAAAGACGCTCCGAAGAACGGGACAACCCGTCACGCAGCCTCTGCAACCAGCCCTTTCCGGACGGAGACGGAGACGGAGGCACAGGATCAGCAGCAGGAATAACCGGTGCTTCCGTATCGGTTGGCTGGGAAGGCTGAACAGATGCCTGATCGGCCCCGACGCTCTGATCAAGCTCCGAGGAAGACACCTTGCTGTCACCACGCCCCAAAAGCCGCCCAAACCAGCTTTTGCGCTGCACCGACACATCATGCTCACTCATCAGACAATCGTTCCTTCAAGACCAACCCCGGACGAAGATATGATCCGGACCGCATGGATAACCCCGGGCTGGACCGGCGTTGCAACACGCACCTGCGCATACTCGGCCGAATGGCCACTTGTTTCGGTTTCGAAAAGAACCGAGAGAGTACGCCCCACCTGCTTCTCCAAGAAGGACGACAGGGCAGAAGCTCCCGCTTCACGAAGGCGGGCTGCACGGGCGCGGATCACATCACTAGGCACAGCAGGCATCCTTGCAGCAGGTGTCCCCGGACGAACAGAATAGGGAAAAACATGCAGATAGGTCAGCCCTGCCTCTTCCACCAAACGCAAGGTGTTGTCAAACATGGGCTCTGTTTCGGTCGGGAACCCCGCGATCAGATCAGCTCCGAACACGACATCCGGTCGCCGGCTACGCAGCAGCGCACATACATCCAGCACATCCTGCCGAAGATGCCGGCGCTTCATCCGCTTCAGGATCATGTCATCACCAGCCTGAACCGACAAATGGACATGAGGCAACAGGCGAGGCTCGGAACCAAAGAGATCAACCAGATCAGGATCGATCTCAACAGGATCCAAGGATGTCAGACGCAGACGCGGCAGATCTGGCACCAGCTGGAGCAAGCGACGCACCATCTGCCCAAGGGGGGGCTTGCCCGGCAGATCCTGACCATAGGCGGTGATATCCACGCCGGTCAGCACGATCTCCTGGTACCCCTTGTTAACCAGCTGCTGCACCTGCTCGACAATAGGGCCAAGGGCAACCGAACGATTGGGACCACGAGCAAAGGGGATAATGCAGAACGTACAACGATGATCACAGCCCTGCTGGACCTGGATGAAAGCACGGTCACGCCCCTCAAATCCCCCCAGAAGATGGCCGGCTGTTTCCCTGACCGTCATGATGTCATCAACCAGAACCGGTTGGTTGGCACCAAAGCGCCAGTTCTCCGCCTTCAATTTTTCGGCATTCCCCAGAACACGGTCAACCTCGGGCATCTTGGCAAAGCTGTCGGGATCAAGCTGGGCGGCACAACCCGTCACCACAATGCGCGCCCCGGGGTTCTCCCGGCGCAACCTGCGAATAGCCTGCCGGGCCTGGCGCTCCGCCTCCCGCGTGACGGCACAGGTGTTGACAATAACGGTATTGCCCAGCCCTGCGGCGCGCGCATGCTCGCGCATCACCTCGGACTCATAGGTATTCATCCGGCACCCGAACGTTACAAGGTGCGGCTCGTCACGTGAATCAACAGCACGGGATACATCAACGGCAAGGGATTCTGTCATCTTGTAAAGGCCTCATCAAGAAGACCGGTATACACGGAAGCAACCGGCCCGCCCATCAGAACGTGGCCATCGGATTCACGCCACTCAACGGTTAATTCCCCCCCATCACAAACAACACAGACCCGACGATCGGCAAGCCCCCGCCGCACAGCGGCCACCAGCACAGCACAAGCCCCCGATCCACATGCAGGCGTTAGACCAGCGCCACGTTCCCAAACCCTCATCTTGAGATGATCACGGGAGCAGACTTCGACAATTTCAACATTGGTACGATCCGGGAACAACGGATGGTTCTCGATACGTGGCCCCAGAACAGCAAGGGGCACATCGTCAAGACGGGAGACAAAGAAAACAGCGTGGGGATTTCCCATCGACACCAAGGATGGACGGGAAAGATCGCCGACGGACAGGGCAACTTCCAGCGTGTCAACCGCCTCGGACACGGGAATAGACTGCCAATCTAGGAACGGGGCTCCCATATCGACGACAACACCGCCCGCTGACACATCACGGAAAGCCTCCAGCAATCCGGCGTGGGTCTGGATCCGGACGGCGGATAGATCAGGCTTTTCATCCAGAAGGACGCTTGCAACACACCGTGTGGCATTACCGCAAGCCCCAGCTTCGGATCCATCCGGATTGAAGATACGCATAAAAACAGAAGCCGCCTGATGCTGCGTAGGCTCTAGGACCACAAGTTGGTCAAACCCCACGCCATACCGACGGTCACCAAGGCAGGCAATTATGCCAGGGTCAAGAGCAACCGGATCCCTGCGGGCATCAATGACAACAAAGTCATTCCCCAGACCATGCATCTTTCGGAACGGAAGCGCCCCGGTCATCGCGTACCCTCACTCTTTGCCCAATTTCGCGGACTATGCCCCGCCTTCCCCAAAAACGGAAGCGCCCGCTTGAGTACAGCGGGCGCACCTGATCAAAAAACGGCAGGATAAAACGAATCAGGCTGCAAGAAGGAGCTTTTCCAGCTTGGCCGCCGCCGCATCGGTTTCAATCTGTTCCAGGGCAGCAAGCTCACAGGAAAGCCGCTCCAGCGCCTGTTCATAGATCTGTCGCTCGGAGTACGACTGTTCCGGCTGGTTGGCATTCCGGTACAGGTCCCGCACAACCTCGGCAATCGCAACCGGATCACCTGAATTGATCTTTTGCTCGTACTCCTGAGCCCGACGACTCCACATCGCGCGCCGAATCCGGGCACGCCCGGTCAACGTGGTCAAAGCTGTATCCATGGTTTTACGGGTTGAAAGACGCCGCAATCCCGATGCCTTGGCTTTCGCAAGCGGAACCCGAAGAATCATCCGGTCACGCTCGAAGCTGATGACAAACAGCTCCAGCTCTTGACCACCAATAACCCGCTTCTCGATTTCCAGAACCTT
Source organism: Haematospirillum jordaniae (assembly GCF_001611975.1). GTDB lineage: Bacteria > Pseudomonadota > Alphaproteobacteria > Rhodospirillales > Rhodospirillaceae > Haematospirillum > Haematospirillum jordaniae. The sequence goes on from NZ_CP014525.1 coordinate 729,350, forward strand.
GCCCACGCCATGAGCAGGGTACACGACGTAATCACCGGCAGCAAAGGTCAGGTTGGACATTCTTGTTCTCTCTTTCTCAAATACAAACGTTCAGCACCAACCGCACGAGCGGTGCCTGAAGTCGCTTCACAAAAACAGACGGGGCCCGGAAAAACCACACCTGCCCGGCTTCCACCAACAGCGGAGAAAGCCGGTAATCATGGCCGCCAGAAGCCCAAAACCAGAAGAACCCGGAATATTCCGGGCTAAGAACGTAAAATTCAAAGGCGAGAAACAAAGACCCGGCCGCAACCCGGGTTAACGGCAGTGTTTATACCACGAACGGCCCTGCAACGTCAGACGAAAATGCAATAGATTCTGTAGGGGAATAATACCGCTCGGAATAAGTCCATACAAATCAATAGGTTTCAATTATGCATAGGTGGCATGCATCCAACGCAGAGGAAGGCCAATACGCAAGAAAGAGGGGATATTTATCCCCCCGGCTTCAAGCTAACCATATCCTTTTTTCCCGGCTTGTTCTGCCACTGATCCGCGTCAGGAAGGGGGTCCTTCTTGCGGGTAAGGTTGGGCCAGAGTTTTGACTGCTCCCGGTTGAACTCAGCCCACTCGGCTGCTCTTGGTTCAGAATCAGGGAAAATAGCTTCAGCCGGACACTCCGGTTCGCAAACACCGCAGTCTATGCATTCGTCCGGATTGATAACCAGAATATTCTCACCCTCGTAAAAACAATCAACAGGGCACACCTCCACACAGTCGGTGTACTTACACTTTACACAGTTCTCGGTAACAACGTACGTCATCTGCGGCTTTATCTCCGCTTTGTGGACAATCAACTCCCGGCTACAAAAACAGGCCGGGAAGGCTACTACGCTGCCCTGACCCTTGCGGCCTGGGACAGTTGCAGGAAAACCCGCGCTATAATCTCAACCTCTGGCATGCCGGTTGTCTTGCAGTTCATCTCCGCCTCCAGCAAAAGATCAAGGGCGCGAACGGTTCGATTCGGCGACCACCGGGCAAGCTGGGCGAGAAAACGTGCCCTCAGCTTCCAGAACACAGGCGGCTTTAACAAGCCCAAGGCCCGGTCGCGATCATACCCGGCAGCCAAAGCCCCGCCAACCAGATGCAGGCGCTGGAAATGACGCACGGCAGCCCGCAACAAGGATACTCCCACAACGCCCTCCCCTGAAAGCCGGTCTAGGAGACGTTGCGAGCCTGTAATATCTCCATCGGCCACAGCAAACAGGAAATCATCAATAGCCAAGGCCGACGCATCGCCAATGCAGGCCAGAACATCATCCACTTGTATTACCGTACCACTACTGGCACCAACATACAGAATCAGCTTCTCAAGTTCCTGCCGGGTCACCGAACGGTCGCCGCCCAAGCAAGCCAGAAGACAGGCCATAGCATCGCGGGATACCTCAAAACCAGAACGCGTAATATGCGACCGTATCACAGCCTCCAGCGCAGCACCTTCGTCCAGATAGCAAGGCACGGCAGCAGCCAGCGCATGGGACTCGCAGAAGCGGCGCAGGGATGACTTGGCATCGCAGGGGCCGGCCTGAAGAACGACAAGAGAATCACCTCTCCAGTCTTCCACCAAGTCAGCCAAGCCCTTGGACAAGGAATCACCAGCATCACGGACACGGATAACACGCCGCCCCCCAGTTAATGAGAGGGCAGAGATCTCCTCACCCAACCGGGCAGGGTCTTTTACAACCGCCGAGCAGGATAACTCTGAAACCCGGAATGGATCACCCGGATCCCCAGCAACAGACGTCACCAGAGCCTGGGCACGCTCGCGCACCAACCCCTCATCCGGACCATAGAGCAAAACTATCCGGACACACACGTCTGGCCGCTGGCAGAAGGCATCCGCACGCTCTGCGCTGATTTTCACGGTACCGGGTCCCGTTCGCCGGAAACCCCGGAAGAGAAGTAAACAGCCAAAGACCGCGAAATATCATCGGCCAGTTGCTCCATGGCACGGGTCCTGGCATCACGCTCGGACACAACCGCAGCATAGTTCTCGGGCAACAGGTTCCAAGCCACCAGTGCCTGGGAGTAACCACGCCACAGAATTTTTGTCTTCCCCGTCCGGTCTTCCGGGACAACCTGATCTTGGCGCGCCCCGGGAATCTCAACCAGCACAGCACTCGCAACAGTCCGAAGGGACGCCCGGGTACCAAATCCTCCCCTCTGGAAGGCTTGGTCCGAACGACTCTCCGTTACCGTGACATCAAGCTTATAGCGCTTGCGAACAGAGCTGCCAGCACGTTCCAGCTTCCGCTCCAAGGCATTGCGCAAAATCTGCCCGCCCCGGTTTTCGATAACACCCACATCCACTGCGGCCAGCTGCTTGGCTACTCCCGCATCCTGGGTCTCTCCCGCCGAATACAAGGGCGAAAAGCCACAACCGGCCAGCAACAGGGTACAAGCCAAGACACCAGCCCGTACCGCTTTGGTTCGATCAGGCCACCACATTGACAATCTTGCCCGGAACAATGACAACCCTCCGCACAGGATGCCCGGCAATCTGAGCCTGAACCGTGTCCAGCGCCAAGGCTATAGACTGGATTTCTTCCTCGGAGGCCGAGCGGGCAACTTCAATCGTACCCCGCAACTTACCCCGAACCTGCACCGCCATGGTCACCGTCTCATCTTCCAGGAGCGCCGGATCAAAAACAGGCCATGGTGATTCAGCCAGCATGGCAGTATACCCGAACTCTTCCCAAAGTTCCTCCGCAATATGGGGGGTCATCGGCGCCAGCAAGTGTACGGCCGTCTGCACAGCAAACCGGAAAGCGGCACAGGCCTGACCATCTCCCTTGTCCAAAGCGGCAGCAGCATTAACCAGCTCACGGACACGGGCAACCGCCGTATTGAAGCGCAACCGTTCCAGATCTTCAGTAACCTGGGCTATCGTCTTGTGCGTAAAGCGCACCAGAGACCCGGCGGGGGATGTATCAACGGGAAGGGCAGGGGCTGCATCCACAGCCATAGCTTCACCAGCCATACGCCACAGCCGGTTGACAAAGCGCCAGGCTCCTTCGATACCGGCATCACTCCAGTCAAAATCACGTTCTGGCGGACAATCCGAGAGCATAAACAAACGGGCAGCATCCGCCCCATAAGCTCCAAGAATGCTGTCCGGATCAACACCGTTCTTCTTTGACTTGGACATCTTTTCGGACCGGCCGACCACAATGGGCTTACCATCGGCCACGCACACCAAAGACCCATCCGGCGCCCTGTCGACCTCACCCCTCTCAAGCCAACGGCCATCAGAAGACCGGTAGGTCTCCATGCAAACCATGCCCTGGGTAAACAGTCCATCAAAGGGTTCATCAAGATCCAGATACCCGCAGGCCTTCAGGGCCCTAGTAAAGAAACGGGCATACAAGAGGTGGAGCACAGCATGCTCCACCCCGCCGATATACTGGTCAACCGGCAACCAATAACGGACTAGCTCACGGGCAAAGGCTTCCGTGCTGTTCTTGGGGTCACAGAAGCGGGCAAAATACCAAGACGATTCGAAGAACGTATCGAAGGTGTCCGTTTCCCTCTGCGCAGCCGTTCCGCACGAAGGGCAAGCAACATGCTTCCATGTCGGGTGATGCTCAAGTGGATTACCCGGTTTGTCAAAGGAGGCATCATCGGGCAAACGCACCGGAAGATCAGCATCAGGCACCGGGACAGCACCACACGCCGGACAATGGATCACAGGTATCGGGCAGCCCCAGTACCGCTGACGCGAAACACCCCAGTCGCGAAGACGATACTGGATAGTCCCTTCGCCGGCTCCCAATTCTTCGAGCCGCGCAATCACAGCCCTGCGGGCGGCAACCGTATCCATGCCATCTAGGAATGATGAATTGACCATCACCCCGTCACCGGTCCATGCCTCGGAAGCTTGGTCCTGACACGCGATAAAGGCAACGGTATCGCCATCAGCGGGGGCTACAACAGTCCGAACAGAGAGGCCGTACTTGCGGGCAAAATCCATATCGCGCTGATCATGGGCAGGACAGCCGAATACAGCACCAGTGCCATAATCCATCAGCACAAAATTGGCCACATACAACGGGATGCTCAATGACGGATCAAGAGGATGTACAACACGCAGCCCCGTATCGAAGCCCTTCTTTTCGGCTGTCTCGACAGCTTCCTCCGACGTTCCAAGACGATCACATTCAGCAATGAATGCTTTCAGGTCCGGGCTTCCCTCCGCCAAAGAGGTCGTGAAAGGATGGTGCGCCGAGAGGGCAACAAAAGAGGCCCCGAACAGGGTATCCGGACGGGTTGTGAAAACATCAATCACATCATCCCGGCCCTGTACGGGCCAACGCACCCTCGCACCCTCGGACCGCCCGATCCAGTTGGCCTGCATGGTGCGGACCTTGTCCGGCCAGCGATCCAGCGTTTTCAGACTGTCCAGAAGTTCGTCTGCAAAATGGGTGATCTTCAAGAACCACTGGCTAAGCTTGCGCCGCTCCACAAGAGCACCGGTACGCCAGCCTCGACCATCCACCACCTGCTCGTTAGCCAGCACCGTATTGTCCACCGGATCCCAGTTGACCCACGATTCCTTGCGGTAGGCCAAGCCTGCTTTCAGGAAATCTAGGAACATCTTCTGTTCATGGCGGTAGTAGTCCGGCGAGCAGGTCGCGAATTCGCGCTGCCAGTCAACAGAAAGACCCATCGGCTTCATCTGGGCACGCATGGCGTCAATGTTCTGCATGGTCCAGGCACCGGGATGTGCACCACGCTCAATCGCCGCGTTCTCGGCGGGCAAGCCAAAGGCATCCCAGCCCATGGGGTGAAGCACATTGTATCCCCGCGCCCGCTTGAACCGGCTGACAACATCGCCAAGGGTATAATTCCGGACGTGCCCCATGTGGATACGCCCCGAAGGGTAGGGGAACATTTCTAGGACATAGTACTTCGGGCGCGACGGGTCCAAGCGGGCTTCAAAGCAACGCCGGTCTTCCCAGCGTTTCTGCCACTTCTGTTCCGTTTCCTTGATATTGTAGCGATCCGGGCGTGTCATACGTATCAGCCTTGCAGTATTTCTGTCCTGCATACCGCCGGGCAAAGCAGAACACCACAGCCGGGGCAACAGGAAAAACGGAAAACGGGGAGGGCAAAGCCGCACAGCGACGACCGGCCCATCCCCCGTTCAACAGACAAAGACAAAAAGATCTCAGGAACCAGCCGCGCTGCGCAGCTGGCGGGCACGGGTCAGGACTGCATTCTCGAATTCGGTCGTCACGGCGGGGGCAACAGCGGCATCAACCCACTGCCCGGAACGGCCGCGTTCCTGACGGAAGACCGAAACCTTCAGACCATCAGAGCGAAGCGCACGCCCAAGAATGTAGACATTGAGCTTGAAACGCTCGTCCGGCGTTTCCGGGGGCGTGTACCAGTCCGTGATGATGACGCCACCAAACGGATCCGCCGAAGACAGGGGCATGAACGAAACCGTGTCCAGAGACGCACGCCACAGGAACGCGTTGACAGCAACACCGGCCCCGCCGGCATCTGCATCCTTGGACTTTCCGCCCAGCAGGTTGATACCACCCTTGCCAAAGATGGTGTCACGCTCTTCCTCGCCACGGCCCCAGCTGCCATCGGCACGCTTTTCATAGGGGCGGCTGTCAACATCGGTTCCCTGACAGGCGGTCAAGGTCAATGCGGCAAGCGCAATCAGCCCGGCGCGGAGCACAGTGGCCATGGACTGCCGGCCGCGGCAGGCGCGAGCAGAAGAACCGGTAAGGATATTATCGATACGTTTCATAGCGATCCGTAAACTCTTGCTGTCGGGTCAGGGCCCGGGCCACAGGGCCGCAGACGGTGATACCCGCCCTTATACCAGTCCTTGCGAGAAAGGGGGAACGGAAAAACTGTCTGCACGGACAGAACTTTCGCGCCCAAGGATTCATGGTGCCTATCCTGTTCATATTGCGGGGGCGACAGAAAGCGTTGCGCAAAGGCCACAGTGTGGATAAATAAGCACAATTTCGCGTGCAATGTGTTGACGCAACACGGTATGGATGTATTGATAATCCCACCTTCGGGGGAAGGTTTCCGTCCTGCGCCCTGCTTTCGTTTGGGCTGCCACCCGGAAAAAAGGCCTGAAATGTTCTCCTGTATGGAACGCGCGCGTGCGCAATGCCGGGGTTCCGGCCAACCAGATTCAGGGATGTTGAAACAATGAAAAAAATCCTTATCGGCACAAGTGCCCTTGTTGCGGCCTCCGCTCTGGCCGGTGTGGCCAATGCGGCAGAGCCGCTGAAGCTGTCTGTCGGCGGCTTTGGTTCCGTTTTTGTCGGCTATGCCTCCCAGGAAGACAAGTACCTGAAGGGTCTGCGTGATTTCGGAGACAGCAGTACTGAAGTCAGCGCTGTCGATGTCAAGGGCGACAACGAACTGCACTTCAAAGCCAAGAGCACGCTCGACAACGGCCTGACCGTTGGCTTCAAGGTAGAAATGGAAGCCGGCGGCAAGGATCCTTCCGGCAAGGTTGTGGATGAATACCACATCAGCCTAGGCGGGGCCTTCGGGACCATCATTGCCGGGGCTGACGACAATGCCTTGGCCGCCATTGCCAACCGCGCCCCCCACATGGGTGGCCGCCTGCTTGGCGCCGGCCTGTCGGATGGTGACATGGTCGAAGGTCTGTGGATCCTGAAGCCAAAGTCGCTCGCAGCCGTCGATACGGCCTCAACCCCAACAGCCGTGACAATAGAGGGCGCAGCAGGAGGCTACACCACATACGTTGACACCAATGGTGACAGCGAATCAATCAGCTACCTGACCCCGGCTATCGCTGGCTTCACGCTTGGCGCAACCTATGTGCCGGATGCCAAACAAGGGCGTAATAAGGCAGACCAGCCTTTTGGTAAAAACACCTTGGATGCCTATGGTGTTGGCTTGGCCTATGCCGGCAAGTTCGGTGATCTGGGCGTCAATGCCGACATCGGCTGGTTGACCGGTGATCATCCCGATGCAGACAGCCATAACGAATACCAAGCCGGCCTACACCTGTCCTATGGCGGGTTCATGATTGGCGGTGGCTATCGCTTGATTGACCAAGACTACAGCACAGCAACCGGAACTCCGGCGGCAACCTCAACAAAAGTTGTCACAAGCGATGCTGATGCTTGGGAAGTAGGCGTTGGCTACAAGAGTGGCCCGTATGGAATTGCGCTTGGCTATACTGAAACATCAATAGACAAGAAAAGGAACATTACCACAACAACTCCGGTCATTGCATCGACAGCCTCCTCGGGCAAAGATAAGACCCGGATTGTCCAGCTGACCTCGGAATACACCATGGGGCCGGGCGTCATGCTGGTCGGTGGCTTGGGCTATGCCAAGTACGATGACAAGACCATCAGCGGTAACGCCGGCCTGACGGCAGATCAGCGGAAACTCGGCAAGAACAGCGGCTGGGTTGCGGTGACTGGTCTGTCACTGGCGTTCTGATAAAACGTGGTCCTGCCACGGCGGGGCCGGGCTGAAAAACAGAAAGGGAGCTGCTCGTCAGCTCCCTTTTTTTGCCTTGTTTATGCCACAACACACAATCAAACGTCTGCATTATATACTTGAATGTATATTGTTGGTTTTTTGCCTGTGTTATATCTGCAACACTTATAAAAATACGTGTGTAATGTCGTTGTTACACGATTGACGGTACACGCACCGATCCCCTAGATAGCTGTCACTGCATTACATGCATGCACTCTTTTCCGGTCTGGAAGGGCAGTTGTGTGGTGTGTATGCATAACCAGATAGACAGGGATCAGAACTGTTATGAAAAAAATTCTTGTTGGCACCAGCGCCCTTGTCGCTGCTTCTGCCATTGCCGGTTCCGCCATTGCTGCTGAACCGATCCAGCTGTCTGTTGGCGGCTTTGGCTCCGTGTTCGTTGGCTATGCGACCCAGAGCAAAAGCTACCTGAACGCGATCAAAAAAGACGCGATGTCGGCCGACGTCAAGGGCGACAACGAAATCCACTTCAAGGGCAAGACCACCCTGGACAACGGCCTGACCGTTTCCGTGAAGTATGAGCTGGAAGCCGGCGGTACAAACAACACCAACGATGATCATATCTCCAAGTATGCCATCTCTCTGGGGGGTGCATTCGGTACCGTGATCGCCGGCGTGGACGACAACGCCATGACCGCCTTGGCCGCCCGTTCCCCGCACATGGGCAACCGTCTGTTCGGCGGCGGCATTTCGGAAGGCAGCCTGATCGGCGGCGACTGGGTTCTGAAGCCGAAGACCGCTATTGGCGATGCGCCGGCAGCTGATGCGCCTGATGCTGACAAAACTATGTACCGTGCCGCGCAGCTGCTGAAGCAGACTGACTACATCGACGCCAGCTACATCACCACCGGCAATGGCACGGAAAGCATCAGCTATCTTTCGCCTTCCATCGCCGGCTTCACCCTTGGTGCCAGCTACATACCGGACACCAACCAGAAGAAGCACGACGAGAAGCAGCCAACCGGTAGAAAAATCGCCCGCGCCTATGGCGTTGGTCTTGGCTATGCCAACACCTTTGGTGGCGTTGGCGTGCAGGCTGATATCGGCTGGCTGAATGGCGGCAGCAAACTCAAGGCCGAAAAACTAGCCATTAACGATAACGTTTTGGAGAGCAAGGGCCACAACGAATACCAGGCCGGCCTGAGCCTGTCCTACTCCGGCGTGACGGTCGGTGGTGGTTACCACATGATCAAGGAAAAGCTGGGCGTCACCACAGCTCCCAACAAGGAAGTCAAGGGATCCTTTGACCATTCCGCTTGGGAAGCTGGCGTTGGCTACAAGACCGGTCCGTTTGGTGTTGCAGTGTCCTACCTCGACCTCAAGCAGGCCGACCTTGACCTGAAGGATGAGCTGAAGGCAGATAGCCAGAAGGGCCGTCGTTCGCGCGCTGTCCAGCTGACCTCTGAATACACCATGGGCCCGGGCGTCATGCTGGTTGGTGGCGTTGGCTACACCAAGTTCGAAGACAAGGACTCCAAGAAAGCCAGCGATCGCAACAAGGGCTGGGTAGCCGTTACCGGTCTGTCCCTGGCATTCTGATGCGTATCACCTGATAACCGGCAATGGTTCCAGGTATGGGGAAAGGGCAGCTTCGGCTGCCCTTTTCTGCTATAGGAAACATGCTCAGGCCAGCGCAGACACCGCAGCAACACCCCAGGCACCGCTTCCGTACAGGCGGGGCAGGGTGGATGCCGAAATGCCCCCCAGGGCGAGAACCGGCACCCGGGATCTCTGGACCAAGGCCCGGAAGCGGAAAAGCCCCAGTGTAGCGGCACCCGGGTGGCTGGCTGTCGGGAAAACAGGTGAAACCAGTGCCGCATCCATGCCAAACCTGCCCGCCATAACCAAGGCCCGGTGTGAATGAACGGCTGCTGTCACCAGCCCACCAGCCCGACGCCAATCAACAAGCTCTGGACACAGGGCACGGGGTAAAAGGCCCTCTGGCAGATGTACGCCATCGGCAGCACAGGACACGGCAAGATCATGGTCTGCTGCCACCAGAAAACGGATGTCCCGCTTCTGGGTAGCATCGCGCAGGCGCAAGGCCAGATCAGAGCGAAACCGGTCATCATAATGGCGCATGATCACCGCACTGCCGGGTGGAAGCCGGGGTACAATCGCGACTGGATCCCCCACACGTGGATCTGTCACGAAAACAAGCCATGGCACGGGACATGCCGCAGGCCAGTTTCCACGTGCAGAAGCATTGAGTTTCGCAGCCTGTATCGCTAGGGTCCGAAAGGACATCTGCCGACACACTCCTTTGAATCAGGATAGAACACGCATGGCTTCCCCTGATCTTTTACCGGGACATCCGGACACGGTACAGCACTGGCACACCGTACGGGAACAGATCGCGCACAACGCGCTGGAAGCGGGGCGGGACCCTGCATCAGTCAACCTGATTGCCGTGTCCAAAACATTTTCCGCGTCGGCCATTACCCCGGTTCTGGATGCCGGACAACGCCTTTTCGGTGAGAACAGGGTTCAGGAGGCTTCTTCAAAATGGCCGGCATTGAAAAACCGCTTCCCTGACATTGAACTCCACCTGATCGGCCCTCTGCAGTCGAACAAGGTCCGGGAAGCGGTTGCCCTGTTCGACGTTATTGAAACAGTGGACCGCCCGAAGATTGCCACGGCGCTTGCCACAGAAATGAAGCGCCAGAACCGTTTTCTTCCCTGTCTGGTACAGGTCAATATCGGGAATGAACCACAGAAAGCCGGCATAGCACCTGATCAGACCGATGACTTCATCCAAGATTGCCGTAAGCAGGGTCTGATAATAGCCGGTTTGATGTGTATCCCCCCTGTCAATCATCCGTCCGGACCTTTCTTTGCAATCATGCAGGCCCTAGCACAACGTCACCAGCTTCATACCTTGAGCATGGGCATGAGTGCTGATTACAGTGAAGCCATTCAATATGGAGCAACCCACGTCCGGGTCGGATCGGCAATCTTCGGGCATCGGACTCCATAGAAAACCCCTGACCAGAGCCAGGGGTTTCAAACAAGGCATCCTAGAACAGGGAGCCTTGATCACACAGACTGGTCAACATGCCCAACCGGCGCTGGCGCATCGTCTCCGCCTGCAGGGGCATCATCACGCTTTGGCCCGCCCTTGGACACAACAACCATGGCCGGACGCAACAGACGATCATGCAGGGTCCACGCATCCTGATAAACTTGAACAACGGTTCCTGTCGGGACGTCTGTACGTTCGACCTCCTGCATAGCCTGATGGTGATGCGGGTCAAAGGGACAGTTCAAACTCTCAATCCGGGTTACGCCATGACGGGACAAGACGGACAACAGTTCCTTCTCCGTCATCTCGACCCCCACCGCCAAGGTTCCAAGATCTGCATTGGATTGCCGGGACTCTACCGGAGCAGCCAGAAGAGCACGCCCCAGATTGTCGGCAACGGCCAACACATCGCGAGCAAAGTTAGTCACCGCGTAGCGATTGTTGTCCTCGATCTGTTTCTGGGCCATACGCCGTGTATTCTGGGAATCCGCCAAGGCACGCAGATATTCCGTTTTTAGGCGTTCCACCTCGGTTTCCAGCTCGGCAATGCGTGCCTCGGGTGTTGCTTCTGCTTCACCCTCTGCTTCCGGAAGACCTGTGTCTTCAGTCTCCGGAACAACAGCATCAGGTGCCGTATCCGGGGTTGGAATGGTCTTGTCAGTCTCTTCGGTCATGTCTCTTCCATACAATACTCCGGCAGGCCCACACGCGGCAGACCACAACCTTTTTTATCCAATAAGCTGCCCGATAACCCGCGCAGTATAATCCACCATCGGAATAATACGGGCATAATTCAACCGTGTCGGCCCAATCACCCCAATAGCCCCGACGATCTGTTCGCGGCTGTTCTGATAGGGGGCCACGATCAAGGAACATCCCGCAGCCCCGAACAGGTCATTGTCCGAACCAATAAAGATCTGGACACCTTCACCCGTTTGCACAAGATCCACGAGGCGCAACATTTGCTGACGTGCCTCCAAGGTTTCAAAAAGGGAACGGATACGTTCAAGATCTTCGATGGCATGCACATCCTGCAACAGGTTGGACTGCCCCCGTATAATCAGCGCACCCTGATCCTCGTCACCACCCCATATCGCAAGACCAGCCTCTACAACCCGGGCTGTCAGTTCGTCAAGCTCGGCACGCCGGCTGTCAAGATCGGCAGAAACAAGGCGGCGCACATCAGCCAAGGTCTGCCCGCCCAGACGAACCGACAGAAAATTCGAGGCCTGCTGCAAAACACTGGGTGGAAGACCGGCCGGCACCTCGATCAGGCGGTTCTCGACCAGACCATCGCTGGTCACCATAACCACCAAGGCGCGCCCGGGGCCCAAGCTGACAAACTCGATATGGCGCAAAGTGCTGTCTGTCTTGGGAGCCAGCACCAAGCTGGCACAACGCGACAGGCCGGACAACGCCGTCGTTGCCTCGGACAGCATCTGCTCCAGACTACGGCCCGTTGATTGACAATGACTGTCAATACGGCTGCGCTCGTCATCACTGAGGCGCCCGACTTCCAGAAGGCCAGAGACAAACATACGCAAACCATGTTCAGTCGGCAGACGACCCGCCGAAACATGAGGCGCATACAGAAGCCCAAGATCTTCCAGGTCAGCCATAACAGAGCGAATGCTGGCCGGCGACAAGCCAACCGACAGGCGACGGGACACGGTACGGGAACCAACCGGCTCCCCATCATGGACCCACGACTCAACGACCAGCCGCAAAACCTCGCGGCTACGCTCGTTCAGCTCTGCTATTGGCAGCATGGTTTTCACGGCCTTGCCCGAACCTTTTACATCGAATCCGGAACCGTACCACACAATGGTCCCATACGTGTTGGAATGTAGTCAGCCACTCCCCCGACGTCAATGTACCGGCAGGAGATGCGCCCTCTTTCAATATAACATGCAGTACTCAGGTAACATAAACAGATCCGGGAAGCGGCTGCACGACAAACAAAAAGCTTGGCGTAGGGGTGTGAACAGTGAAACATTGCTCTTATCCGTTGCATGACAGAATGCCGGAAAAGCCGGGGGAAAGATGGTTCGCCACACCGCTGAAGACAGAGAATTGTACAACAGGATTGTTGCCGCCCACGAACGCAACATGATTGGGCTTCTGGTCAACTACCGGAAGCTGAATGGCGTTTCCTCCCCGATTTTCAATCCGTGGGAGGCTATTGGTCCACTCTTGGTTCCTGTCATCGTATCGCTTCTGGTTCTCATCTTTGGGGGTGTTGTTGCGGGAACCATGGCACTTCTGTTTACCATGCTGCTTTACGGCGTGCTGCTTCGCCCATGGACCCAGCGCAAGATTCACGATCGTGCCCGCCGTGTTATCGGTCATAGCTTCGCCGCCTTTGAAACTCTGTGGGAATTCGGGGGGTTCGCTCTCTATATCACGGACCGCCCGACAACCATGGTTGAGGCCCCACAGGGGGACTGGCGCTCTTTTGTCCGTCGCAACCTTCCCAAACCCGCACCGGGCGAAGACGTGGGAGCCCCGTTCAGGGCATCCTTGTCAGGGAGTGGGGATTTTGTGCCACCAGTCCGGTCACAGGCCGTCACGGGCGATGAGCAACCCACGCCCGGACGCAGGATCAGACCGACATAATCCATCCGGCACATAGACCCGGTAAACGATGCGTGTTACAGCTCGCCGCAGGAAGAGAGCGGCCTGAGGCAATGGACACGAATAAGCGGCGGCATTACCGGCGTACCCTGACACAGGATGAAGCCCGGCTTTGGGAGGAGATTGCCCGCACGGTCAATCCCATATCCGGTCGCTTGCCCTTTGTCACAGCCAATGAACCGGAAATAAGTCCCCCGGAAATGGACGGCCCCGTAAGCACACCACCTTCCAGCACACCTTCGCAGGCCCCCCCCTTGTTGAGGGCAGCCACGCAGAAAAACAAACCGTTTCTACCCCTAGAGCCCGGAAAAAGCCCAGGCGTTGACCATAGAACAGCCCTGAAATTCAAACGGGGCAAAATGCATGTGGATGCCCGCATCGATCTGCATGGTATGGGCAAAGACACAGCCCACGCCAATCTTATGGATTTTATGAACAGGGCAATACGCAACGGCTACCGGTGCCTTCTTGTCATCACCGGCAAGGGAACGCGGGGCGAGGGAGTTTTGCGACGGGCTCTCCCCGGCTGGCTGAATGATACCCGCATCCGGCCACATATTCTGTCGTTCAGCACAGCTAGGCCAGAGCATGGCGGAGAAGGGGCCTTTTACATCCTTCTCCGCCGCAACAGGCTCTGATGTTTCACGTGAAACGACATCGCATCACGATGATTGAACCAAAGCCCCAATAATTGCATTCAACACCGGCATGCCACGATCCGTAACCCGAAGTGGCCAGCCATCTGCCACAAGCCCTTCAGCACGCAACAAAGCAAGCATTGGCCCATCCAGAAGATCAGAGACATCAAAGCCATGACAGGCCAAGCGGAACGCATCCGGGTCAATACCACGACGCAACCTCAGGCCCATCATGACGTTCTCTTCAGCCCGCGCGCGTGACGTCAGAGGTTCCTTTTGCCGTGTTGCGTGGCCATCACGCAGAACTGTTTTCAGCCACACATCTGGTGCACGATGCTGGCGTGTTGCATGAAACGTCCCATCAACACAGATTCGACCATGCGCACCGGGCCCAATACCAACATATTCACCACCAAGCCAATACAGGAGATTATGGCGGCTTTCCTGCCCGGGAACCGCATGGTTTGAAACCTCGTAGTAGGGCATACCACGGTCTGCGGTCAGGGCATGGGTAACAGCCCATAGATCTAGCGCAAGATCATCTTCTGGAAGGGTAAAGGCACCGCGAGCCACGTCCTGCTGGAAACGGGTTCCTTGCTCGATGGTCAGCTGATACAGCGAGATATGACCACCCGTAGCCAGATCAAGAGCCTGTGACAACTCTGCCTCCCACTGTGCGGGGGTCTGTCCGGGCCGGGCATAGATCAAGTCAAAGGAGAAGCGGGGAAACAGCCGGGCTGCGGTCTCGATAGCCTCCAGTGCCTCACGGACACCGTGCCGACGTTCCAGAAAGCCAAGACTTTCCGGCACAAGGGACTGAACGCCCAGCGAAACACGATTGATACCGGCATGCCGAAAAGCCTGGAAACGCTCGCAGTCTATGGCACCTGGATTGGCCTCCAGCGTCAGTTCAATGTCCTCAGCCCATGTCCAGTGGGCAGCAGCACGCTCTAGAACAGCCTCAACCGTACGCGGCGCCATCAGCGAAGGCGTGCCACCGCCAAAGAAAATACTGCCAAGCACGCGCCCGGGGGTCAGGGCCGCGTAGTAATCCAGTTCACGCAGCAGTGCCTGACACCAACGATCATGGTCAACATGATTGGTAACATGACTATTGAAATCACAGTACGGGCACTTCGACACACAAAAAGGCCAATGCACATACAAACCAAACAACGAGGGTACGTTAGTCAAAGCACGCCTTCACAAGCTGTTGGAATGCACGGGCACGATGGCTGATGGCATGTTTCTCTTCCGGAACAAACTCGGCAAAGGTACGATTGTCACCGTCCGGAACAAAAAACGGGTCATAGCCAAAACCACGGTCACCACGCGGTGGCCAGCAGATGGACCCATCGACCTGTCCGACAAATGTTTCCGTATGCCCGTCTGGCCAGGCTAGGCACAAGGCGCATACAAAGCAGGCTGACCGGTCAGGATGGTCCCCCAGACGCTCATGAACGGTACGCATGGCACCGGCAAAATCTTTCTCCGGGCCAGCCCAGCGGGCCGAGTAAATCCCCGGTTCGCCGCCAAGCGCAGAAACTGACAGCCCGGAGTCATCGGAGAGGGCAGGAAGCCCGGAGGCCTTTGCTGCAGCCAGTGCCTTTATGGCTGCATTACCCGAAAATGTTGAAGCCGTCTCATCTGGCTCTGGCAAATCCAGATCAGCAGAGGACACAACATCAACCTGAAAGGCACGAAGAAGGTCACGGATTTCCCGCACCTTCCCAGCATTGTGGCTGGCAACAACCAGCCGGGAACCATCAAACCGGCGAGCCATGCCTTATGCCTCCACCAGCAAGGCCCGGTTTTGCAAGGCGACAAGCTCACGCACACCTGTTTCCGCCAGATCCATAAGGGCATCCAGTTCCGCACGGGTAAAGGGCGCTTCTTCGGCTGTTCCCTGCACTTCAATCACCTTCCCGGTTCCGGTCAGGACAAAATTAGCATCGGCTTGGGCTGATGAATCCTCTGCATAGTCTAGGTCCAGAACCGGCACACCATTCACAAGGCCGCACGATACGGCTGCAACACTGTCTGTCAGGGGAAATGCAGACACAAGCCCGGCAGACAAGGCATGACGGAATGCCTGGGCCAGAGCCACATAGGCCCCGGTAATGGAGGCTGTACGGGTTCCTCCATCCGCCTGAAGTACGTCACAGTCGATCCGGACCTGCATCTCGCCCATCTTTGACAGGTCTGTTACGGCTCTTAAGGAGCGTCCGATCAGACGTTGTATTTCCTGTGTGCGCCCGGATTGTTTACCCCGGGCAGCTTCACGGTCGGTGCGCGTTCCTGTTGAACGGGGCAACATACCATATTCTGCCGTAATCCATCCCTTGCCCTGTCCCCGCAACCAAGGGGGAACACGGGTATCAACAGAGGCCGTGCAAATAACGTGGGTATCCCCGAACTTGACCAGACACGACCCCTCTGCATGCTTGATAAAGCCGGTCTCAAGTGTCACGGGGCGAAGTTGGTCAGCAAGGCGGCCAGAAGGTCTCATGGAATATATCTCTCTGTCAGGCTGGGAAAATTAATGGTTCGGCGCACTCTGCCGGGGTAAAAGCAAATACCAAGTTCCCGCGCTTTTCATGCGTCCGGCCTTGGCTAGGGCCTGCTCACCGGGACCCCAGAAGAAATCACCACGAACAACGCCCTTGATGGCCGATCCTGTGTCCTGTGCCACCATAAGCCGGCGCAGGGGTTTATGATCTGGATCGACCGAATTGAGCCACAGCGGCACCCCAAGCGGAACATACCGCGGATCGACTGCAATGGAACGCCGGGCTGTCAAGGGAACCGACAGAGCCCCTACAGGCCCATCCCCGCGAATAACGCGAAAGAACGTATAGCGCGGGTTCTCACGCATCAAGGCACCCGCCCGATCCGGGTTTTCCTTCAGCCATGCACGAATGAACGGCATGGTAGCTTGCCCGGGCCCCAGAATGCCATGATCCAGCAAGATGCGACCCAGTCCCTTGAACGCATGGCCGTTGCTGCCGGCAAAACCAAGCCGCTGCGCCTTGCCATCAGGCAGGATAACGCGACCCGACCCCTGTATCTGCATGATATGCACATCAACGGGATCTTCGGCATACATCAGGACAGGCGCACGCCCGTTCAGGGCACCATTTTCAATTGCCGCGCGCGAGGGCAGGGGAGGAACCTTCCTGGTATCCGTGACAACACCCGGCGGAGGCCCATAAAGAGGCACCTGACAGCGCGGCGTTTTCTTCAGGCATCCTTTCAGCTCCGCCTCATAATACCCGGTAAATGTGCCGGAAGGACGACCGGAAGAACTGACAGACCAAGGCTGCATACGCGCCTCAAGAAATTCCCTGACAGAAGCAGAAGACGCGGAGCGTGAGGGCGGGAATTCACGATGCAGGTCGGAACAGAACCGCTGCCAATCCTCTACGGTCCCCCCCAAGGAACCGGGGCCAACCCATCGGCTTGCATCAGGACGACGCTGGAAGGAATCGCAGGAACGCCTGAGAGCGGGCAGGGCCTCTGCCTGCATATCCTGATCCCAACCGGGAAGAGCCGAGAATGACACTGGCTTCAGATGCTGTTCAGAGGGAATGGGAGGCGGTTCACCCGGCCCACGACCACCGCAGGAAGCCAAGGCCAACAGACAAACCCCGGCCAACAGCCGGGGTAGAACGGTACGAACAGATACAGTCATAGAAAAAACCCATTCAGGCAGATGGAGCTGCTGTTGAAACCAGCTTCCAGTTGGGGTCATCAGAACGTGGATCCCTCATGAATGTCCAATCATCGGTAATCACGACCGTCTCATTGGGATCCCCCTCGACGATTCGGCCTTCCGAATCACGGGTGACCGATATCTGCTCGCTTACAAAGCGAACAGACACCAAGACAACATCCTTGGCGAGTTCAGCTTTTATGAAGGAAATTGAACGGATAAACTCAAGTCCCGTCTCCAGGAACAGGTTTTTGCTCTCCCGGGTCTGGATTTCCCCCTCGAAGCTGCGGTATACGTCCTCAGCCAGAAGGAAGCGCAGAGTCTCCCTGTCGCCGCGGGCAAAGGCTTCGATCACCATTTCGAAGGCACGCCGGGCGCCACCAAGAAACTCCTCGGGCACAAAGGAAGGATCAGCCTTCATCACATCCACCAGCCCCGGAACAGACAGACTTTCATCTGAGATGTCGCTGTCGTAACGACCGGGCAGGGGGATCACGTTGTCCCCGGTATCCTGGTCCAGCGTACGACCGTGCAGATCGCGCGGCCTCTCATTGCCGTTTTTCTGGCCCAGAACACTGCGCAGCCGCAGGATCAGAAACCCGGCGACAAGGGCCAAAAAGATGATGTCGATGAACGCGATTCCCTGGTTCATGGCAGTCCTGACTGTCGGTAAACACTGGGTCTGTAACACCACCGCCACAGACCACACACACTGGCATCGGGAATCCCGGACCAGCTCTGAAGGTCTAGATAAGGGTTGTAGCAGTATAGGGCAAGCATGACACAGGTTCTTCTTATTTTATTTGTTATCTTTCCCGTGGCCGAGATAACCATGTTTCGTCTTGTCGATCTTGCGATCGGCCTGTGGCCAACAGTCATTCTGGTTGTTGGAACGGGGGTGTGCGGAATCCTTGTTCTGAATAGGGCAGGGCTGGCACCTTTGGATGGACGAACCTGGGCAAAGAATACAATCTCCCTGCAAGACATGGTCGAAGCAACTCTTATGGTCGTGTCGGGCCTGCTTCTGGTCACACCAGGTTTTCTGACGGACGCCTTGGGGCTTTTCCTGCTGATCCCGTCCATGCGTCGTACCACGGCAGCCCTTCTGGCCCAAAGACGCAAGAAACAGGAAGGCAAGCCTGCTTCGTCAGAAGCAGAAGAAGGCCATATAACATCCAGCCCTGCAATAGACGGTGAATACCGCGACATTTCTGCTGGATATGACCGGAATGGCCAGACCCGATCCTGCTGAATGAACAAGAGGGATAACGCAGGGTTCCGTGGTCATGCATTCCATGCTAGGGGTATGCCAAGCATCTGAAACAGGGAGCCCCTTATGACGACTGACGCACAGAATCATACAACGACACCGGAAGACAATACATCAGACGCACCGCCACTGATGTTGGCCATTGAAAGCCAGTACATCAAGGACCTATCTTTCGAAGCACCACAAACGCCGGTCATTTTCCATAAAATGCGCGAACAGGCTCCGGCGGTATCCTTTGGCGCTGACGTCAAGGCACGCCACCTGGATGGCAATGTTTTCGAAGTTGTTTTGCATGTTGAAGTCAAGGCTGACGTTGGTGCCGAGACCGCTTTTATGCTGGAGCTTGCCTACGGTGCCGTCGTTCAGGCAAATCCGGTTGAAGCTGATCACCTCCAGCCCCTGCTGCTGATCGAGGCGCCAAGGATGTTATTCCCGTTTGTCCGGAACATTATCGCCGATGTAACGCGCGACGGCGGCTTCCCGCAGCTGATGCTGCAGCCGATCGACTTTGCCGCCCTTTATCGGCATCGATTGGCAGAAGCCGCACGTCCTGAACAGGAAAATACTCCAGAGCAGGTATAGGCAGGACACAGCACGTGACCCCGTTTGGAGCCAGAATTCGTGACCTGAGACACCAGCGGGGCATCACCCTGCAACAGATGGCTGCCGATCTCAATGTATCTGCAGCCTATCTGTCTGCCCTAGAGCATGGAAAACGAGGCAAACCTGGCCCTGGCCTTGTTCTTGAGTTATGCGGTTATTTCGGACTTATCTGGGATGAAGCCGAAGCCCTGAAAAACTTGGCCGAGGTTTCAAGACCCAAAGTAACACTTGATACCTCTGGCCTGTCACCGCAGACCACAGCATTTGCCAACCGTCTCGGGGCCTGTATTCGCTATCTGGATGATGAGGCCGTTGCTACTCTGGATGCCCTCTTGGCACGTATACAGCCCCCGCTGCCTGCAAAACGCAGCAGACGCTCATGACACCTCACCTCTCTTCATGTTTCACGTGAAACATCCTGTCAGGATGTGACCGTCGCACTCTGCTCAAAACGCAAAAGCCAAGCCTTACTCTGCAGGCCATCAAACGCAGAATACCCGCCAAGACGCCCCCCCGCAGCCAGAACCCTATGACAGGGAACAAGTATAGGCAGGGGATTGCGCGCACACGCCATACCCACAGCACGGGGAGATGATGATACGGTCTGCGCTAGGTCTCCATAGGTTTGCGTTGCGCCAAAAGGAATAGCGCAAAGGGCATTCCGTACACGGGCAGTGAATGCGGTGCCAGCCGGGGCAAGGGGCAGGTCAAAGTGCTCCAGACGACGGTCGAACCATGCCTCCAGCTGCTTCCCGGCTTCTCTCAGAAGGGGGGTCTCCTCACAGCCCGCCTCCATACCCCGCCCCCAATCCAGAGAAACAAGGCAATCATCAGCCTCAAACAGGGTTATCCACCCGAGGGGGCTGTGCAAAACAACATGGGGCACTGTAAAAAATCCATCCAGACAGACAAAACCAAAGCCAAATTAGCGGCGGTCTTGCCATGCAGGCAAGTCTGACACAAAACAAATTTTACCCGGGATATTCACAGGTAGAGTGTGCAAGCACGACAGACCGGGGGCTTTCTCCGGAAAAGTGCTTTCCGTATCAACCAGATCGTAGGGTTGGCATGAAAATCGAGATTGATATCGACTGTACGCCTGAAGAAGCCCGCACGTTTCTGGGATTACCAGACGTCCGCCCCATGCAGGATGCTCTTCTGGCCGAAATACATAAACAAATGATGAACCAGTTGCAGGCCATTGATCCGGACACCCTTATGAAAAGCTGGTTACCAGCTCAAGTTCAGGGCTTGGAGCAGATGCAGAAATTTTTCTGGTCACACTTCACAGGGGATGACAAAAGCGGCAACAGGGGCCCATAAAAGGAGCGCTAGAGAATCCTGTACGAGGAATACCCCGTGTCCTGCCCGGATCCCGACCTTTATTACCGCATCCATGTTTTTATCTGCACAAACGAACGGCCGGAAGGCCACAGCCGTGGTTCGTGCGCCCGTTCAGGAGCCGTAAAACTACGTGACTACATGAAAGCACGCGCAAAAGAACTGGGACTGACAGACCGCATCCGCACTCAGCAAGCAGGGTGCCTGGACCGGTGCGAGCTGGGACCCGTGCTGGTCATATACCCCGAAGGTGTGTGGTACGCACCACGAACACGGGACGATATTGATGCCATTCTGGTCAACCATATCCGTGACGGAAAACGTGTGGAGCGCTTGATGCTAAATCCACAGGACCGCATCCCCGCTGACTTGGAAGCCCGTCAGGCATCCCAATGATCACCAACGATACGATTGTTGCAACAGCCACAGCGCCGGGCAGAGCTGGTGTTGCTGTAACCCGCGTTTCCGGCACACGGGCACGCGACGTGATTACCGCACTCTGTGGCCGCCTGCCAGAAGCACGCAAGGCTACACGATTCCTATTTCGTGACCCCGGAACAGGAGATGTGCTCGATGATGGGCTTGTCCTGTGGTTCCCCGGTCCGGCCAGCTTTACAGGCGAAGACACAGCTGAATTTCAGGGGCACGGAGGAAAAGCTGTAACCGATGCCTTGCTGCAGACCATTCGTCGTATGGATGGTGTGCGGATTGCCGAACCCGGTGAGTTCTCGCGCCGGGCCTTTCTGAATGGCAAACTGGATCTGACCCGGGTTGAAGGCCTGGCTGACTTGATACAGGCCGAAACGGATGCTCAACGCCGCCAGGCCCTCCAGCAAATGGACGGTGCCTTGGCGCGCTTATATGACAGCTGGCGAGAGGAACTGGTGCGACGTCTGGCCTGGATGGAAGCCCACATAGACTTTCCCGATGAAGACATCCCACCTGATCTGGATCGTTCGGCACGAAACGGGCTGGAAGAACTGGCTCAAACCATTGATGCCTATCTCTCGGACAACCGGCGCGGTGAGCGCATCCGTGACGGTATCCAGATTGCTGTCATCGGGCGCCCTAATGCCGGAAAATCCAGCTTGGTCAATGCGCTTGCACAGCGGGAAGCCGCCATTGTTTCCGACCAGGCCGGCACCACACGCGATATTATCGAAATCCATCTGGATCTGGGAGGGTTCCCGGTCACCATTGCCGATACGGCTGGCCTGCGCAGCAGCAATGAAGACATAGAGGCAGAGGGGATACGCCGGGCACGGGTACGGGCCAGTACTGCGGACCTCAAGATTGCCGTGTTTGACCTGACAGAGTGGCCTGAACTGGATGAAGAAACCCTGTCTCTTGTTGACTCCAGCACGCTGATAGTGCTGAACAAGAGCGACGTGGCAACACCGTATCCAGACAGAATGCTGACGATTTCTGGTTCTGGCGCGCACTCCTTGCTGCTATCAACACGCAGCGGGGAGGGCATGACAGAGCTGCTGTCAACCTTGACAGCCATGGTGGCGGAGCGTCTAAATGCAGGTGCACATGCCCCCCCGGCGCTGACGCGACAAAGGCACAGAGATGCCTTGGAGGATTGCCGCGACAGCCTGTTACGCGCCATACACGCCCCAATGCTTGAACTGATGGCAGAAGATGTTCGTCTTGCAGCCCGTGCCCTAGGTCGTATTACAGGCCGAGTAGAGGTTGACGATCTGCTGGACGTTATTTTCAGCGACTTCTGTATTGGTAAATAAAAAAATCAAGACACTGCATGAGGTTGACGAGTCTGTCATAGCGTTATCCCCTATAACAAGGTTGCCCGTATACCACCGGCTTGCGTTTCATGCTATGCATGTGCATGCTTTGGCCGCTTGTCGCCAAGACAGAATAGTGATCACCACTGATTGTTTAATACAATGAAAAGCCACTTTGACGTTATCGTAATTGGGGGCGGACACGCCGGCACAGAAGCAGCGGCTGCAGCAGCTCGTATGGGTGCCCGTACACTGCTGCTAACCCAACGCATAGAAACCATAGGGGATATGTCCTGCAACCCTGCCATAGGCGGCTTGGCAAAGGGGCACCTTGTGCGTGAGATTGATGCGCTCGATGGCGTCATGGGACAGGCAATAGACCAGGGCGGTATCCAGTTCCGTATGCTGAACCGAAGCAAAGGCCCAGCGGTACGCGGACCAAGAGCACAGGCTGATCGATCCCTGTACAGAAAGGCTGTCCAGGATATCCTAGCCGGCACATCCAATCTGACCATAGAGGCAGGATCAGCAGAAGACTTGATTCTGGACCGGTCCGGGCGTGTATCAGGCGTACTGACAGCAAGCGGACGTACATACAAGGCTGGAGCGGTTGTTTTGACAACCGGCACATTCCTGCGTGGCGTCATTCATCTGGGTGAAAAAACATGGCCTGCCGGGCGGATTGATGAGCCGCCATCACTTGGCCTGTCCAATACACTGGAGCGCCTAGGGCTTGTTCTCGGACGCCTGAAAACCGGCACTCCGGCTCGCCTTGACGGGCGAACAATCAACTGGAAAGGGCTGGAGATGCAGCCCGGCGACGACCCGCCGGAACCCTTCTCCTTCATGACAGGGCAGATTACAACGCCCCAAATCGCTTGTGGCATGACATGGACCACCGAAGAAACGCACGCCATCATTCGTGCCAACCTTAATCGTGCCCCGATGTACTCCGGCCAGATCCAGAGTGTCGGGCCACGCTATTGTCCTTCCATTGAAGACAAAGTGGTTCGTTTCGCGGAAAAGGACCGTCACCAAGTCTTTCTGGAACCAGAGGGCCTGAACGACCCGACCGTCTACCCGAATGGCATATCAACCAGCCTGCCGGAAGATGTGCAGACGGCTCTGATCCGCTCCATTCCGGGGCTGGAAGCTGTCGCGATCCTGCGTCCGGGCTATGCCATAGAATATGATTTTGTTGATCCGCGGGAGCTGCGCCCATCACTTGAACTAAAGAAAGCAAAGGGCCTGTTCCTTGCCGGCCAGATCAACGGAACAACAGGCTACGAAGAGGCAGGGGCACAGGGTCTTGTGGCTGGCATCAACGCAGCCCTTCTGGCGGGTGGTACTCCAGCCGATGATGCTTTTGTGCCCGATCGGGCCGAGGGCTATCTTGGTGTCATGATTGACGACTTGGTCACGCTGGGGACACAGGAACCGTACCGGATGTTCACAAGCCGC
The DNA here is from genome assembly GCF_001611975.1 of Haematospirillum jordaniae. GTDB lineage: Bacteria > Pseudomonadota > Alphaproteobacteria > Rhodospirillales > Rhodospirillaceae > Haematospirillum > Haematospirillum jordaniae. The sequence goes on from NZ_CP014525.1 coordinate 753,330, forward strand.
GCAGAATATCGGCTGCAGCTGCGCGCAGACAACGCAGACCTGCGCCTGACCGGGAAGGGGATCGCTATCGGTGTCGTGGGTCCTGATCGTATGGTCGCTTTCCGTAAAAAGGAAAAGGCCATGGCAGAAGGTCGAGCGCTGATGGAAAGTCTTTCCGCAACCCCGAAGGAGCTGGAGCCTTACGACATCCGCATCAACCAAGATGGGGTTCGTCGCAATGCCCTTGCCCTGTTCAGCTATCCGAATGTCACCTTTGACCGCCTGCGTCAGATCTGGCCAAAACTTGGCGTAATTGCTCCCGATATTGCATCACAGCTGGAAATCGAAGGGCGCTATGCCGGTTACATAGGGCGTCAGATGGCCGACATTGCGGCTTATCGGCGAGACGAAGACCTTCTTCTGCCAGATGACATCGACTACCACAATATTGGGAGCCTTTCGGCTGAAGTCCGGCTCAAGCTGGACGCGACCAAGCCCGCAACACTAGGCGCTGCCGCGCGAATACCGGGCATCACACCTGCGGCACTGACAGCCCTCTTGGTTCATGTCCGCAAACGACGCGAGACCGCCGCCTGAAGGCTTTCCAATAAAGGCACGACCGGGTATACAGGGGGAGGCTGAAGCCCTCCCCCTGTTGTTTCACGTGAAACACCTATCCGATATACCGGAGCACTTGTCGTTGTCTGTCCCGCTGACATTCAAAGAATTTCAGACCACATCGCGCGTTTCACGTGAAACGATGGAGCGTCTTGCCCTTTATGCAGACCTCCTCTGCAAATGGCAGAAAAGCATCAACCTTGTTTCTGCATCTACCCTTGAAGATCTTTGGCGCCGACATTTCCTTGATTCTGCACAACTGTGGACACTGCTCCCTCAAGGAGCAAAGACCTTGGTAGACATAGGCAGCGGTGCCGGATTTCCCGGCATGGTCCTAGCGATAATGGGGGTCGATACCGTTCATCTTATTGAATCAGACCAACGCAAGTGCGCATTCCTGCGTGAGGTCGCCAGGGAAACAGGTACATCCGTTACCGTTCATGCCACCCGTATTGAGGCTGCCACGGTATGCCCTGTCGATGTTATCACATCACGGGCGCTGGCATCGCTGGACAAGCTTCTGGATCTTTCATCCAAGTTCAGGACTGAACACACAATTTGCCTGTTCCCCAAAGGACAGACTGCCGATATCGAGTTGACCGGAGCTCAACAAACATGGACACTACGCACCGAAAAGTTCCCCAGCCTGACCGATGCAAACGCGACCATTCTGCGACTAAGCGAGGTACGCCGTGAGCTATGATCTACCGGCCAAAGGCCCAAAAATTATTGCCGTGGCCAACCAAAAAGGTGGGGTTGGGAAGACCACAACCACCATAAATCTTGGCACCGCAATGGCTGCGGTCAAAAAGCGTGTCCTTGTCATCGACATGGATCCACAGGGAAATGCATCAACCGGCTTGGGCGTTGAACGGGCTCAACGTCAGCGCAATGCATACGCAATCCTGACCGAAGATCTCCCGCTGGCAGAAGTTGTGTGCCGGACATCTGTCCCCGGACTGAGCATTATCCCCTCAGGTGTTGATCTTGCAGGGGCAGAGCTGGAGCTTGTGGATATGACAGAGCGGGAATTCCGCCTGAAAAAAGCCCTGTCATCAGCGATACAAGACTATGATTATGTCCTGATAGACTGCCCCCCCGCACTAGGGCTGCTGACCTTGAATGCCCTTGTTGCTGCGCACGAGGTCCTAGTTCCTCTTCAGTGTGAATTCTTTGCCCTTGAAGGCATTTCCCATCTGATGAAGACGATTGACCGGGTCAAACGAACCCTTAATCCACACCTTGGCATTCAGGGTATTGTTCTGACCATGTTCGACAAACGCAATAATCTGTCGGGTATGGTCGAGAGTGATGTACGCGGCTATTTTGGTGACAAGGTTTTCAACACGGTTATTCCGCGTAACGTACGGGTATCCGAAGCACCCTCGCATGGAAAGCCTGTTTTGCTGTATGACCTGCGCAGCTCCGGAGCACAGGCTTACGTTCACCTGGCCGGGGAAGTTTTCAAACGTGAGCGGGAGATGGCGATATGAGCGAGGAGAAACCACGCCGGGGACTGGGGAGGGGGCTCTCTGCCCTGTTCGGGGAAGACAGTGATGAAGCTGTCTCCGAAACAGGAAAGTCCGGAAACACGCGCGCAACCACACGCACGCCCGTTGATGTTCCTGTCGAACTTCTGCAATCCGGTCGGTTCCAGCCGCGCCAACAGTTTGATGAAGAGGGCCTGGACGACCTGGCCCAAAGTATACGCGAGAAAGGCATCATCCAGCCTATTCTGGTCCGTCGGCTCCCCGAGGACTCAAAGCGCTATGAAATCATCGCGGGAGAGCGGCGCTGGCGGGCAGCACAGATTGCCCGGAGGCAAACAGTTCCTGTTCTCATTCGTGATTTTTCCGACCGGGACGCCGCTGAAGTTGCACTGATCGAAAACCTCCAGCGCCGCGACCTGTCAGCCCTTGAGGAAGCAGAAGGGTATCGTCGTCTACAGGAAGAGTTCCAGCACAATCAGGATGACCTGTCACGAACACTGGGCAAAAGCAGAAGTCACGTTGCCAACATGATGCGTCTTCTGGGACTGCCGGACCCCGTAAAGGTTCTCCTGCGCAATGGGTCCCTTTCTGCCGGACACGCCCGCGCCCTGCTGAATGCAGAAGACCCGGTCTCACTGGCCAATGTTGTGGTCAAGAAAGGCCTGAATGTTCGCCAGACCGAACGCCTGGCAACAGAAAAGGGGGGTGTCCGCAAACGCAAGACCCCCGCCAACAAGGCAACCAAGCCCGAACAGGGTAGGGTAAGCAAAGACTCTGACACCATGGCCTTGGAAAAAGACCTTGCCCGTATCCTGGGCTTGAAAGTCAACATCGAGTTTGAAGGGCGCGGCGGACGTATTCTTATTCACTATGAAAGTCTCGCGCAGCTTGATGATATCCTCTACCGCCTGAACAACCCGACAGACAACAGCTCGGACCAGCGCCGCGCAGAGGGGAACGAAGAAGAGGACAACTATGCCTTTGCCATGGGCTTTGCGAAGAAACAGGATCACCCTCTCCGAAAAGAAGAGGTGAAAAAGCCATCCCTTCTTCTGCCTGAAGATGCCCTGATTGACGCATGGGACGATGCCCTGAAGAACGAGGAAAACGAAATGGCGGGTCTTTTCGACTAGATACGCTCGGAATACCTGCGCAGAACTTATATAAAAAACGGGAGACCATAGACAAAGTCTCCCGTTTCATTTTGGGTCATGACAAACAGCTCTTATCCCCAAGGGCCTCTGCGGTGACCCGGCGTTTTTTCCCATGGTGACGTTTGCCCCCCATCTCTTTCAGATGAATTTATTTTACGGTCGTGCGGATGTATGCCGTATTCCTGCGCCATATCCTGAAGAGCCTTGATCCGGTTAGCCGTTGCGGGGTGTGTTGAGAAAAGATTGTCCATCGACCGCGCGTGCAGGGGGTTAACAATGAACATATGGGCCGTTGCCGGGTTGGCTTCTGCTGCATGATTGTCAATCTGGCTGGCTCCACGCTCCAACTTTGCAAGAGCGCCAGCAAGCCACAGTGGGTTTCCGCAAATGGCAGCACCAATACGATCGGCTTCATACTCCCGGCTACGGGAAATTCCGGTCTGCACCAACATTGCGGCCAAGGGGGCCAGGATCATCAACAGCAGGGACCCAACAAATCCAAGCGGGCTGCTGTTACCTTCTTCAGAACCCCGTGATGCTCCCATGAAAAGAACCATGTTACCAAGCATGGAGATCGCACCGGCCAGCGTCGCCGTAATGGTCATGGTCAGGGTATCGCGGTTGCGCACATGGGCCAGTTCGTGGGCCATCACACCGGCAATTTCCTCTTCATTCAGAAGGGCAAGCAGACCCGTTGTTGCGGCAACAGCTGCATTCTCCGGGTTACGGCCGGTTGCAAAGGCATTGGGCTGTGGGTTGTCTATGACATAGACCTTTGGCATCGGCATAGAGGCACGACCTGCCAGATGCTCCACAATCCCATAAAGCCCGGGGGCAGACGTACGATCAACGGGCCTAGCCCCATACATGGACAGAACCAGACGATCGGAGTTCCAGTACGCAAACATGTTCATCGCCCCGGCCATAAACAGGGCCAGCAGCGCACCACCAGCTCCGCCGACTAGATAGCCAACGGCCAGAAAAAGCCCGGTCATCGCAGCGAGAAGAACAGCCGTACGGGCAAAACGCATAACCTGAAATCCTTACCCTGTTACCTTCTGAAGCAGACATACGCCTGCATTCCGTCTATGCTATGACGTGGGACGCAATGTCCATACGTCAAGTACTCATTGCTACTATTTTGTTCTGTAAGGATTTTATTATGTCTGCTCCTCCAGACCCTGTCCCAGATAATCCGGCCGTAGTTACATCCCCCGATTCAGAACCAGAAAACCAACAAGAAGAAGCCTCTATGACTGAAATTGGCGGCCCAAGAGGGGCGGAACCAACGCGCTTCGGTGACTGGGAACGCAACGGACGATGCAGTGATTTCTAGGGGCTCCAGAGCGGCTTCCTGATTATGATTCGTGGCATCCTCGGCACGAATCGAGGACTCGGCCTTGAAGGAAAGGCGCGATAACCGTACCGTTCTTACAGGAAAAATCAGCTAGGCTACAGGACATCCATGTCATTTTTTGATGTTTTGATGGATATCCTGAAGGCAATATTCGGAGCGCTTTCAGGAAAACCCGGAGGCACAGGGAACGTCGATGAAGACGATTCCGGCGGGGCAACTGCGCTTCGTGTTCTTCTCCTGACATTCGAGAATGATACAAACGGCTCGGTAACAGAATCTATCGCAAAGTCTTTGGGCAAAGTACCCGGGCTGTCGATCGTACGTACCACCGAGATTACAGCACCTGTTGATGACAATGAGGTTCTGCCAAGCTCCTTGGCGGCCATGGTCAGAAAAGCCAGAATAATGGCTGCTTCTGAAGAAGTTGGCGGCATTCTGGGTGGACATATCACCGCCAACAATACCCTGCGCCTGCGTCTTATCCCCGCCAGACTGGATACGGAAGCTGTGAGCTGCGTCCTGTTCTCCGGTGATCTTGTCGAATTTCCACTTCCCCTGAATGGAACAGACGAGATTGTAGCGGTTGCGGCCCTGACGGCTATATGCTGTGACACAGACGGGACACGTCGGAATCGTTCAGACCGGCTAAGAGAGCTCCCACAAAGCATAGACGAGCTTGTTGGAAGCATGGGCGGATTGTCCCCCGCCGGGGAAGCATCGATTCAGCTTTTCTATGCCGGGGCACTGATAACTTCCGGGTTCCGGACAGATCAAAAGGCTTTGCTGGAGAAGGCTCTCGACCTGACCAAGGATGCCTTGGCCAAGGCCAAGGAAGGCCTGACAGCAGCACAGGTTGGTGCCGCACGGGCACGCTTTGCCGTTTTGTCCACCGAGCTGGCATTACGCAGCGATGACTTTCAGAAAACAGAAGAGTTTGTCAGCCACTTCCGTATGGCGGCAGAAACATACCCGCTGGAACTGTTCCCGGACGAGAACGCGTTTCTGAACACACAGATGGCTCGTGTCTTGGCCCGCCTTGGACAGTCAACAGGCAAAATCCCTTTCATGCGTTCTGCTGTTGATGCCTACTTTGAAGCCTCGCGATCCTGGAATAAGGCATGGCGACCAGATTCATGGGCGGAGCTTCAGAACAACATGGGGTCCGTCATGACCCAGATAGGGGAATTCTCGGGAAACAGCGAAATACTGGGACGTGCCAGTCGCGTTTTTGAGTCCATCACAGAAGTCTGGAGCCGCGACAAGAAACCAAAACAATGGGCCAACATACAGAACAATATCGGCGCCTGCCGCTTTGCTGAAGGAAAACGCAGCAACGACATGGCCATACTGCGTGAAGCCTTGGAGCGTTTTTCATTAGCTCTAGAGGTTTATGCCGCCGAAGGCATGACCAAGAATGTAACTGTCACCCAGAAAAACATCGCCCGCGTCGAACGCGTGATAGGATCACAGGAAGCAGGGGCCTCTGCTCCGAAGGCAGACAAGCCCGAGTGAGATGTTTCACGTGAAACATCTCACCCTTCAACCATCTCAATGACGAAAATGACGCGTGCCGGTAAATACCATGGCAAGTCCTGCATCATCTGCAGCTTTTATGACCTCTTCATCACGAATGGAACCACCTGGCTGTATCACGGCCGTTGCACCAGCCTCTGCCGCAGCAAGGAGACCGTCTGCAAAGGGAAAAAATGCATCCGACGAAACAACGGATCCCACAGCCCAGCTCTGACTCTCACCGTTGGCTTCTGCCGCTTGGGCAGCACGCAATGCCGCTATGCGGGAGGAATTAACCCGACTCATTTGCCCCGCACCAATGCCAACGGTCATCAAATTCCGCGCATAAACAATCGCATTCGATTTGACATGCTTACCAACCGTAAAGGCAAACAGCATATCGCGCATCTCCTGCTCCGATGGCTGACGCTTGGTGACAACCCTTAAATCCTCGCCTGCCACCAAGATGTCACGATCCTGTATCAGAAGACCGCCCGCAATCGCCTTAACCTGCACCCCCCTTGAACGGGGATCCGGAAGGGAGGGCGTGACAAGAACACGGACATTCTTTTTTGCAGAAAGAATACGGCTGGCCTCAGGATCAACACTAGGCGCAATAATAACTTCAAGAAACAGGTCACAAAGATCCTGTGCTGTCTCTGCATCCAGAGAGCGGTTGAAAGCAACGATCCCCCCGAAGGCGCTCTCTGTATCACACGACAGGGCCTTGCGGTATGCCTCACGCACTGTGTCGGCAACAGCAACCCCGCACGGGTTGGCGTGCTTGACGATAACACAGGCGGTTTGAGAAAACTCGGCAACCAGCTCGAAAGCAGCATCGGTATCGTTAAAGTTATTGTAGGACAGTTCCTTGCCTTGAATCTGCGTTGCTGTTGCAACACCGGGGCGCTGTTCCCCCGTAAGATAGACAGCCCCGCTCTGGTGAGGATTCTCACCGTAGCGCATGGTTTGTTTCAAACGACCGGCAAGAACCATACGAGACGGGAAGGTGCTTCCAACCTGCCGGGAGAACCAATTTGATATAGCGGCATCATAGCACGCCGTCCGGGCATAAGCCGCAGCGGCCAGTTGCCGACGCAAATCATGGCTGGTTGCCCCGTCATGTACGGTCATATCCTCCATAACACGGGCATAGTCAGACGGATCAACAACGACCGTTACGGAATCATGGTTCTTTGCCGCGGCCCGGATCATGGCCGGCCCACCAATATCAATCTGCTCTACGCAATCCTGGAAACCCGAACCCGCCGCAACCGTTTCCTCAAACGGGTACAAGTTGACCACAACAAGATCTATCGGGTTGATCCCGTATTGTTCCATTTGTTCTTCATGAACCCTGTTACCCCTTACACCAAGGAGACCGCCGTGGATTTTGGGATGAAGGGTTTTGACGCGTCCATCCAGCATTTCAGGAAAACCGGTTACGTCAGAAACCTCACGCACAGCAATTCCATTCTTGGCAAGAAGGGAAGCAGACCCACCAGTAGACAGGATTTCCACACCTTTATTCACAAGAAAGCGGGCGAAATCAACAAGACCACCCTTGTCAGAAACAGAAATAAGCGCTCTGCGAATACGGGGAATAGCACCAGAAGCAGACATAGACAGATCTTTCCTGAAACCTATGGAACCTGATTCCGCTGATAGCACAAAGCGGTCACCCGCGTATATCCCCAGAAAACGATGGAGCATGGCATCATTTCATATTGCATACAAAAACGCGTACATATTTTTATGTTAAATGTCACTTGAATTAATTTTTATTACAAAATACACGAAATAATACTTGGAAACTAAGATTGCGTTTTGCTTAAAATTAATACCTTAAGAAGAAATTTTGGCAAACGCCCTTATCATCTTAACTATATGTGTTTGATCTACATTTTAGATATCAATTGCACTCAATACGGGCTACCTGTCGTGCCTTTCAACTAGCATAAGGGAAAAAGGGTCGTTATTGTTCAATCAAGAATGACGATATTTCTAAAATCTGAAAACATCATGGTGTCCAAGGTGAATAGTGAGAGCAGAATAAAGATCCGCCGCAGACAACCAATCACGGCGAAAGAATACGGACCCGATCCTGTTGACATACACGTTGGAAAGCGCCTGAAGCTACGCAGACGCCTGATGAAGTTGAGTCAGGAGCAGCTTGGAGAAGCTGTCCGCGTTACGTTTCAACAGATACAAAAGTACGAACGCGGACATAATCGCATATCGGCATCCCGTCTGTATGATATTGCGCGCGTTCTTGGCGTTGATGTTGCTTTTTTCTTTGAGGATATTGGGCACGACGTCACAGAGCATCGTCCGACACAGAACCTGCCACAAAACGCAGGATTGGGCGAAAATCCCGTGCCCGCCTATGAACAAGACCCTCTCTCGCGGAACGAGACCATGGAGCTGGTCCGCCTTTTCTGGAAACTCCCCAGCAGCGAAATGCGTCGCAACATTCTAGAATTGCTGAACAGCATGAGCCGACGTGACTAAATCAAGAACGCACAAAAATCACAGCACCATGGCCGGTCACACCACGTGATCGGCCATAATTTCTTCTACAATGGCCTGTGAAACATCGAGGAAGTGAATGACTTCAGCGCAGCGGCGGTCTATTCCCCTTCCTTCTCCAAGATCTTTCTTCAGACCTTCCAAGGCACCGTGGATGCCTCTCAGCAGGCGGAGCACATCACGGTTATTAAACTGATCAGTTGTATAATCTGAGCGAAGAACCGAATTCACACCCTATACCTCCTTTGGGCACACGACTCAGGAAATCGCAAGCAGGGGATCCTATGCAGTCTTGCACAAAAAAGCCAAACCCTGACGGAAACGGACTATAATAGTTCTTCCGGAAAAACACAATCCTTGATTGTTCGCTGTCGATAGAGTGTTGACCCGCCTATTGCAATGCCCCATCTAGGAATTCCGGAAACGCAGTGTTTCCGTACAACGTGCTTTTTGGAAACGCTGACCTATGTCTGATTCATCTCCTGCCGTGTGGCACGGCACCACAATTCTTTCTGTACGAAAAAACGGCCGGGTTGTTGTTGCCGGAGACGGGCAGGTCACTCTCGGCTCCACGGTCATAAAATCCAATGCAACAAAAGTACGTTACATTGGTGACGGCTCTGCGCTGGTAGGATTTGCAGGGGCAACTGCTGATGCCTTCACCCTGTTCGAACGCCTGGAGGAAAAGCTCCGTCAACATCCCGGTAGGCTGGCCCATGCCTGCGTTGAACTGGCAAAGGACTGGCGAACCGATCGTTATCTGCGCCGCTTGGAAGCCATGATGGCTGTTGTTGATCGCGATGTTTCCCTTGTTCTATCAGGAACCGGAGACGTTCTTGAACCCGAGGATGGCTTGATTGGCATTGGTTCTGGGGGAAGCTTTGCCCTTTCAGCCGCACGGGCGCTGGTTGATATCGAAGCCCTTGATGCAGAAGAGATAGCGCGACGCTCCATGAAGATTGCTGCCGATATTTGCGTATACACAAACCGAAATATTGTTCTGGAGAGCCTGTAAATGACAGCGTTCAGCCCCCGTGAAATTGTCTCTGAACTAGATCGCTATATTGTCGGGCAAGCCGATGCCAAACGGGCTGTAGCCGTAGCGCTGCGAAACCGGTGGCGTCGCCAGCAATTACCCGAAGCCTTGCGTGAAGAAATCTTGCCCAAGAATATTCTCATGATCGGACCAACGGGCGTCGGAAAGACAGAGATTGCGCGCCGTCTAGCAAAACTGGCCGAGGCGCCTTTCATCAAGGTTGAAGCAACAAAATTCACCGAAGTGGGGTATGTCGGCCGTGATGTTGAAAGCATCATCCGCGACCTGACAGAAACAGCTGTTCAAGACACACGCGTCCGCCTGAGGCGACAGGTTAATGCCAAGGCCGAGGTAAACGCTGAAGAACGTGTTCTCGATGCCTTGGTCGGGGAAAAGGCAAGCACAGAAACACGTCAAAAATTCCGCAAGATGTTGCGCGAGGGCAGCCTGAACGACCGTGAAATTGAACTGCAGCTCCGTGATACAGCCAATCCATCCATGCCAACAATTGATATCCCCGGAATGCCCGGATCACAGATGGGGATGCTCAATCTGAATGACCTGTTTGGCAAAGCATTTGGCGGAATGACCAAAACGCGCAAAATGACCGTACAGGACAGTTACGACATTCTCCTGCGCGAGGAGGCAGACAAGCTTCTGGACGAGGAACAGGTGGTCAAGGAGGCCATATTCTCTGTAGAAAACAATGGCATCGTCTTCTTGGATGAAGTGGACAAAATCACAGTCCGGTCGGAAAACAGAGGTGCAGATGTATCCCGAGAAGGAGTTCAGAGAGATCTGCTGCCCCTGATCGAAGGAACCATTGTGACCACCAAGCACGGCCCGGTGCGAACAGACCATATCCTGTTTATTGCGTCCGGTGCATTCCACGTTGCCAAGCCATCCGATCTCCTTCCGGAATTGCAGGGTCGTCTTCCAATCCGTGTTGAACTTCAGCCGCTCTGCCAGAATGATTTCCGCCGCATCCTGACAGAGCCGGAAGCCAACCTGATCGAGCAATACAAGGCCCTTATCGGAACCGAGGGCGTGACACTGACTTTTACAGACGATGCCATTGATGCTGTGGCCAAACTTGCGACCGAGATCAATGCTGCTATCGAGAATATCGGTGCCAGACGTTTACACACAGTTCTGGAAAAACTTCTGGAGGAAATCAGCTTCTCGGCAACCGATCGGGCTGGGGAAGATATTACCCTGACTGCAAACGATGTACACGAAAGGTTGGGTGGCATGGCAAACAAGGCTGATCTTTCCCGCTTTATCCTCTAAATCGGAATTTGCGTCGGGAAAGAAAATTTTGTCTCAGCTCTTATCGTATTGAAGCCATAACGCTTCTTTTACCATGTTACGAACAAAGTTCTGATGTGCCTCCGCTTCTTCTGGGGTGGGGGCATGCGGACGAGGTTCCCGGTAGGTACGGGGAGAGGCTGTCTCCCCGTCAGCCTTCCCGGAAGAAGGGACATTTGACAGCACAAGGCCAGGCTGTCGGCCACCACGCAATTCCAGATAAACTTCAGCAAGAAGTTCAGAGTCCAGAAGTGCACCGTGCTTGTCACGGCGGCTGTTATCAATATTGAAGCGCTTGCACAGGGCATCCAGACTTGCTGGTGCACCCGGAAACTGCCGCCGGGCCATCAGGAGCGTATCAACAGCCCGCTCGAACGGAACGGGCGGAAAGCCGTGTGCAACCAGCTCCGCATTGATGAACTTCATATCAAAGGCGGCATTGTGGATAACCAACGGGGAATCCGCGATGAAGTCGAGAAAGTCCTGCGCTTTCTCAGCAAACAGCGGCTTCCCGGACAGGAACTCTGTTGTCAGGCCATGAACACGGGCCGCATCGGCCGGCACATCCCGTTGAGGGTCCAGATACGTATGAAAGGTTCTTCCTGTCGGAACAAGATGAACCAATTCCAAACATCCGATTTCGACAAGCCTGTGTCCCTCTGCGGGATCAAAGCCCGTTGTTTCCGTATCAAAGACAACCTCACGCATACTGTTTCAACCCACTTGTCCTGAAGAGAGCAACCGAACAATACGGTGCAGGCTGCGAAAAGTTACCCCGCGCCCAAGCCCGGTAGGCACAACCCAGTCCGCACGCCTGCGTTTTTCATAATCCGGCATTTGCCGTGCCAGAATAGCGTACAGACGCTCCTCCGTCATTCCTTTACGGGATAAAACCCGGGCTTTCTGTATGGAAAATGGCGCACTGACAACGGCAACATAATCACAGCGATCCTCTCCCCCTGTTTCAAACAACAAAGGGATATCCAGGGCAACAAGGGGAAAGCCCGCACGCTGATACTGTTTGAGGAAACGCTGCTCCGATTGACGGACCAAGGGGTGAAGAATATTTTCCAGACGGGAAAGGGCTTCCGGATCCGGAAAAACGCAGGCGCCGAGGGCAGCCCGATCAATCACGCCATCACGGACGACACCGGAAAAGGCCGCAGCAACAGCCTGAACAGCGGCACCCGCCGGGCCAAGCAGGGCGTGCACCGTCGCATCAGCATCATGAACGGGAACGCCAAGAATGCGCAGCATACGGCAGGCTGTGGATTTCCCCATTCCGACAGATCCTGTGATTCCCAGAATAGTCATGCCAGATGCAGGCTCTTGATAACGTGATCACGCAACAGATTATCTACAATGGGCATCACACCGAACCAAGCATGGAACCCGGGGCAAGCTTGGTGCAGGAGCATTCCCAGTCCATCAACCACCCTGTTTCCGCGTCTGCGTGCTGTGGCAAGAAGTGTCGTCTCCAGCGGTTTATACACAATATCACATACAACAGCCTGTTCCGACAGGGTATCAAGGGACAGCGACAACGGCGGACAACCTGTCATTCCCAAGCTTGTTGTATTGACCAGAAGAGAGAGCAACGGAAAAAACGGCTTGTAGTTATCCCATTCAACAACCGTAATTCCAGCCCCCAAGTCACGCGCAATGGATTCTGCTTTTTCAGGCGTTCTGTTTGTAATCAAAATATCCTGAAACCCGGCACTGACCAAGGCGAGAACAACCGACCGTGCCGCACCACCCGCACCAAGAACCAACACCGGACCTTTGGGATCAACAAAACCAGCCTGGTCCTGCACATTGCGCATAAAGCCATCCCCATCCGTCGTATCGCCGTGTATGGATCCATCTGTGGAAAACGTCAGGGTATTCACCGACCCTGCTGTACGAGCAGTTTCCGAAAGCGTATCGCATAGACTCAAGACGGCTTCCTTGTGCGGAATTGTCACGTTGACACCACAAAACCCCATACGCGGCAAGGCACGCACAACCATTTCAAGATCATCCGGGTGAACGGGAAGGGGAACAAAGGCACCATCAACACCATAGGCCTCAAGCCAAAACCCATGCAAACAAGGACTGGCCGAGTGGGATACCGGCCATCCCAGAATACCGGCTAACTTTGCATGCCCACTGATCATCATGGATCCACAATCCCATGCTGACGCAAAACATCCAGAACCGGCAAAAGCGGGAGACCAAGGATCGTGAACCAATTCCCCTCCATCTGTTCAAAAAGATGAACGCCCAGAGCTTCCACCTGATAAGATCCAACAGACGCCAAGGCTTTATCCCCAGCTTTATCAAGGTAATTCTCAACGCGTTTTTCACAGAGTGAACGCATTGTCATAAAAGAATTATCGGCCATTTTCCACATAACACGCCCATTCATGCACAGGGCTACACCAGATACCAAGCGATGCGTCTTTCCGGAAAGGATCAGAAGCTGGTTCTTTGCCTGTTGATAATCTCTGGGTTTATCAAACCAATCCCCATGACATTCCAGAATTTGGTCTGCCCCCAAGACAAGGGTTTCCGGATAACGCACTGACACTTGGAGAGCCTTGGCACAAGCCAGTTCCAGCGCGGTCTGCTCCACCGTCAAGCCATCGTTACAGCAGGCCTTTTTCAAGGCGCCTTCATCAACATTTGGAATATCGACATGGAACGGTATACCAGCATCACTGAGGATACGGCGACGGATCATACTGCCAGAGGCAAGGACAAGACCGGGTTGGGACACTGTTTCCGTAGCTCCTGTTACACACTGCCCCGTTTCTGTGCATAAAGCTGCATAACCGTGGCGGCTGCTTCTTCTATCGATTTGCGGGTCATATCAATAACCGGAATGGCGTGCCGGGTAAAAAGCCTTCTGGCCTGACTCATTTCGTCCCGAACCCGATCCTCGTCGGCATAATCCACAGAACCGATATCTCCCCCCATCATTTTCAGCCGATGGCGCCGTATATCAGCCAGAACAGAAGGATCCCGGGTCAAGCCCACAATCAGTGGCCCAGGGATTGAAAACAGATCAGATGGCAGGATAACACCGGGAACAACAGGAATATTGGCCGCTTTCAGGCCACGATTGGCAAGATACATACACATCGGTGTCTTGGATGTTCTTGAAACCCCGAACACAATGACATCCGCCTCGGAAAGACCTTCCAGCAGCTGACCATCATCATGATCAATTGTAAACTGAATGGCATCCATACGGCGCAGATAATGGGCATCGACGACATGCTGTCGCCCGGGTTTGCCATGGACCGGACTTCCCAGATATGCAGACAAAGCATTCAGAATTGGATCTAGGACCGGTATACACGGAACATCCAGGTCCATGAATTCCTGCTCTAGGGATGCGCGGATATCAGGATCAACAACAGTGTACAAAACTGGCCCTGGATCATCCCTAATTCCCTGTATCAACCGACGGGTCTGCCCTGATGTACGTATCAGGAACCAATCGTGCTGGCGCAAGGCAAGGTGTTCAAACTGGGCCAGACAGGCACGGGCAATACCGGAAATGGTTTCCCCACTGGAATCAGACACCAGATGGATTGACAGGCCCCGTGTATCCGCCATCACCGCATTGTCCCTCTTGTACACAAGATAACGCAAACGCCGTTGATAACAGGGGATAAAAGCCCTCTTTTAAAAACAGGCTATTTTTCATACCCGTTTTCCTTGGTTTCAGTCACCGGTTAATCCTCTTGTCCATAAAGATCAGATATGGAATGTGAAGACCGTGTACAATTTGCCCCAACAGATGAAACCCACATCATCAACAGCCTGTGACAAAAAGATCGACTCCTGTTACATAGGGGAATGAAGTCGTACTTTCCCTTGTTTTTCCACGCGGATCTGCAATCACATGATTATCCACCATGATCGTGTGGACAAGATCGTGAAAAACGGTAATCCCCTTTATTCACAGGGATCAACAATTCACTACATTTCCTTTAACAAAAAACTTTTATATTCAGATGGAAAACAAGAAAGAAGGATTGACTGTGCCACCTGTTACAAAGCCCTTGCTGAAAGCCCTTTCGGGACAAAAAACAATAGAAACTCCCCTATGGCTAATGCGCCAGGCTGGACGCTATCTACCAGAATACAGGGAAACACGGGCAAAGGCAGGCAACTTCCTTTCACTGTGTTATACGCCAGGTTTGGCAACAGAGGTCACACTCCAACCCATAAACCGCTATCAGATGGATGCGGCGATCCTGTTTTCAGATATTCTGGTTATTCCTGATGCGCTTGGGCAGAACGTATCCTTCCGCGAAGGGGAGGGACCATGTTTACCACCTCTGGAAGGACCACAGTCCCTTGATACCCTAAATCCTGACAGAGTTCGCTCTCACCTTGATCCGGTGTTCAGGACGGTATCCAATCTTGCTTCACAGCTTCCACAGGACACAACCCTGATCGGATTTTGTGGAGCCCCTTGGACTGTTGCGACCTACATGATAGAGGGAAAATCATCAAAAGATTTTTCCAGAACAAAAGCTTGGGCGTATTCAAAACCAAAAGACTTCGCGCGATTGATCACCCTTCTGGAGGATGCATCCGTTGACTACCTGTGTGGGCAGATAGAAGCTGGTGCTGAAGTACTGCAAATTTTTGACAGTTGGGCGGGGGTATTGCCCGAGAAGGAATTTTACCGATGGGCTTTGGAACCTGTGCAACGCATTGTCAGTGCGGTAAAGGATCGTCACCCCCATATCCCGATCATAGGATTTCCGCGCGGAGCTGGCCTTCTGTACGAGCGGTTCGTCCGCGAGAGTGGCTGTCATGCAGTCAGTCTGGATACCACAGTACCCTTGGAATGGGCTGCCCGGACACTGCAGCCACACATGACGGTACAAGGAAACCTGGATCCGGTTGCTCTTTTGGCAGGGGGAGAGTACCTTGACCAAGCCATTGATGCCATTCTCCATTCCCTTGGGCATGGCCCCTTTGTCTTCAATCTGGGGCATGGCATTTTGCCTGCAACACCACCGGAAAACGTAAGTCGTCTTGTCGAGCGTGTCCGTTCTTTTGCCCCAGGGAGAGTATCGTGAAAAGGCTGGCTATTGTCGTCTTCAATCTGGGGGGACCAGATCGTCCGGAAGCGGTAAAACCCTTTTTGTTCAACCTGTTCAATGATCCGGCGATTATTGGTGCACCAAAGCCTGTGCGGTGGCTTCTAGCAAAGTTTATTTCCTCGCGGAGAGCACCGGTTGCCCGTGAAATTTACGAGCATCTGGGAGGAAAATCCCCACTGCTTGAACAAACCAGAAGTCAGGCTGATGCTCTTGAAAAGGCATTGGCTGATATGGCAGATACGGTAAAAGTCTTTGTTGCCATGCGTTATTGGCATCCAATGACGGCTGAAACAGTGCACGCTGTTAAAGACTTTTCGCCAGACCAGATTGTTCTTCTTCCCCTTTATCCGCAATATTCATCAACAACTTCAGGATCCTCACTCAAGCTCTGGGCAGAAGAAGCCTTGAAGCAGGGGCTTGATGTGCCAACGTCCACATTGTGCTGTTATCCTGATGAAGTTGGCTTGATCGATGCCTTGGCTCTGAAAATTCGTGATACCCTGTCGAATCTCTCTACGAATGTACGTGTCCTTTTTTCGGCCCACGGCTTGCCAAAAAAAGTGATTGCAGCCGGAGATCCCTATCAGGACCAAGTGGAGCAGACTTGTGATGCCTTGGTTGAGCGTCTTGGGTTTCTGGGAGTGGATACCGCAAACCTAGACTGGACGATCTGCTATCAGAGTCGTGTTGGTCCCTTGGAATGGATTGGCCCGTCAACGGATGATGAAATTATCCGGGCCGGAAAAGACGGGGTTGCGGTTGTGATGGTGCCGGTTGCATTCGTGTCTGAACATTCCGAGACCTTGGTGGAATTGGATATCGAATATGGGGCCCTTGCTCGTGAAAGCGGCGTGCCATCTTATAATAGGATTATGACGGTCCAGTGTGATCCACATTTTATCAGGGGATTGGCTGACCAAGTCCGGAAAACGCTGCTGGTCCCCGGACAGCTTCGTTCCTGCCATGACCGGAAACTGTGCCGCGATGATAAAACACGGTGTCCCCATGCACCGGATCGTATGACAAAGGATAAAGCGGATGTTTGCATTGATGCCTGTGGGGTCTGACCCATACCTGTGGATCAAGGCCCTGCATGTGACCGCAGTTATCACCTGGATGGCCGGCTTATTCTATCTGCCACGGCTTTATGTGTATCACGCCGCAGAAGGGGCCATGAACTCAGCGATTTCTGAAACCTTCAAGGTTATGGAACGCCGTTTGTTGCGGGCTATCATGAATCCTTCGATGGTGATTGTGTTCTCAACCGGCCTTCTTCTGGCCCCTGACTGGCTGAAAGGGCAGGGATGGTTGCATGCGAAGATTGTTTTGGCCCTTGGTATGGCGGTTTGCCACGCTTTTTATGCCCGTTGGCGCCGGGATTTTGAGGCTGGGCAGAATACGCGTTCTCATCGTTTTTACCGTATTGCCAACGAGGTTCCGACGCTTCTTCTGCTGGGAATTATTATTCTGGTTATTATCAAACCGTTCTGAAACATTGCGCCGTGTACGGAAAACGTTGACACGGGACACGGTTCATTTTAACGGTACCGGTATGGAAGTTACGGTCATGTATTTGGTCCGGGCTTCTTCCTTCCCTTATCCGCTACCTTTTCCAGACACGTTTCTGTCCTTGTTCCTCAAGATTGGTTCATGCCGTTCGGAACGGGGTTTTGTATCCAGTGCAGAAAAGGTCTAGGCGGCTTCTCCATCGTCTCCGACCGTGCCTCCTGATCGTTCAGAACAGGCGAAGACCGGAACCGGGGCATACTGACTGGTAGACCTGTATGCATCTGAAGGACCTGAAAAAGAAAACACCGGCCGATCTTCTCAAATTGGCTGAAGAACTTGATGTTGAGAATGCCAGCAGTCTGCGGAAACAGGATATCCTGTTTGGGATCCTGAAGTCCCTTGCCGGAC
This sequence comes from Haematospirillum jordaniae, assembly GCF_001611975.1. GTDB lineage: Bacteria > Pseudomonadota > Alphaproteobacteria > Rhodospirillales > Rhodospirillaceae > Haematospirillum > Haematospirillum jordaniae. The sequence goes on from NZ_CP014525.1 coordinate 771,338, forward strand.
GTGGTACGGCGATTTATGGAACCGGTGTCCTGGAGGTTCTGCAGGATGGTTTTGGTTTTCTGCGTTCTCCGGAAGCCAACTATCTTCCAGGTCCGGATGATATCTACGTCAGCCCGACCCAGGTTCGTCACTTCGGCCTGAGGACGGGTGACACGGTTGAAGGCCAGATCCGTGCCCCCAATAACGGGGAGCGTTATTTTGCCTTGTTGCGTATTGACACGATCAATTTCGAGGATCCGGAATCGGTCCGTCATCGCATTAACTTTGATAACCTGACGCCTCTGTATCCCTCACGGAAGATCAAGCTGGAAACGCATGATCCGACCAACCGGAACATGATGCCCCGTGTTATTGAAATGGTATCGCCGCTTGGTTTCGGGCAACGTGGCCTGATTGTCGCACCACCGCGAACCGGTAAAACCGTGATGTTGCAGAACATTGCGACTTCCATTGCCGCCAATCATCCCGATGCCTATCTGATTGTGCTTCTGATCGACGAACGTCCGGAAGAAGTGACCGATATGGCTCGCAGTGTCCGGGGGGAGGTTATTTCCTCAACGTTCGATGAACCGGCCAACCGCCATGTTCAGGTTGCGGAAATGGTGATCGAGAAAGCCAAGCGGCTGGTTGAGCACAAACGGGATGTAATTATCCTCCTTGATTCCATTACCCGTCTTGCCCGGGCCTACAACACGGTTGTTCCATCTTCAGGAAAGGTTCTGACCGGTGGCGTTGACGCCAATGCCCTGCAAAGGCCCAAGCGCTTTTTCGGTGCAGCCCGTAATATCGAAGAAGGCGGTTCCCTGACCATTATTGCGACGGCCCTGATTGATACGGGCTCCCGTATGGATGAAGTGATCTTCGAAGAGTTCAAGGGAACCGGTAACTCCGAACTGATCCTAGACCGTAAACTTGCTGACAGGCGGACATTCCCGGCAATTGACATCAATCGTTCCGGCACCCGCAAGGAAGAACTTCTGGTTGATCGCCAGACCTTGCAGAAAATGTGGGTTCTACGCCGTATCCTCAACCCATTGGGTACACAGGATGGTATGGACTTCCTGCTTGGGAAGCTAAAGGAAACAAAAGATAACAATGACTTCTTTGAAGCCATGAACAACTGATTGTGCTTGCGTGTCTTGAGAAGAGAAAAGGAGGGGATATCCCCTCCTTTTTTATGCCGTAAAAAGTTCCAGAACTTTCTCAGGCGGTCGGCCAACGCATGCCCTTTCCTTATGTATGACAACAGGTCGTTCAATCACCCTAGGGTGAGCGCACATAAACGCAATGAGCTCATTGTCTGACAATGCTTCCAGAGGCATTCCCTCTTCACGCGCTTCCTTCTGCCGCACCAGCTCGACGGCTCTCATACCAAGTTTTGAGAGGACAGATTTCAGGACATCGGGCGTTGGGGGTGTTTGCAAGTATAAGACCACATCAGGCTCTACCCCTTTGCTTTGCAAAAGGGAAAGCGCCTGGCGTGATTTTGAGCAGTGTGGATTATGCCAAATGGTAAAGGTCATAAACGTTCTTCCAGCTTATAGAGAGGTGCTGACACCGTGCACCCACGTTGCCAATATATCCATATCCTGACTTAGCAGGGTAAGGTTGGCGCTCATTCCTTTTTTTATCTGTCCCATGGTCTGATCCAGTCCCAGAAACTGGCATGGATACAGAGAGGCCATACGCCACGCTTCTTCCCGCTGTATGTCTGTCATCGACAGAAGCCATTTAAGTCCATGGAGAATAGAGATATCGGCGCCGGCAAGCGTTCCATTCTCTGTTTCCAGCCGTCCATTCCGTCGAAACACAGGCGTTCCATACAGTGAAAATGCATTGTCCCCGGTTCCCAATAGGGGCATAGCATCACTGACAAGGAAAGGCTTGCACCCCTTGTTTTGCGCCTCCTGCAACACGAGACGAACCAATGCCGGATGGACGTGAATACCATCAGCGATCAATCCCCCCCAAGCCTTCGACGCGGATAAAAGGGCTGCTCCCAAAAGACCGGGATCTTGCCCCCGGACAGGGCTCATTGCATTGCCTAGGTGTGTGAAACCCGAAAAGCCATGCCGCAAGGCGGTTAGGGCTTGTTCATAGGTTGCCTCGCTATGTCCCATGGACAGAACAACTCCTGACCGAACAAGGCGCCTGGCAAAAGCCTCGGGCATTGTCTCCGGTGCGGCCGTCAGCAAGAGACGGCCGCCTTTTCCTTGTAAAGCAAGGCCAAGTTTCTCGAGAAAACAGATGTCTTCTTCCTCAGGGCAACGAACAAAGTCATCGTTATGGCATCCCCGTTTTATCGGATTGATAAAAGGCCCCTCTAGATGAAGCCCTGAAATGCCGTTTTCTTTGTCATCTACAAGGTGGAGGATGGCGTCGGCAGCGTGCCGCATTTTTTCAGGATTATCCGTAATCAGGGTTGGAAGAAAACCCGTTACGCCAAACGTCCGTAGGATACGATCCATATGACGGGCTGTCTTTTCATTGGGTGCGTCATTGAAAAGCAGGCCTCCGGCACCATTGACCTGTGCGTCAAAAAAGCCCGGAACAAGAAAACTGTTATCAGGAAGGTTAATGCGATACGTGCCCTTCGGTACTTTGTCCGACGGCAGGATGTCAGAAACAATTCCATTCTGTATGAGAATGCCCAGGCCAACCTTGACCTCTATCCCGGTAAAAATGGTTGGCCCATCAAGGAATGTCATTTCATCAGAGATCATATTTACACCTTAAGATAGATTATTAGCAGAATTATAACCTAAAATCTGTATCAGACGGCACCGGAGAGAGCATTCTGCATTTTTTTGGTATTAGTTTAATGAATTGTGTTGACGATTTTTGGATTGGGGCTTAGAAGGTGCGTCCCGACGCTGAGGGACTGGAGTTTCTGGTTTTTGATTGTTGGTGTTGTTAGGCAGAGTGAAGAGACGGAAGGGATACGTGGACGACCGTGTTTAGACGGTAGTCTAGTATCTTTGATTTAAGCATACGCTTTGTGAAGTTAAGAGACTGTCGATTATGACTTGAGAGTTTGATCCTGGCTCAGAACGAACGCTGGCGGCAGGCCTAACACATGCAAGTCGAGCGCCCGGATTTATCCGGGAGCGGCGCACGGGTGAGTAACGCGTGGGAACATGCCCTGAAGTACGGAACAACCTGGGGAAACCTTGGCTAATACCGTATACGCCCTGAGGGGGAAAGATTTATCGCTTTGGGATTGGCCCGCGTTGGATTAGCTAGTTGGTGTGGTAACGGCGCACCAAGGCGACGATCCATAACTGGTCTGAGAGGATGACCAGTCACACTGGGACTGAGACACGGCCCAGACTCCTACGGGAGGCAGCAGTGGGGAATATTGGACAATGGGCGAAAGCCTGATCCAGCCATGCCGCGTGAGTGAAGAAGGCCTTCGGGTTGTAAAGCTCTTTCAGCGGGGACGATGATGACGGTACCCGCAGAAGAAGCCCCGGCTAACTTCGTGCCAGCAGCCGCGGTAATACGAAGGGGGCTAGCGTTGTTCGGAATTACTGGGCGTAAAGCGCGCGTAGGCGGCTTTGTCAGTCAGGGGTGAAATCCCGGGGCTCAACCCCGGAACTGCCTTTGATACTGCAAGGCTTGAGTCCGTGAGAGGATGGTGGAATACCCAGTGTAGAGGTGAAATTCGTAGATATTGGGTGGAACACCGGTGGCGAAGGCGACCATCTGGCACGGTACTGACGCTGAGGTGCGAAAGCGTGGGGAGCAAACAGGATTAGATACCCTGGTAGTCCACGCTGTAAACGATGAGTGCCAGCTGTCGGAATGCATGCATTTCGGTGGCGCAGCTAACGCATTAAGCACTCCGCCTGGGGAGTACGGCCGCAAGGTTAAAACTCAAAGGAATTGACGGGGGCCCGCACAAGCGGTGGAGCATGTGGTTTAATTCGAAGCAACGCGCAGAACCTTACCAGCCCTTGACATGGGGATCGCGGAACCGGAGACGGTTCCTTCAGTTCGGCTGGATCCCACACAGGTGCTGCATGGCTGTCGTCAGCTCGTGTCGTGAGATGTTGGGTTAAGTCCCGCAACGAGCGCAACCCTCGTCCTCAGTTGCCATCATTAAGTTGGGCACTCTGGGGAAACTGCCGGTGACAAGCCGGAGGAAGGTGGGGATGACGTCAAGTCCTCATGGCCCTTACGGGCTGGGCTACACATGTGCTACAATGGCGACTACAGAGGGAAGCCACTTCGCGAGAAGGCGCAAATCCCAAAAAGTCGTCCCAGTTCGGATTGCACTCTGCAACTCGAGTGCATGAAGTCGGAATCGCTAGTAATCGTGGATCAGCACGCCACGGTGAATACGTTCCCGGGCCTTGTACACACCGCCCGTCACACCATGGGAGTTGGTTTTACCCGAAGACGGTTCGCTAACCGCAAGGAGGCAGCCGGCCACGGTAGGGTCAGCGACTGGGGTGAAGTCGTAACAAGGTAGCCGTAGGGGAACCTGCGGCTGGATCACCTCCTTTCAAGGATGTATCCGGGGCAACCTGGATCACCGAGAACAAAACGCCGTGATATCACGGCATCGCACCGAAAGGTGCACCCGATACGGTCGTCCTCGTATCCCTTCCGCAGTCAGACCGTACCATACATGGTACACGCCGGTGCACAGGCTCGGGCCTGTAGCTCAGGTGGTTAGAGCGTACGCCTGATAAGCGTAAGGTCGCTGGTTCGAGTCCAGCCAGGCCCACCACCGATGCCCAGGCACACCCGCGGCCCAGGGGGCTTAGCTCAGCTGGGAGAGCGATAGCTTTGCAAGCTATAGGTCATCGGTTCGATCCCGATAGCCTCCACCACCGCGCCGCACTGACTGCAGGGAAATCCGTTCGGGGCCATGCCCCGATACCGTCTCGTTGTTATTCATTGTAAAGAAGCAAGCAATTAAAGGGTCTAGTGACCGCGTTGGATTGCAGACCGGCACGTGCCGTCCGGAAGCCCGGATGGCGATGCCATGAAGGACTGCATGTTCAACGCATAATGTATGAATGCTGTGTTCCGTGTGCAGTGGTTTTTTCCCTGCGCATGGGCTCTCAAGCGTGACAAGGGCATCTGGTGGATGCCTTGGCACTGGAAGGCGATGAAGGACGTGGCACCCTGCGAAAAGTTCCGGGGAGATGGGAGCAATCTTTGATCCGGAAATGTCCGAATGGGGAAACCCACCGCATCTGTGGTATCCACACCTGAATTCATAGGGTGTGGAAGCGAACCCGGCGAACTGAAACATCTAAGTAGCCGGAGGAAAGGAAATCAACCGAGACTCCGCAAGTAGTGGCGAGCGAACGCGGACCAGCCCAGTGGCTGCAGTGAAACAACCGGAAACGTCTGGAAAGGCGTGCCAGAGCGGGTGACAGCCCCGTACGGGTAAAAAACACTGTAGTCCTCGAGTAAGGCGGGACACGTGAAATCCTGTCTGAACATGGGGGGACCACCCTCCAAGGCTAAGTACTCTCCAGTGACCGATAGTGAACCAGTACCGTGAGGGAAAGGTGAAAAGCACCCCAACGAGGGGAGTGAAACAGTTCCTGAAACCGGATGCCTACAAGCAGTCGGAGCGGAATTCCTTCGGGAATGTCCGTGACGGCGTACCTTTTGTATAATGGGTCAGCGACTTACCGTATCGAGCAAGCTTAAGCCGGCAGGTGTAGGCGAAGCGAAAGCGAGTCTGAACAGGGCGTTCAGTTCGATGCGGTAGACCCGAAACCAGGTGATCTAGCCATGGTCAGGTTGAAGGTGGAGTAACACCCACTGGAGGACCGAACCCACGTCTGTTGAAAAAGACGGGGATGAACTGTGGCTAGGGGTGAAAGGCCAATCAAACCTGGAAATAGCTGGTTCTCCGCGAAAGCTATTTAGGTAGCGCGTCGGATCTATACCGCCGGGGGTAGAGCACTGGATCGGGACGGGGGGCGCGAGCCTTACCAACTCGAACCAAACTCCGAATACCGGCGAGTACTGTCCGGCAGACAGACGGTGGGTGCTAAGGTCCATCGTCAAAAGGGAAACAGCCCAGACCGCCAGCTAAGGTCCCCAAGTCATGGCTAAGTGGGAAAGGATGTGGGACGGCCAAAACAACCAGGAGGTTGGCTTAGAAGCAGCCATCCTTTAAAGAAAGCGTAACAGCTCACTGGTCTAATTAAGCTGTCCTGCGCCGAAGATGTACCGGGGCTAAAGCCATGCACCGAAGCTGCGGGCTTGTCTATGACAAGCGGTAGCGGAGCGTTCCGTAAGCCGGTGAAGGCAAACTGTGAGGTTTGCTGGAGGTATCGGAAGTGAGAATGCTGACATGAGTAGCGACAAACAGGGTGAGAAACCCTGTCGCCGTAAGTCCAAGGGTTCCTGCGCAAGGCTAATCCGCGCAGGGTAAGCCGGCCCCTAAGGCGAGGCCGAAAGGCGTAGTCGATGGGAACCACGCTAATATTCGTGGGCCAGGTGGATGTGACGCCCGTCGTAAATCGTTGCTCCTTATCGGATTGAAGCAGCGGTGAAGACGGGCCAGGAAATAACACCACCAACAATGACCGTACCCGAAACCGACACAGGTGGACTGGTAGAGTATACCAAGGCGCTTGAGAGAACGATGTTGAAGGAACTAGGCAAATTACTCTCGTAACTTCGGAATAAGAGAGCCTCGCCCGTGGGCAACCACAGGTGAGGGGCACAGACTAGGGGGTGGCGACTGTTTATTAAAAACACAGGGCTCTGCGAAGTCGCAAGACGACGTATAGGGTCTGACGCCTGCCCGGTGCCGGAAGGTCAAGAGGAGGGGTGCAAGCTCCGAATTGAAGCCCCGGTAAACGGCGGCCGTAACTATAACGGTCCTAAGGTAGCGAAATTCCTTGTCGGGTAAGTTCCGACCTGCACGAATGGCGTAACGACTTCCCCGCTGTCTCCAACATCGACTCAGCGAAATTGAACTCTCCGTGAAGATGCGGAGTTCCCGCGGTCAGACGGAAAGACCCCGTGCACCTTTACTACAGCTTCACAGTGGCATCAGATATTGGATGTGTAGGATAGGCGGGAGGCTATGAAACCAGGGCGCCAGCCCAGGCGGAGCCACCCTTGAAATACCGCCCTTCCCGTATTTGATGTCTAACCGCGTCCCGTAAGCCGGGACCGGGACCCTGTGTGGCGGGTAGTTTGACTGGGGCGGTCGCCTCCCAAAGAGTAACGGAGGCGCGCAATGGTTGGCTCAGAGCGGTCGGAAATCGCTCGACGAGTGCAAGAGCAAAAGCCAGCCTGACTGCGACACCGACGGGTGGAGCAGAGACGAAAGTCGGTTCTAGTGATCCGGTGGTCCCTCGTGGAAGGGCCATCGCTCAACGGATAAAAGGTACGCCGGGGATAACAGGCTGATACTTCCCAAGAGTCCACATCGACGGAAGTGTTTGGCACCTCGATGTCGGCTCATCTCATCCTGGGGCTGGAGCAGGTCCCAAGGGTATGGCTGTTCGCCATTTAAAGAGGTACGTGAGCTGGGTTTAGAACGTCGTGAGACAGTTCGGTCCCTATCTGCCGTGGGTGTAGGATACTTGAGAGGAGCTGTCCCTAGTACGAGAGGACCGGGATGGACGTACCTCTGGTGTACCAGTTGTTCCGCCAGGAGCACCGCTGGGTAGCTATGTACGGATTGGATAACCGCTGAATGCATCTAAGCGGGAAACCATCCTCAAAACAAGGTATCCCTTGAGAGCCGTGGAAGACCACCACGTCAATAGGCCGGGTGTGAAAGCGTGGCAACACGTGAAGCTAACCGGTACTAATCGCTCGATAGGCTTTAGAGCCCGTGCGCAGTGGTAAAACCACTCAAATGCACGAAACACACCGTTCATACATAAAACTAGTCCAGATTTGTGAGATGTGATGACCTGGTGGTCATGGCGCTGGAAAAACACCCGATCCCTTCCCGAACTCGGCCGTGAAAAACAGCTGCGCCAATGGTACTTTGCCTCAAGGCACGGGAGAGTAGGACGCCGCCAGGTCTTCTCATCTCTCAAATCAAAAAAATAAACGCTTGCTTCTCTACATGCAGAAAACAAACGCGGGGTGGAGCAGCCCGGTAGCTCGTCAGGCTCATAACCTGAAGGTCGCAGGTTCAAATCCTGCCCCCGCAACCAAAAATAACAGGCCCAAGTATTTTATTACTTGGGCCTGTTATGCTTTCCACTGAAAAAGATGATAACAGGGCACTCGGTCGCTACCTGATCGCGGGCTGACCACAAACTATTCTAAGGAAAATAGAATAGTGAAATTACGAGATGGAGCACCCAGAAAGGTCCATGGGTGTCTTGCTGTAGTATAAAAAGCTACAGAATCTGGGACTCAACCCTGAAGGCGCGTATTGTTCACCCTATTGTCTGTTTCTGGTACATAATTGCCGTCCTGTGGAATTGTGATTGCATGGTTAGCTCCTCTGACCCGTATTCCCGACTCTGATATCACGCGTGCATTTTCGAGAGCCAAGCGTAACCTTTCGATTTCGCGGTTGCGGTGGTGGAACCAGTCGGTGCTCCAGATCCGGTGAAAACGCCAGCCAAGATTTTCAAGAATATCTTGGCGCTGGCGGTCACGTTCGCGGGCCCAAAGTGCGGAATGATAAGTGGCTCCATCGCATTCCACTGCCAGAAGATATTGCCCCGGTCTACTCGGGTGTCGGACACCAATATCTATTCTGAAACCCGCCGTTCCGACTTGAATGTCGGCCAGATATCCAAATGATCGAATGACCGTTGCTACATCCTCCTCAAATGGACTGTCAGCATCAAGCCCAGTAATAACAGAGCTTTCCATTATGCCAGTCTTCGCAAAATCCAAAAACCGCTTCAGGACTCTTGATCCTTCACGAGATGAACGTGACACGTCAATATCACCGGGGTCAAATGAAGCAAAAATTTCGCATCGGACCCTTGCACGGGAGAAGAGCACATTCAGCCGCCGCTCCCCACCCTCTGTATTGATTGGACCAAAAGACATGGTTGTCAGGCGTCCATTGGGTTCCTGCGGGCCATAGCACACCGAAACCAGGATAACATCACGTTCATCGCCTTGGACGTTCTCGATGTTCTTGATAAACACATCCTCAGGCTTTCCTTCGCGAAGGAAAGCGTCTAGAGCACTGTTCCGTCTGCGTTCAAACTCCAGAACTTCTGTCAGCATATCGGCCTGGGTCTTTGAAAAGGCAACGATACCCAGTGAAAGTTCAGGCCATGTGTGGGCATGTTTGATGACCGCTTCAACCACTGCTTCTGCCTCGATGCGGTTTGTTCCCTGACGCCCAAGGCCACTGCCTCCGCGGGCATAAACACCCGGAACATGGCGGAACTTCAGGCCATAATCAGGATTGATCTGCAAGGGTGAAGGCGGCAAGACAAGTCTGTCACCATAAAATTCTGCATTATTGACCCGAATCAAGGACGGATCACGGGAACGATAATGCCATTCCAGCATCTGTTTTTGTAGACCCCGTGCTTCACAAAGCGAAAGGATGCTTTCCATATCGGCAGCAGCTGCACCCGGAGCAATAGTGTCTTCTTCCTCGTCATTTTCATCCACCTCATTAACCAGACGATCGAAAAACGATGTTGGCGGGAGTTGTTTCTGGTCACCTACAACGACAATCTGCTTTGCACGCATGATCACGCCGAGCGCGTCTTCAGGCCGTATCTGCGACGCTTCATCGATTACGAGAAGATCAAACGTGACACTACCAGGCGGGAGAAACTGCGCAACCGAGAGCGGACTCATCAACATCACTGGCTTTATACGCTGTACAGCGGATCCGGCATGCTTCATTACCCAGCGGATTGGTTTGTGTCCGCGCTTCCGCCCGATTTCACCACGAATTATTTTCATTTCACTACCCGTCTCGCGCGGCATTCGCATGAAGTGCCTCGCCAGAATCAGGGTCTTTGTGTTTTCGATCCGGTCTTTGTCAAACTGGCAAAACAAGCGGACAAGGTCATGTCTGTCCCGCTGTGAAAGCTTGTTCAATTCAGGCAATTTGTTGCGTGCATCATCCCAGCGCGCCTCGGCACAAGCATAGGAAAATTCAATCCGCGCCTGAGATGGCTCCAGTCGCCCTTCATAGACAGCATCAACAATGGCACCAGATCCATGATCAACAAGAACGGTGGCAGTATGCAAAAGTTCAGCCCATTCACTGTAGCGTGAGACATCAGCAGCCATATCTGAGAAAACATCACGCAGGATGTCCAATCCCACAGTATCAATGTGATGCCCCAAGCCAGCTTCGACAAGGTCAAGCTGAAGCCGGCTTATTGGTACTGCGACAAGGGTACGTGCACGGTTCAGCAGAGTGGAGAGATCATTGGCCATGGAGGCTACGTTCGGGACAGCAAGCGCACTGGTCATCTGTTCAACTGTTGAGAAGGCCCCAGTTCCATGCGCTGTCGATAACCACCGCGCAGCATCGAGACAGCTGTCAAAAGCCGTTCGTTCTCCACGCCATTCAGAACCAAGAACTGATTGCAACCATGCTTCCTCATCTGTAAGGGCTCGACGCAGGTTCTGGACTTTGATCAAATTATCAACGACCTGCAGGCGCTCTGCTGGTGTTTTGGGAAGCGGTATCATCAGAAGGGCTGAGAGTTCGGCAGAGGCGCTTCTGTATGCTCCGAATATGCGCACAAGCCATGACGCTTGTCCTTTTGCCAACATGGTGCGCAAGTCAGCCAGATTTGCATTCCATGCCGCTTCCACATAGGTACAGTCGATGGCCTTGCGGGCTGCTGCCCAGTTTGCACCTGCTTCAAGCGCTTCGGTCAGACGTGGTCGTCCAGCATGCTCGAACAGGTTTGGCAGGAGAGACTTAACCTCGCCCGGAGCAGTGGTCAGACTTTCGAGCCCGGCACACAGTTTGGAGATAGCATCAAAGGTGCGTGGCTCTGTCTGGTTTATCTTCGCTGCAATTTTGTTCGCTTTGGCCAGAAGAGCATCTTGTGCTTCAACGGCAGCCTTCAATTCTGTTTCAAGACGCGACAAATCTGTTGGTTGCAGGTCGCGTGCCATGCTGCCCCTGAAGGGGTGTCTCTGTTTTTCTCCTGCCCTCTCCACCGCCGCGACGAAGGCATCGATAGCCTTCAATACAGCCAGGCGTGTTTCGTGATCAAGGCCTGCAAGGCCTTCCAATGGAATGGAGGGTGGTGATGCCCCCTTTCCCATAAACCCGATAATGTCAGAAATGGCATGGAATGGGGTCTCTGTGCTGCCGGGTATTGGTGTGTGCAGCAGGTTGGAAATCCGGTTCAGTTCATCCCGCGTCTTCTTCAGAGGCTCTGAGCTTCCGACCTTTGGTAGTTTTATGCTACTGGCCATTAGCGTGCGGCCAAGCTCCTGCACCAGCGCTTTTTTGTTTGCCGTCCGGGAATGGAGTTCCAAGAAGATATCCCGCAGCCCGCAGCGTACAAGTCGGTCATGTACGACTGATAAGGCGGCCATTTTCTCGGCAACAAAAAGGACAGACTTTCCATCATAAACAGATGCGGCGATAATATTGGTGATGGTTTGTGACTTTCCTGTACCGGGTGGCCCCTGTACAACAAGGCTCCTGCCTTCCCTGACTTCCTCAATGACTTTTGTCTGCGAGGCATCAGCATCAACAACCTGAATAAGTTTTGCCGGCGCAAGCCGCTCATCCAGACGGTCCCCGGGGGCAAAAAACGGGGGATCTTCCGCGAAGCCGTCTGTAAGGAGCCCCCTTAGGAACGGGTTGTTGGCAAAAGCACCTTCTGGCCAAGCCTCTTGGCTCAGGTCACGGTGCATCAAAAGCTTGGCAAAGGAGAAAAAGCCAAGCTGCATACCATCTGTATCGATTGACCAGTCCTTTTGTCCGGATATGGCATCCGCTACCTGGGCAAAATAGGATGATGGCAACCAACCCTCGCCTTCATCGATATCGGGTAGGCGGATGCCGAAGTCCTGTCGCAGTCGTTCCTGCAAAGGCAGGTTTGTTGTGATGTCATCATCCAAGCATTTCAGCTTGAATTCTGATGTTTTTTGGTCACGTACAAGCCTTACCGGGAGCAGGACAAGCGGTGTTTCCCTCTTCGTACCCGTCGAGTCACTTTCTTTCCATATCAGAAAGCCGAGGGCGAGGTAGAGTATATTGAGACCCTGTTCTTCTTCGGCGGTCTTGGCATCCCCGGAAAGGCGTAAAAGCCGCCGCGTCAGGGCGTCCGGACCAAGTGGAGTCTCAATAAATGTGTCGATCAGCCGGCTCGACCCGTCTGTGATGTCGTTGTCGGGCAGTGCAAAGAGCATCTCATCGTCTTTCCCCTTCTTGTCTTTGCCCATTGCCTTGAAACGCATGTCCTTTGCCTTCAAGCGCAGAAGGCTATAAATCGGGTCGGACTTCTCGTTTATGATGTTCAGGCAGTTGGCCCTGAGATTTGCCCGGTTCACGTGAATCAATCGGTTGCGCGTTCCGGTATCGAGGAGTTTTCGGCGTACCTCGCCGAGAAAACGCGCAATGAAGGGTTCATTCTTTTCAAGCATATCTCTATCCCCTGTTTACAAATCTCTTTTTTGTTTGAATTGAATAGAGTTGCAAGGATTCTTTTCAGGGAAGAGGTGGCTTGAGTAAAGGAAATATGATCGTTTGAACATCTCTATAAGATTGCTAGGGTCCAGATGACATTCAAAAGGAACGTAACGTGTTCTATTGCTATATTAATGTGATATAGGTGCTTCTTTCTGGATCAGATCCGTTACAATCGAATCCATTTTCCACATGATCTAAGAAGAACGGTGTGCTGTTATAATACCATTGTTCCGTCATCACTGAAGCCAAGACCTGTCAGGGTGATGCTGAAGCCTTTTGTTTCAGCGTTTCCGTCTGTATCGAAGTGAAGTACTATTTCGTTGTCTGTTTTTTCTATCCGGATAGACGGAGACTGCATGGAATTCGGTTTCTGAATCGTATGCATCTCGGGGAGGGAGGGTACGACGGCAGCAGTCTGTATGGCCTTATCTTGTTTGGTGCTGAAATCCAGAACCATATCGTGGTCGTGTATGTTGGTGCTGCGTGCCGGACGATGATTTTCTTGGTCTGTTATGCTCTCTTGTTCCTGACTGGCCCCGAGATACGCCACCCTCGGGCTTTCAGCGTGGTACGGTATCATGACGTGAGTATCTTCGTGTTTATTCTGCGTGTCAGGCAGAATGGAATCAGGTGCATTCCTTAACACAAGGTCTCTGGCTGTCAGCAGCGGGTTGTCCTTGAGTCTGAGCTCAACTTCGGCCGTACGGCTGTCAAGGTCCGTATCACCCCTCAGGACAAGATCCTTTCCTTCCAAGGAGGTCCACAAAGTCCCCGGTACAGGACGGTCTCCGAGCAGGGTAAAGATGTATCCTGTTTGGGAGAGGTCAATCCGGTCTTCCCCAGGTTGGAAATCAAGGATCCGGTCACCATGGGTTTCGGCTGTTGTGGCATAGAGGAAGATATCAGCTCCGGGCCCTCCGTGGAGGGTATCGGCACCTAGTCCTCCATGCAGGGTATCAGCACCATGTCCCCCCCTGATCCAGTCGCGCCCCTCTCCGCCATTCAGGCGGTCGTTTCCATTGTTTCCGCGCAGCGTATCGCTTCCAGCACCGCCATTTAGGGTATCATCACCAGAGCCACCCCTGAGCATATCGTCTCCTGTGCTGCCGTTCAGGATATCGTTACCCTTTCCACCCGAAATCTTGTTAAGTCCTTCGAACTCCGAAAGCCCAAGGATGACGTCTTCCGTTGTTTCCGCAGCATTCAGGTGTTTCCCGTTTATGGTCAGGGTGTTGTTAACTCCGTCGATATCGTTTGCTGTCAGGAATGGACTCTTCATAAGCCTGAGCTCGACCTCAACTGTGTTGACATCGCGGTCTGTATCACCCTTCAGGACAAGATCCTCTCCTTCGGTGGTTGTCCATAGGGATCCCGGTGCAGGGCGATCTCCGAGCAGGGTAAAGACATGCCCTGTTTCAGAAAGATCGATCCGGTCTTCCCCCGGCTGGAAGTCCAAGATCCGGTCACCGTAGGTTTCTGCTATTGTCGCGTAGCGGAAGGTATCGGCCCCAAGGCCTCCGTGGAGGGTGTCGGCGCCTGGCCCTCCGGTCAGGATATCGTTTCCCTCGTCACCTTTCAGCCAGTCTTCTCCTTCTCCGCCATTCAGGTGATCATTACCGGCATTGCCACAGATCTCGTCATTTCCACCTTCGCCATCCAGCGTATTATCTTCTTCATCCCCGGTCAGCTGGTCCCCCGCGTGGCCTCCTTTTATGTTCTCGATATTCCGTATGCGATCTTCCTCTGTATTGTCCACGTATACAACGGCGTCCTGTGATCCATGTAGCGTTACCCGGACAGGTGCTGTCTTTCCATCGTACCAGGCCCAGTCTGAGCCAGATCCTCCATCTAGGCTGTCCTTGCCTCGTCCTCCCCGGAAAGTATTGTCGTTTTCATCCCCTGTCAGCGTGTCGTCGCTCGATCCTCCGTAAATTCTTTCGATATTCTTGACCGTATCTTCAGCCCAGTGATGGATGTAGACGGTTGCTTCCTGTGACCCCAGCAGCGTGACCCGGACGGGTTCGGTCTTCCCGCTGTAGGACACAAGGTCGTTGCCTTCGCCGCCATCTAGGCTGTCTTTTCCCGGACCTCCCCTGAGAATGTCGTTGCCTGCGCCGCCATACAGGAAATCGTTTCCATTTCCCCCTTCAAGGTGGTCATCTCCGGCACCGCCGTGCAGGGTGTCGACACCAGGGCCACCGTTCAGAATGTCGTGACCATCCCTTCCGTCCAGAAAGTCATTGCCTCTTTCGCCCAGAAGGGTGTTGTCGCCTTCGTCTCCGGTGATTTGGTCATTTCCCCAGCCACCACGTATATTCTCGATATTCCGGACTGTATCTTCAGCGATGCCTCCCACATATACGGCGGCATCCTGTGCGCCGTGCAGTGTCACGCGAACAGGAGCTGTCTTGTCTGTGTAGTCAGCGAGATCATTTCCATCACCACCGTCCAGCGCGTCATGACCGTGTTCGCCCTTCAGTATGTCGTTTCCGGCAACGCCATCGAGAACATCATTTCCGCTGCCACCATCCAGGATATCGTCTCCGGCCCCACCATAGAGGACGTCATTGCCGGTATTGCCCCGAAGCCAGTCGTCGCCGTCTCCCCCGTCCAGAAAGTCCTCTCCGCCACCTCCCCGGAACTCGTTGCTGACTTCATCTCCTGTCAGTTCGTCATTTCCCCAGCCACCGCGTATATTCTCAATGTTACGAATAGTGTCCTCGGCTACATTGCCTACGTACACGGCTGCGTTTTGCGACCCTTGCAGGGTTACCCGCACGGATGCCGCTTTCTCGTCGTACCAAGCCCAGTCTGTTCCGGCGCCGCCATCCAGTGTGTCGCTGCCCGGGCCACCTTTTAAGACATTACTTCCCTCGTCACCTGTCAGATGGTCATTGCCCTGACTGCCGTAGACACCTTCGACACCGTTCACAGTATCTTCTGGTACACCATTGACATAAACCGTTGCTTTTTCTTTCCCGCGCAGGATGACCCTGATCGGTTCATGGCGGTCTTCGTAGGACACCGAATCATTCCAGCCGGGGCCACTGAAGACCTCTTTCATATTTGGTGTGTCTCTGTATTCCTTCATGGTCCCCTCCCGTGTGGCTGGGAGCCTGTGTTGCCTTGCTGATGGATGGTGAAGAGACGCGAGCAAGGTGAACGTGGGCCAGACCGCGACGGCCTTGTGCCATCATGGTGTAAGCAACAGGCGGCGGATTCTCACCCCTGTTGGTATGGATTTATCCGGTCTTTTTTGGACATAGCTCCACTACAGGAATCAGCCATCGCCGTCAGGAGATGGAAGAACCGCCGCCGGCCTTGCCGTTCCATGGGCATGCGGCTTTGTTCTAACTATTTTGTAGCAGAAATAATAAATTTAACTAACACCTTGCCAAGTTTTTCATTTTTATTATGCATACATCTTATTGATCAGGGCGGATTCAGCATTGATATGAATGAGTCGATAACTTGTCCTGCTGTTGACATACTCTGTTTTCTTATCTTTTTGGCACCTCTTGATCGCGATTGTATTGTGATCCGGTGATGCAAGGTTTGTCCTGCGACAGCGCGGTGTCATGGTGTAAAGTCGTTGCGTTCGGGCTTCTCCCCGGCCTTTGTTGCCCTCTTTTACAGATACCGGATTTTTCTGATGACACTTTCTGTACGTTCTCTCGACAGAGCTTTTATGGCTGGTCATCTTGATATCTGGGCGGGTCCTGGATGGGACAGGGAAACAGAATCGACCGTCGAGATCTTGGAGGAAGACGGTACGCCACGCTGTCAGACGCCCCGTCGTGTGATGGCTTTGTGCCGCCAGCTCTACGTACGCTGTGCCTTGTATGCGATTGATCCCGTCTTGTGTCGTGATCAGGGGGGGCGTCTTCTGGAGAGACTGGACACCCTGTATGCCGATCCTCTGAACGGGGGATGGTGGTTCAGTATTATGCCGGATGGTGAGGCTGCGGATCGGCGCAAGGATTTGTATGCCCATGCCTTTGTTGTTCTGGCAACAGCGGTTGCGGCCTCGGTTCTTGGTCATGATCGCGCACTGTTCCTAGCGCGGCGGACAATGGATGACATCCGGACGCTGTTTACTCTCCCAGACCGGTCGTGGTTTGCAGCTGGGGCAGACCCGGATGGATCAGGGCCGGACCGACGCTTGCTGCAAAACCCGCACATGCATCTGTTTGAGGCCGCTATGGCTTTTGCCTTGGTTTCGGGTCGCAGTCAGGATGCCGACATGGCTCACCATCTGGCTGCTTTGTTTCCGTCGCTTCTGCATCCCCAAGCTGGAATGATTGCGGAATACTTTGGGGAAGACGGGTCGCCTGAGCTTGCGGCCCATGCCCAGATTGAACCAGGCCATCAGTTTGAGTGGGCGTGGTTGTTGCATGAATATGCAGTGCGCTTTCACGAACCTGGTCCTGTGCAGCAACGCTGGCTAGACCAGGCTCATGATCTTCTGGAGCGTGGAATGACGTGCGGGATTGATCGCGCTTTTGGTGGTGTTTTCAACAGTGTGGATGCGCATGGCCGCGTGACAGATGAGGGAAAGCGTATCTGGCCTTTGACTGAATTGCTCAAGGCATTGGCTGTTCTGCGACCGGGGCAGGAGAAGGAATTCCTGGATTTCCTTGGTCGCACGTATCTGCGCCCGGGCGGTTTCTGGATTGAGGCGTGCAGTCGTTCTCTTGAGCCATTTGATCAAACGCTGCGTGCCAGTACAGGTTATCACCTAGCAACGGCCTGGCAAGAGCTGGGGCGTATGGCGGGCGGTCGCGGCGTTTATGATCTGGGGCGCGCTTCCCCCTGATGCTTTTGTAAGGATATGGGCCTAGTTCTGTCAGCATGGCGTTTATAGAGCCTAGGTTGCGGCCCATTATGGTTTTAAGGAGCACAGAAATGGTCAGTCATACTGACTATTCCTACGGCTTTCTTGTTGCGTGAGAGCACGGTAACCCGTATACCCGAATAGTTGGGTTACTGCTCGTATTCCTCCTGTGGGTTGAGAGCGATTCTCTTCTACGGTGCTGTTGTGCCGGTACCGCTTGATCGGGGAGGTTTTTGCATGCCGTCAAAGATGATGCAGTTTGTCCGTCTGGATCAGCAGACACCTGACAAGCGTTCTGCGCAGGAGCGATGCGGTGACTTTGACGAAATTTACAGTGTGTTTAACCCAGACAGAGCCGGTGAGCAGGCTTCGCGTTGCACGCAGTGTGGCATTCCGTTCTGCCAGATTCATTGTCCACTCGGGAACAATATTCCCGATTGGTTGGCCATGGCCGCAGCAGGTCGCCTGCGCGAGGCGTACGAGTTGGCCTCCGCAACCAATGCCATGCCGGAAATTTGTGGGCGTATCTGTCCGCAGGATCGTCTGTGCGAGGGATCCTGTGTCCTAGAGCAATCTGGTCATCACACAGTGACCATCGGTGCCGTTGAACGTTTTGTCACTGATACAGCATGGGCGCAGGGGTGGGTGAAGCCTTTGCAGTCCGGCCCGGCCCGGGGGCAAAGCATTGGTATTATTGGTGCCGGCCCGGCAGGGTTGGTTGCGGCAGAAGAACTTCGTCTTCGTGGCTTTGATGTGGATGTCTACGATCGTTACGACCGTGCTGGCGGGTTGCTGGTTTATGGGATTCCCGGCTTCAAGCTTGAAAAGGATGTGGTGCGCCGACGTGTGCAGCGGTTACAGGATGGTGGCATTGTGTTTCATCTTGGGGTTGATGTTGGGGGCACGCTTTCCTTTTCCACCCTCAGGGAGCGCCACGACGCCATATTGATTGCCACGGGTGTGTACCGGGCACGTAATCTTTCAACACCGGGGTCCGGCCTGCGTGGAGTGGTTCCAGCCTTGGACTATTTGATTGCATCCAGTCACGCCGGCTTTGGAGACGCTGCCGTGGATCAGGGACTGGATGCGCGGGACAGGCATGTTGTCGTCATTGGGGGTGGTGATACCGCGATGGACTGTGTGCGTACAGCCGTTCGTCAAGGGGCACGCAGCGTCAAGTGCCTTTACCGGCGTGATCGTGACAATATGCCCGGTTCCCTGCGTGAAGTTTCCAATGCCGAGGAAGAAGGCGTGGAGTTTGTCTGGCTGTCAGCGCCAGAGGCTTTCCTAGATGAAGGAACACCTGGCCATGTATCAGGGGTGCGGGCTGTGCCGATGTATTTGGGTATTCCGGATGCCAGTGGTCGCCAGACACCCCGTCCGGTTGGGGATTCCCACTTTGTTCTGCCAGCTGGCCTTGTGATCGAGGCCTTGGGGTTTGATCCCGAGGATGTGCCGACCCTCTTCGCGGAGCCTGCATTGCATGTAACGGAGCATGGAACGCTGGCGGTTGATCCACAGACTGCCATGACGTCGGTGGAGGGGGTGTTTGCTGCTGGTGACATCGTACGCGGTGCATCTCTGGTGGTTTGGGCTATCCGTGACGGGCGGGAGGTTGCAGCCTCAATCGCGGATTACCTTGAAAAACGGTCGGATGCAGGGGCTGTTGCCGGTCTTGGTGAAGGAGTACGGGTATAATGGGAAACCAGTCTGGTGCCGAGACAGGCAAGCCGTTTGCAGACAACTGGCATAACAATGTCCGGACCCTGGAAGAAGCACATCTGTACTCCCCGCTTCAGGAGCATGACGCTTGTGGCGTTGGCTTGGTGGCAGCCCTTGGTGGAAAGCCCCGGCGCCAGGTGGTCGAGGCTGGTATCAGCGCCCTGAAGGTTCTGTTTCATCGTGGGGCTGTCGATGCGGATGGAAAAACAGGCGATGGTGCCGGCATTCACGTTGCTGTCCCGCAAGCCTTCTTCAAGGCTCACGTTGAACGCATTGGCCACAAGCCGCTGGATGGGGTGATGGCGGTGGGCATGATTTTTCTGCCCAAGAACGACATGCTGGCACAAGAGCGGTGCCGGATGATTGTTGAAGCCGAGATTCTGCGTTGTGGGTACGGGATCTATGGCTGGCGCCAGGTGCCGGTCGATATTGATGTGATCGGGGAAAAGGCCAACGCGACGCGTCCCGAGATCGAACAGATCATGATAGCCAATACCCGCAATGTTCCTGAACAGCAGTTTGAAACAGACTTGTACGTTCTACGTCGCCGGATGGAGGCCAAAGCATCTGCCGAGAATATTGCCGAGTTCTATGTTTGCTCGCTGTCCTGTCGTTCCGTGATTTACAAGGGCATGTTTCTGGCCGAGCAGCTGGACACGTTCTATCCGGATCTGGCTGATGACCGGTTTGAATCCCCGTTTGCCATCTATCACCAGCGTTACTCCACCAATACATTCCCGACGTGGCGTCTGGCCCAGCCGTTCCGGATGTTGGCCCACAACGGAGAGATCAACACCCTTTCCGGCAACATCAACTGGATGCGGGCGCATGAGACCAGACTGGAAAGCCCTGTCTTTGGTGCGCGTGTTCGTGACCTGAAGCCGGTTATTCAGCCCGGCGGGTCTGACTCGGCTGCCCTTGACAACGTGTTCGAGCTTCTGGTGCGTGCCGGGCGCCCGGCGCCTGCAGTCAAAGCCATGATGATTCCGGAGAGTCTTTCTTCCGGATCGGTTATGCCGGATGCACACCGGCATTTCTTCCGTTACAGCAACTGCGTGATGGAACCGTGGGATGGCCCGGCTGCTGTTTGTGCCTATGACGGGCGCTGGGTTATTGCTGGCTTGGACCGCAATGGTCTTCGTCCCTTGCGCTACACCATAACTGGTGACGATCTGCTGATTGTGGGCTCGGAAACGGGCATGGTGCGCATTGATGAAGCCAGTGTTCGGGCCAAGGGGCGTGTTGGTCCGGGGCAGTGTATCGGCATAGACCTGCTGGAAGGGCGTTTTTACGGTGATGATGCGCTGAAAACCGCCATGGCCTCCCGTGCTCCCTTTGGGGCATGGACGTCCCGGATGACGCACCTAGACAGCCTGATAAAGGGATCGGGAATGTCCAGTCCGACCCTTGATGCCGGTACGCTGTGCCGTCGGCAGCTTGCTCACGGCATGACCTTGGAAGACATGGAGCTAATACTGGCCCCAATGATCGAGGAAGCCAAAGAAGCTATCGGTTCGATGGGGGATGATACACCCTTGGCCGTGCTTTCGGATCATTATCGTGGATTGCATGTCTTTTTTCGGCAGAATTTCAGCCAGGTGACCAACCCACCCATCGATCCATTACGGGAAACACGGGTCATGAGCTTGGGAACCCGTCTGGGAAATCTGGGCAATATCTTGGATGAAGATCCATCCCAGTGTGATATTTTGCAGATCGAGAGCCCGGTCCTGACCAATGCCGAATTTCGGGCCATGTGCGCCTATATGGGAGATGCAGCCGCTTTTGTCGATTGTACCTTCGACGTTCATGGTGGTGAGCATGCTCTGCGTGAGGCCGTGCATCGTATCCAGAATGAAACCGAGGATGCTGTTCGTGGTGGTTGTACCCACGTTATCCTGACGGATGAGTCTGCGTCTGCAGACCGTGCCCCCATGCCGATGATCTTGGCTGCAGGGGCTGTGCACACCTGGTTGATCCGCCAGAAGTTGCGTACATTTACCAGCTTGAATGTCCGGTCCGGTGAATGTCTGGATACACACTCCATTGCTGTTCTGATTGGTGTCGGGGCTACCACGGTCAACGCTTGGCTGGCTGAGGAAGCTATCCATGACCGTGTCCGCCGAGGTCTTCTGGGCGGAATTTCGCTGGAGCAGGCACTGAGAAACTTCCGCAAGGCCCAGGATGACGGTTTGCGGAAAATCATGTCAAAGATGGGCATCTCCGTTGTGTCCTCGTATCGTGGGGGGCTGAACTTCGAGGCTGTTGGTCTGTCCCGTGCCCTAGTCGCGGAATTCTTTCCCGGTATGCCGTCCCGGATTTCCGGTATCGGGATGGCGGGGATCCAGAAAATGGTCTTGGAGCAGCACGTCCGGGCCTGGAAGGCACCTTCTGCTGTTCTTCCTGTTGGTGGTCTGTATCGCTATCGGCGTGGTTCCGGCGAGACGCACGGTTTCGAGGGAACCCTGATCCATATGTTGCAGATGGCTGTGACGCGAGAGGATTATGCCCTGTATCAGCGTTACACCCGTGGGGTTCGTGCGTTACCGCCGATTTCATTACGTGATTTGCTGGATTTCCGCCGGGCAGAGCGTCCGTTGCCTCCGGATGAGGTGGAATCCGTGACTCAGCTGCGCCGCCGTTTCGTAACGCCGGCCATGTCACTGGGGGCTTTGTCGGAAGAAGCCCATGGCACCCTGAATATTGCCATGAACCGGATTGGTGCCAAGTCTGACAGTGGCGAGGGTGGTGAGGTGCCGGAACGGTATCGTCCCCGCCCGAATGGCGACAATGCCAACTCAGCAATCAAGCAGGTGGCATCCGGGCGTTTTGGCGTGACGGCGGAGTATCTGAACCAGTGCCGTGAAATTGAGATCAAGGTTGCACAAGGCGCTAAACCTGGAGAGGGAGGGCAACTGCCCGGTTTCAAGGTTACAGCCCAGATTGCAGCCCTGCGCCATTCAACTCCGGGGGTGACACTGATCTCTCCTCCCCCCCATCACGATATCTATTCTATCGAGGATCTAGCCCAGCTTATCTATGACCTGAAGCAGATCAATCCAAAGGCCCGCGTTGTGGTCAAGCTGGTTTCCCGGTCCGGCATCGGGACCATTGCGGCCGGTGTGGCCAAGGCCAAGGCCGATGTTATCCATATTTCCGGGCATGCGGGCGGGACCGGCGCCAGTCCGATGACATCAATCCGCTATGCCGGGCTGCCATGGGAGCTTGGCCTTTCGGAGGTTCACCAGGTTCTGACCCTCAACCGTTTGCGTCATCGGGTTCTTTTACGCACAGATGGCGGTATCAAGACAGGTCGAGATGTGGTCGTGGCCGCCATTCTTGGAGCCGAGGAGTTCGGGGTTGGCACGGCAAGCCTGATTGCTATGGGCTGCATTATGGTGCGCCAGTGTCATTCCAATACATGCCCGGTCGGTGTCTGCACACAGGATGAGGCCCTGCGGGCCAAGTTTGGCGGTACACCGGAAAAAGTTGTCAATCTGTTCTCCTTTATGGCTGAAGAGGTGCGGGAAATCTTGGCCGAGCTGGGTTTTCGGACCCTGAACGAAATTATCGGCCGGACCGACCTGCTTTACCAGGTTTCAAGGGGGGCTTGGTATCTGGATGACTTGGACCTGAATTCCCTTCTGGTCAAGGCAGATGCAGGGGGGCTGCCGACTGTTTGTGCTGTGCAAGGGCGTAACGAGGTTGATGAAACCCTTGATGCCCGCATGATTGAGGATGCCCGTTCTGCTCTAGAGGACGGGGAGAAGATGCAGCTGACTTATCATGTACAGAATACGCACCGTGCGGTTGGAACAGGGTTGAGCCACAGGATTGTGACCCGCTATGGGATGAAGGGGCTTCAGCCGGGCCATATCACGGTTCGCCTGCGTGGGTCTGCTGGGCAGTCCCTTGGGGCCTTTGCCGTGCAGGGCCTAAAACTGGAAGTCTTCGGAGATGCCAACGACTATGTTGGCAAGGGATTGTCCGGTGGGGCCATTGTTGTGCGCCCCCCTGTGTCCAGTCCGCTTTTGTCCCAAGATAATACCATTATCGGCAATACGGTCCTGTATGGAGCAACGGCGGGAACTCTTTTTGCGGCAGGGCAGGCTGGTGAGCGTTTTGCTGTGCGTAACTCAGGGGCTGTTGCCGTGATCGAGGGGTGTGGATCAAATGGCTGCGAGTACATGACGGGCGGGGAAGTTGTGATCTTGGGGCCTGTTGGTCCGAATTTTGCCGCCGGTATGACCGGTGGTATGGCCTATGTTTTGTGTGATGACAGTCTTGATCATCTGGTCAACCTAGATTCCGTGATCTGTCAGCGTATCGAAATGGATTACTATGCACATCGCCTGAAGGAGCTGGTGCGCCAGCATGCCTGTGAAACAGGGTCTCGCTTTGCCGAGAAAATACTGGCTGAGTGGCACTGTCAAATCGGGAACTTCTGGCAGATTGTGCCCCGGGAGATGGTGGCGCATCTTGAAATGCCTGTTTCCCGACGCCTTCCGGGGGTTTGCGTTTCCGCCTGATGCTACAGGGCTTCTTGGCCTGCTTTGTGAGACTGCGCGGCCTCGCGTGCTTTTACGTGTGTTGTTGTAGCATAGCAGTAAATACAGCCTTGCGGGCAGGTATTATAGGCCCCGATATCCTTGCTGGCTGCACAGGCGCAAGACGCACGGTGGCTGCGGGATCCGGTGATAACAGCCTGGCCGGCCAAGCGTGATAGGCGTTCTGTATCTATGCAGGCGGCGTCTTGCAGGCCTGGAACCAGGAGATGGCGCTGGGCGCAGAGAGACAGGGCCATACCGTTATCTTGGGCGATGGCGAGGAAGTCCCCCAGCAGTTCCTTCTTGGTGTCATCATCCGGATCATGCCATGTCAGATGACTGTGCTGTGCAACCCTTGCAAGAGATCGCCGTGTCTTGCTGTAAAACTGGGCAAAGCTGACAACAACTTCGTTGACGGCACCTCTCAGATCTTGGGCCAGGCGGGAAAATGTCTCACGGTGCCAGTGGGGTGGTGTCAGGGATGTGAAAAGAATGGGATCATAACGCCAGACAACGGCATCAGATCCGCGGGCTCCTGCCAAGGTGCGTATCATCTCAACGGCTTGGTATGCATCCGGGACAAAACGGTCTAGGTTGCGGGGATAGCCGGTAACCGTGAACTGAATAACAGTGGGCAGGCCCAAGGCATCGACGGCTGGCATGTGGTGCAGAAACGGCTTGATGTTCCGGGTCCACAGAACAATACCGGACAGGGCATGCGGACGAAGGTCAACCGTAAAGGGCCTATTATTCCAGACATTGTGTACCGTGACGTGCCCGGCCTGTAGCCGGTTGACAAACCAGTCTCCATAAAAGGCCGGTATGTCGGTTTTGTAACTGGCGGACAGGACGGGCCTTGTTCCGGATCCTGTTTCCTTGCATGTCACGTCGTGTGCCCTTTTTGATTGAAAAGAAAGCCGCCAGCGGCGGCTTTCTGTGTCAGCAATATAAAGGCCAAGTCGGGACTCAGACCCTTACTTTGGCATCGATGTCTTGATCCAGTCCTGCAGCACGCTTTTCATCGGGGGTGCGCCAACCTTTGTTGCCGTGAGCTGTCCATTGTGGAACAGCATAAGGGTCGGAATGCCACGGACCCCGTACTTGCCGGGTGTCAGCGGGTTTTCATCGATATTGATCTTGGTGATTTCCAGTGTTTCGCCCATTTCGGCTGACAGTTCGTCCAGCAGAGGGGCCAAGGTCCGGCAGGGGCCACACCATTCTGCCCAGAAATCAACCAGAACCGGCTTTTCTGCTTTCAGGACATCTTTTTCAAAGCTGTCATCCGTCACCTGCTTCATGTGTATGCTTCCTTAGTCATCATGGTCGGCTTGTATCTTGGACTCTAGGGAGCGGCGGTGATGTCGTCAAGGCCAGGCCAAGGCGCTTTGGTGTGTGTATCGTGTGCAGTCTCTTTTCATTCCACGTGTTCCCGGATAGGCTGTCAGCCATTTTCATCGAGGAACCTGTTGATGCCACCGAAGAATAACCCCCTGAAGCTTAACCCCCTGCAGTTGAAGACCCTGACCTTGCTTCAGGTCCTAGCCGGGATGCCCGATGCTAGCCAGCCGGACCCGGAAACCGGAGACCCCATGGTTACCGCGTTTCCTGATCCCCATGGGAACCATTTTCACCTTGGATCCTGGATCGTTTCTTCTTCCGATGCCACAGGCCTGCGCAATGAGTCCGTTTGGAAGGCCTTGACCCGCAAGGGGCTGGCCATGTCGCGCTGGCCTTATGGCATTTCGGTCACAGCTCCGGGGATGGCCTATGAAACCGGGCTGAAAAGCAAGATCCTGCATGGCTCTGACCATTGATATAACTGTTTTGCGGAGTGTCGTATCATGCCCGATCGCACAGCCTGTGTTCTTGTTATCGGTAACGAGGTCCTGTCCGGGCGAACGCGTGATGCGAACATTCCCATGCTTGCAACAGGTCTGGCGGGGCTTGGTATTGCCCTGAGAGAGGCCCGTATTATACCTGATGTGCACGAGGCAATTGTCTCAGCCTTGCACGATGTTCGTGATCGTTTCGATCTTGTTTTCACAACCGGCGGCATCGGTCCAACGCACGATGATATTACGGCTGAGGCTGTTTCGGCGGCTTTTGGGGTTGAGCTGGAGCAAAACCCCGATGCTGTAAAGCGGTTGCGTGATTATTACGGTCCCGAACACTTGACGCCGGCGCGGCTTCGTATGGCCCGTATTCCTTCCGGGGCGGCTCTTCTGGACAATCCGGTCAGTGCGGCTCCGGGTTTTTGTATCGGGAATGTGTATGTTCTGGCCGGTGTTCCCCGCATCGCAGCGGCCTGCTTTGACCTGTTGAAGCCGGGCCTGGCCGGTGGGGCTGCTATTATCTCTAGGGCTGTTTCCGCCGCGGTACGTGAAAGTGATCTTGCTGTATCCTTGGGGGGGATACAGGCGTCGTTTCCTGATGTTGACATCGGCAGCTACCCTTTCATGACCCCGACAGGCTATGGCGTCAGTATCGTTGCCCGTGGCACAGACCCGGAACGATTGGATCAGGCTGCTGCGGCCGTTGCCGATGCCATGCGTGCGCTTGGTGTTGAGCCATTCTTTGCCGACCATGCGGCGGCGGCTGATGAATCATCCTGAGGGGGATGCGGTATGCCGGTGAGCCCACAGGAAAAGAAGGCCCTGAAATTCTTGTTCCAGCATCTGTTGGCAGGGTGTGCTGGCGCCCTGCTATGCGGCATTATGATACTGTGGCTTGATATCGGAAATATTCGTGCACTTGCTTTCCGGTCTGACCACCCAGTCCTTTATACCGGGCTGCTTTTTTTTGGGCTTTTTGTTACCTTTGGCAGTGTCAGCATGGGTATCGGCATCATGAGTCTGGGCGAAGACCGTAACTAGGGTGCTTGTTGGCCTTTGTTTTTGTTCTTAATGAACAAATATATTTCTATGCAGACAATAAATGTAGCGATTGGGCTGAAAGCACGGCCGTGCTGATGCTACAATGTGGTGCGGCTGTGTATGTGGGATTCGTGCACGGACAGGATGCCTTGTCCCTGTCATTGCTTCTGAATCCAGACGAGCTGCATGGGGCGGCCTGTTTGTATCGGCACGCCGCAGTGCTTGCCCCGGAGTGTTATTTCCGGGGGGTGCGTATCCAGTGTAGCGGGCTTTACAGCCTGTAATGCTGCCCGGATACGGGATTGGGCTATCCCCGCTGAAGGGGTCAGTGCAAGGAATATGCGATGGCCGATGAAGCTTCCCGCCTGGTTGAGCCTGAGGAAATAGAAATCCTGAGCTCCGAAACACCTGTCACCGATGGGCAGCCAACGGGTGAGCGTGCAGCAGTCTCTGCCGCCGTCGGGGATGATGAAGTTGATGGCGAGATGGATGCACTCGCCCGGGCTATTGAGGAGCCAGAGCAGGATTCACCCCAGAACGTGGGTAACCTGGGTGTCCTACATACAGGCAGCCGGTCGGAGGCTGACGTACAGGTTCTTGGTGGTGAGCTTGATACGGTGCCAACGCCCGCTCCCGGTGTTGCTGCGACCGAAGATGGAAATCAGGGTATTCCGGGCGGAGTCATTGATGCCGGAGCGGTGAACCAGCCGGCCGCCGGTTCCGGGGACACGCCTCCTTCCGTAGACCCTCTTTCGCCGTCGGCAGGCGCCGGGGCTGAACCCCTGCAGCCGGACCTGCCAGCTTCGCCGGTTGCCGCAGTACAGGGTGCCCCTGTTATCGTTGCCCCCGAGCAGGCCAATGCCCCGCCGGTGCCCGAGGATATACAGGATGCCACTGTGGCCACGGCCCCCGTTATTCCTGAAGACCAGCAACAAACGGTCCAGATTCCGGCTGTAGCCCCGGTTGTATCCCTTGTTCCGGCAGCAGGGGCTGAAGATAATGGCATCGCCTTGTCAATCACTCTGTCCAGTCCTGGGGTGGGAACCCTAGATATTGTCATCAGTAATCTGCCGGCAGGGACTGTACTGAGTGCAGGAAGCCCCATTGATGCGACCAGCTGGCGGGTTTCTGCTGCTGATCTCGCTGATCTTCAGTTGACACCGCCGCCGAATTTCAGCGGTGAGCTTGCGGTAACGGTGACAGCAACGACCACCGGAACAGCCGGTGATACGGCCAGTACTGTCACTATCTTGCCGGTCACCGTGACACCGATAGCCGATGCCCCCATTCTGGATGTTCCTGCCTTGACTGTGGGGGCAGAGGATACGGACGTTCCCTTTGATATTCAGGTTTCATTGACGGATACCGATGGATCGGAGAGCCTGAGCATCACGGTTTCCGGCCTTCCGGCGGGGACCACCCTGAGCAAGGGGACGCAGCAGGCTGACGGGTCTTGGACCCTGTCCCCGGGTGATGTGCCGGGCCTGACATTAAGGCCTCCGGCTGATTTCAGCGGTACCATCAACGCCACGGTGAAGGCAACCTCGACCGAAGGCCAGCCAGCAGCCCTGCCGGAACAGCAATCGGCCTCTGTTGATACAGCTGTATCCCTGACCATCACGGGTGTTGCCGATACGCCGACACTGGTGGTCGCGCCTCCTGCTTCCGGTGTTGAAGATACGGCTCTTCCCTTGACGATCAGTGCCAATCTTCATGACACATCAGAAACGCTGTCCGTTGTGATTTCCGGGCTTCCGGCTGGTGCAACTCTCAATCAGGGAACACAGGGCGCGGATGGAAGCTGGACCCTGTCGCCGGCAGAGCTGGCCGGTTTGCAACTTAATCCCCCGCCAAACTACAGCGGTTCGTTCGACCTGGTTGTGACCGCTGTATCAACAGAACAGGATGGTGATACGGCCAGCATCCTGCAAACAGTTCCGGTTACGATTGCTCCGGTTGTGGACGCGCCGACCTTGACAGCTTCACTTCCGGCCTCGGGCCAGGAAGATACGGCTGTGCCTTTTGCTATACAGGCCGCCCTTGCTGATACCGATGGATCGGAAAGCCTGACCATTACGGTCTCTGGCCTTCCTTCCGGAGCGACCCTGAGCAGCGGGACACAGCAGCCGGATGGATCCTGGTCCCTGACTTCGGCGGATCTGCCCGGGCTTCTGCTGACACCACCATTAAATTTCAGCGGTACCATCAATGCCACAGTGACCGCAACTTCGACCGAAGGGCAGCCGGTTGCTTTGGGACCTCAGTCTTCCAGTGAGGTAGCCTTGGTTTCTGTTTCAGTTGCCGGGGTCGCGGATGGGGCTGTGGTGTCCGCCAGTGCACCGGCAGCCGGGAACGAAGATACCCATGTCGCGTTGAACCTGTCTGCTTCCCTGTCGGATAACGACGGGTCTGAGAATGTGGTGCTGACCCTGTCGGGGATGCCGGCAGGAAGCACATTCCATCTTGGTACATCCGGGACTGCCCCTGTTGTTCCCGCCACCGTCAATCCGGACGGGTCGGTGACCTTGGCGCCTTTGCCTGCAGCTGATGTTGCATCCTTGTCTGTTCTGGCCAAGGGGAGCACATCCGGGAATTATGCCGGTTCCTATACCTTGACGGTCAGCGCCGTATCTGTCGAGCAGGACGGTAACGTGTCGGCTCCGTCTGTCATGACGGTCCCTGTTGTGGTTGCGCCGGTATCTGATGGTGTCAGCACGTCCGTACAGAGTGTGTCCGGTCTTGAGGACACGACGATCGCCTGGCGGCCGGTCTTTACCCTTGTTGACCGTGACAACGCAACGTCTGGTGATGTCAGCGGGGCACCGGGGCAGGAGAAGGTCACGACCGTTTCCATATACTCCAATGATCCCGACATGGTGGGTAGCGTGTGGAAGGTTGCGCTTCCCGGTCAACCCGAGCAGGTGTTGACCATCCAGACCGGATCTTTTTCTACCGGCAGCGGATCAACCGTTTACCAGTACAAGATTGAT
Source organism: Haematospirillum jordaniae (assembly GCF_001611975.1). Classification (GTDB taxonomy): domain Bacteria; phylum Pseudomonadota; class Alphaproteobacteria; order Rhodospirillales; family Rhodospirillaceae; genus Haematospirillum; species Haematospirillum jordaniae. The sequence continues at coordinate 800,902 of NZ_CP014525.1, forward strand.
ATTCCGACGGGTGCCATTCAGGTGGCTGATGGGGCTGCTGCTGACCGGTTTGCGGTTGAGGGGTTGACGGTCAGGCCATCTCCGGACAGTGACCGTGACATCAGTGTGGTCTTTGGTGTCGGTACGGAGGACGCCGCCAGCGGGATGACCGCCAGCCGGGTGACTAATGTCAGCGGAACGGTCAGTGTTACGGCAGTAGCCGACGATATTGTCCTGACGGCTGCTGATGTGACTGGCAAAGAAGATCAGGGAATTGGTGGGGCCAATGTGTTTCCCCTCAACCTTTCTGCCACTTTGAATGATGCAGATGGCTCCGAACGTGTTTCTACAGTCGAGATCATGGGTGTTCCCAATGGCTGGAAGCTGGCAGGAGCTGCGGGCATCGTTGATGCCGGAGGGGGCGTATGGCGGCATTCCCCAGCTGACCATAGTGGTGTGAACGGCAGCCCCACCTTGTCAGGGTTGCGTCTGGAGCTGCCCGAGCATGCATCAACCAATGGCCCGGTATCCCTGACCATGCGGGTGTCATGGTATGATCCGGGCACGGAAGGCGGGCCAGGTGTCAGCGCTGCGCGTACGCAGAGCACAGATTTCAAGGTTACAGTCGATCCAGTTGCCGATACTCCGGTTGCTGTCATCAAAACCGTTGTAGGTAATGAAGACACGCCGCTGGCTGTCTATATCGACCCGCAGACACCGGACAATGATGGTTCGGAAGTGATCTCTGTCCTTCTGTCCGGTCTGCCCGATGGCGTGAAGTTTGGTCACATGATCGGCGGTGCGTTCCAGGAATTGACCGGTGTGACATCCAGCGTTGGCGGGCAGACGATCTGGACCCTTTCCGAGGCTCAGCTGTCGGGTCTGCATATGCTGCCCCCGGCCAACTCCAACAAGGATTTCACCTTCACGGCGGAAATACGCACGACGGAAACCGGTGGTCCGGCGGATGCGGACAACGTGGCGAGTACGGTAAAAACAATATCCGTTGACTTGCGTGGGGTAGCAGATGGCAGTGCCTTGGCGGATGGTGCGGTCATAACCCGGACCGGAGCCGAGGATACAGCTATTGACTTGAATATCAGTGGCATTCCGATGGTGGATACCGATGGATCGGAAAAAGCCAGCTATGTCCTGGATCTGTCGGCGCTCCCATCCGGCTTCATGCTGACCGGTGTTCCGGAGCAGGCTCTGGTGCCGCTGGGTGGTGATCGCTGGTCGGTGGCGGCGTCCGAGGCCGGGAACTTGAAATTGATGCCGCCAAAGGATTTCTCCAATGCCTTCCCGGGTGGTACCGATGTGCGGATCGGACTGGAGATCCGCAGTACAGAGAATGACGGCAGTGTACGGGTCGAGAACCATCCCTTGGACATTCGCGTCAATGCGGTTGTTGATGCCCCCCATGTGGCCAGCCCGGATGCAGGGCGCGAAGACAGTGAGCTGACCATTCCCCTGACGGTCAGTGCCGGCGACAGCGATGGCTCGGAGACAGTCAGCAGCCTGTATCTGACAACACACCTGTCTGGCTTCAAGGTGACCAATGGATCCGGGGCAGAGCTGACGTGGAATGCCTCCCTAGGGCGTTATGATGCCAATTTGTCCGGGCAGACGGTTCTGAAATTGCTGCCCCTGGATGGGCGTCAGGATCTTGGTGGTGATGGTGCCGATGTTCCCTACACCCTTCAGGTAACGGTTCGGGATGCCGGTGGTGTGCAGGCAACCTTCAATGTCGGGCGGACCATTGTGGTCAATCCGGTTGCCGATACGCCGGAGCTGTCAGCCTCGGTTCAGGGTACAGCACCGATTGGGTCGCCTCTGGATATTCATTTGTCGGTTGCCAGTGGAGAAGTTGGTCATCTGGTTGGTGGAACCTATGTTCCCGACGGATCGGAGAAAGTTGGTCTTCAGGTCAGTGGCATGGTCAACGGGGTTGTCTTGGTGCAGGAAATGCCCGACGGCAGCCTGAACCAGATCGGCCGCAACAATGGCGACGGAACCTGGACCCTGGATCCGCAAACCTTGGACAGTCTGCGCACTTCGGACGGATCTATCCCCGATGGAAGCATCAAGGTTTGGGCGCCATGGGGGGAAATGAGCGGGGGCGGGACTTACACGCCTGTTTCGTCCCTGACCCTGGGTCTGAAAGCCATTGCGGTGGAACCAGATGGAACCGGTGCAGACCGCGTGGCCAGCGATGAAACAACCTTGAACCTGAACTGGAACCATGGCGGTGGCGGGGGTCACCATGGTGGTGGCAATGGCAATGGCAATGGCAATGATGGCTCAGTCCATTGGGGCGGGGATGGCGTTATACATGGCGTGGAAGATGTGCCGGTGACCTCGCTTAATCTGGGCAACATGCCCACTGATGTGGCCGAGGTGGTCATCAGTGGTGTTCCGGCCGGGGCTTCATTCTCTGCAGGGACGGATATGGGGAATGGGGTGTGGAAAATTGCTGCGGCAGACATTCCATCCCTTGTCTTCACCCCACCAGAGGATTTGGGCGGAAGTGGTACCGCCGTCGAAGGGCTGAACCCCGTGACACCTTCGGGCTTTTCACCGCCCGGTCTGGCGCTTGGTCTGGGGAAGGAGATGTATGGCGGGACCATCATCCTGACTGTGGAAGGGCACGACAGCAGCGGCAACCCGGTTGCGGGTGGTGCCTTTATCCGTGCCGTGTCTTTGGTTCCGGAAGCGGATGCTCCCACCTTGTCAGGCACCCCCCTATCCGGCAGTGAGGATGCACCCCTGTCCCTATCCGGCATTACGGTTACGACCAACGATGTGGATGGTTCGGAAACCGCCAGTGCCTTGATCAAGGTGCCACAGGGCTTTGTGCTGTCGGTTGATGCCCCGCCGCTGCGCTATGATACCGTTGGCGGTGGTGACGGGCAGCCGGCCTTTGCCCTTAATGCCGGTGGTGCCGCTGTGTATGCCGTTTATTCTGTCGCCGCGGCTGACATACCCAGCCTGACCTTGGTGCGGGATCCATCGATGCCGGATGCCGAGCATTATTCCGGGCCGCTGAAGATCTATGTGACCGGTGTTGCAACAGAGCTGGAGGGTGGGCAGGCCAGCGTGGAGCAGGCTTTTACGCTGGATGTGGCAGCGGTTGCTGATGGTGCGGCGTTGTCTGCTGCACCGGCAACCGGCACTGAAGATGGCGGGGCCATTGCACTGAACCTGTCTGCCAGCCTGATTGACGGCAGCGAGACCCTGACATCACTGGCGGTTCTGGGTGCGGATGCATCAAAAGTCACGTTTGTCGATGGCGCAGGTCAGCCGGTATCCGACCTGTCTTCTCTGACCTTGGCCCAGGTGCAGGATCTGCATGTTCTGCCAGCAGCCAATGTGGGCGGCGATGTCAGCTTTGTCCTGAAAGCGGTGACGGCCGATGGTGCGGACACCAAGGAAACCCAGCATGTGGTAACGGTGCATATCACGCCGGTGGCGGATATGCCGTCTGTTGTTGTGACCCCGGCCCAGTCCGGTCCCTTTGCCTTCTCCGGGAACGAGGATACGGCGATTGCCCTAGATATTGCTGCATCCCTGACCGATACCGATGGATCGGAATCCTTGTCCCTGGTTCTGGATATTCCCGTAGGGGCCACGCTGGTGCATGTGGCCGGTGATGGATCGATGACCGTTGCCGGGGCCAACACAGGCAATGGAAAATGGGTGCTGGGTACGTCAGACCTTCCGGGTCTGCATATTGTGCCGCCCCAGGATTATAATGGCTCCATGACGGTCAATATGACGGCTACCGCGTGGGAGAACGGACTGCGCAGCGGTGCGGTATCGCAAAGCCAGTCCTTTGCTGTTGAGGTTGTCGCACAGGCGGATACGCCGGATATCGAGCCTCCACGCACTGTTGCCGGTCAGGAGGATGTTGGTGTTCCAATAGATCTGGGGCTTGCGCATGGGACAACAGGCCCTCATGCTACGCCTGAGTCCCTGACGCTGGAAATTGTTGATGTGCCTGCTGGTGCGTCTTTCACTCTGTCCGACAATGCGGTTGGCACACAGGGGGCGGGCGGTGCCTGGACGTTCTCGGCAGCCGAGGTTGCCCAGATCATGGCAGCCGGGTCCGGGGCCTTCAAGGTTGTTCCTCCGTCCAACAGTGACGAAAGCTTTACCCTCGGGGTCCGCGCTATCAGTACCGATGGCGATACGACGGCATCTTCGGCTGGGTTGGGTGACAGCCCCTATCGTCCGGTGACGGTGGCCGTTGATGCTGTGGCTGATGCTCCGAATATTTCTGTCTCTCATGCTTCCGGGCAAGAAGACCAGCCGGTTGCTCTGGATTTGTCGGTTGGCCTGAAAGATCTGGACGGGTCTGAGACTCTTTCGGCTATCACGGTGTCTGGAATACCCCATGGCGGTATCCTGTCTGCTGGCACAGACAACGGCGACGGCAGCTGGACCCTGACTTCTGGACAGTTGCCTGGCCTTACCTTTACCGCCCCGGAGAATGAGAGCGGTTCTTGGACATTCTCTGTGTCTGCAATGTCAACAGAAAGATCCAATGGGGATACTGCGACCTCGTCGGCTTCATTCACCGTTACTGTCGATCCTGTTGCTGATCCCCCCGATGTTTCTGCGCAATCGGTTGTGGCAGACAGCGGTGCCCCAGTTACCTTGTCCCTTGCTGCCAATCTTGTTGACAGCTCCGAGACGTTGTCGCTTACCCTGACCGGTGCTCCGGAGGGGAGCCTGTCGGCGGGGACGTGGGATGCTTCTACGTCCAGCTACCAGCTCCAGCAATCAGAACTGACGGATCTGACCTTCACGCCGCCATCCGGTGATGCGGCTGAGCTTCCAATGACCCTGACCGCTGTTTCAACAGAGTCCAATGGCTCGACCGCCCAGTCCAGTGCCGATTTTACGGTGACGGTCCCGGATGCTCCGGTGCCCGATACACCACTGGTTTCCGCGATGTTCTTCCTGCCAGACGCAGGGGGAGACGCTTGGAATACCTTCCTGTCTGATGACAGTGTACCGATCGCCGGAAATGATGGCGGTGTGGCTGCCGCAGACCAGCTGGTAACCCTTGGCAGTGATACGTTTGATGCCGGTGGTGTTGATGTGTCCGGTGGAATGGTTGATGGTGCCGCTGCCGGGGGTGGCCTTGACTTGGCTGGCCTTGGTGACAGTGGTGGGGCCGGGGACCTCATCATCCCGCACGAGGGTGACCATGGAGCGGGTTCAATAGCTTCCATGGCCGGCGGGATTTGATCCTGCAGACCCTTATTCCTGTTCGTGCCTGTTCCCGGACAGGGCTGCATTCAGGCCATCGCGGACGATGGTTTCACAGTGTCGCGACAAGGTCTTTCTGTTGCCTGTTTCCGCAATGGTGACGGTTGGGAAGAAATCAACCTCGACAGTCAGGCTGCCGAGCCTCAGAAAGTCCATCAGATGTGGGAAAAGCTCCATATCCCCGTACCAGGCAAAAAATGGGCGCATGCTGCGTCCCATCGGTAATCCCTTGTAGCGTGTATAGGCAATGCTGACCGGCTGTACGTGGACCGCTTCTCCGTTCACCGCTTTCTCTGCGGTATTGAACAGGCTGCTTTTGAACGGCAGAACCCGGTTTCCATCCGATGATGTTCCCTCGGGGAACAGAATGATGGGTTCCCCTTCCTGCAGGCGCTCTGCAATAACATCGCGATGCTGTGCCGTGGCACTGACCCGCCGTTCGACAAAGATTGTGCGGGCAATGGAGGCTAGAAACCCGATCCCGGGCCACTGTCGTACCTCTGCTTTTGAAACGAAGGCCCCAGGAATCAGCGCACACAGGATCATGATATCGATGTAGCTGACATGATTGGCGACGCACAGCAAGGGCCGCTGATGCGACAAAGCTCCCCGGACCACGACCTTAACGTCGAAAATCAGCGACAGGGCAACCTTCCAGTAGAACATCGAAATGCTTCTGTAGCGGTAGCGCAAAAGAAGAGCCGACAGGTATGGCACCAGACACAGTGCCGTCCACAGGACGTAAAGAGCCAGTTTTGTTGCGGCACCAATTGTGGTGAGCATTCAGCCCGGATTCCTTTCCAGGTTGCCTGCCGGTCTGGATTTCCGGTCATAGTGCTTGAAATATTTGTCTGAGATCAGGTCCGTCTTGACCATCACACAGACATCAACCGTGTTGAAATCATGATCAACAACGGCCCCGTCGCCAACAAAGCCCCCCAAGCGGAGGTACCCCTTGACCAGCGGTGGAACGGACGCAAGCCCCCGTGCCGGATGAATGCGATCAGGGGGCAAAAGGTCCATCGCAGTGTAGCGATCCTTCAAGGCAACCGGGCGCATGGACTCCGGAGCCAAGTGGTGTTGGTAAAGGTAGGAAAGGGGGAGCGCCAGCTTTGATGGATCCGTACCCTGTAGGCTGGCACAGCCGAACATCATGGTAATGTCGTAGTGGAATACATAGGCGGCAATGCCTCGCCACAGAAGCTGCATGGTTGCTTTTGTACGATAGGCGGCATCAACGCATGACCGGCCCAGCTCCATGATTTCACCGGGGAGGGATTCAAGCGGTGAGATATCGTACTCATCGGCTGTGTAGAAACGCCCGGCCTTGCGCGCTTGGGAGCGTCGGAGCAAACGATAGGTTCCGACAACAGCTTCGGGACCATCTCCCTTGGTATGATCAATGACAACAAGATGGTCGCAGAATGGATCGAACCGATCAAAGTCCCGCCCGGCAGCGGCAACCTCTGGTGTGGGCCGTGCGCCCATCTCTTGGAAAAAAACTCGGTAGCGAAGCGCTTGCGCTGCTTCTATCTCCGCATTGTTGGCAGCCAGCCGTATTTCCTGATCCCCTGTCGTAAGGGTTTCCAGCATTACCATAAACGTATCCTGTTGTTCGGGCTGTTCCCGCCACCCTGTTCTATATCCTGCTTTTCCAGTGCGCACGGCGACAGAATGCACGGCTGTCACACAAAGAGCAAGCCATGCCCAGCGTGTGACAGGGCATCTTTTTCAGTTCAGGCTTACGTTTCCGGATCGTCCAGGGGGACGCCGTACAGCTCAAGTCTCTGCCCTACCAGGCGATAGCCAAGTTTCTCGGCAATACATCTTTGCAGTTCCTCGATGTATTCATTATGGAATTCTAAAACCTGACCTGATTTCAGGTCAATCAGATGATCGTGATGTTCATCCTGTATTTTCTCGTAACGGGCCCGGCGGCCACCAAAGTCACGGCGTGCCAAGATCTGTTCTTTTTGAAGCAGGCGTACGGTCCGATACACGGTTGCAATGGAAATCTTGGGGTTGATGGCTGTCGCCCGGCAGTGTACTTCCACGACATTCGGATGGTCTGTAGCATCAGAAAGAACCTTGGCGATGACCCGGCGCTGGTCGGTCATCTTCATTCCTTTGTCGATACACATTTGTTCAATGCGGGAAATCGGCAGGAAGTCTTTGTCCATGGTCTTGTCCCTTATGTGTTGAGTGGATAGGGTGGACGGTCCATTGTGCTTGTTGTATCAGGGTTAGGTTGCTGACTTCGGGCAGCGTCTGTTGCCGAGTGTACCGTGTTCCATCATGTGCGCACATGACTTGTGCCGTCTTGCTCCAGCACAAAGCGCCACGACCGCTGGCACGTGGCGCTTTGTATCAGCAGTCCCGCCTGTTATCAGCGCTTTGTCCGCCGCCGCGACTTTGTGCCAAGGCCAATTTTCTTGGCAAGTGTCGAGCGGTGGTTTGCATAATTGGGTGCGACCATCGGGTAGTCAGCGGCAAGCCCCCAACGATCACGATACTCTTCCGGGGTCATGTTGTAGGCTGTCTTCAGATGACGTTTGAGCATCTTCAGCTTCTTGCCATCTTCTAGGCAGATGATGTACTCCGGTGTCACCGACTTCTTGACAGGGACAGCAGGTTGCGGGCGCTCTGGCTCGACCAGTGGTGCCCCCAAGGACGTCAGGGCACGGTGCACTTCGGAAATCAGGAGCGGCAGTTCATTGGTCTGAACGCTGTTGTTCCCCACGTGAGCTGCAACAATTTCGACCGTCAGTGCCAGCACTTCCTTGTCGGTGATTTGTTCGTCCATAAAAACACATCCTCGTGTTTGCGCTATTTTTCCCGCTGTATATTCTGGTGCCGGAAGTTTAGCAACACACAAAAACTAAATAAAGTGAGTGTATGGTATGAATGTGGATAAAAAAGATCACTTTATCGATATAGCAGGAGAGGTTTGTCCATTTACGTTTGTGAAGATCAAGATTCTTCTAGATAAGGTGGAGAGAGGTTCTACAGTCCGTGTTCGTCTTTCCGGGGCGGATTCGATAAAGAATGTCCCGGCTTCTGTACGATCAGAAGGGCATCTTATTCTTTCATGTCACCCTGAGAATATAGGGGATCCTTATGGCCCCCATATTCTGACCATCGAAAAGCAATAATATTGAATGCCTTGTTAGTATGGTGTTGCTTCTTTTGCTTCCGGATTTATTGCAGGTGACCAAGGGATATCTGGAATGTGGGAAATCTTGAAAGAGCCGACACGCAGGGTATTGTCCTGCAGAGTCAGAGGAATAACCGGGTTGCCGGGTTTATTGTGGCTCATCGCTGTTAGAACCATACTCAGAATGGCGGCCTCTGATGGTTTCAGGATGCCTTGCCCCAAGAGAATGCCGGGTAATTCCCGTGTGCCATGAATCTCGGCTGTTACAGCGGCTTCGGGTTGTAGTCTTTTATCCAAGGCCAAGGTGCCGCGGATGTTGGCGCTGGCATGTTTGTATTGCAGGCCGATACGCTTGATCTCCACTGTTCCGCCGTGTTGTCTCCAGCCATCCAGGCGGTCTTTCCAGGTCCCGGACTTTGGAAGAATACCGAACAGCTCAAGGTTAATGGCTGCGCCTTCCGGTATTGCAGCATGGCTTCGACCATTTTGGTCCTGGACATCAAGTTGGTCTAGGGTAAGAGAGATTTGCCCCAAGGCAGGCTTCTGGGCACTCTTTTCCTCTGGTTCTATATGGGCCGACAGTTTCACAAGATCGGCCTTGATCAAGGGGACTGCCTTGCCCCCGTCCAGAACAACATGGCGCAGTTCATGGTGTAAGCCCGTCAGCGTTCCTGATGCAGTGATATTGACAGCCAGAACGGAGTCCATAGCCCGGAAGTGGTATTTCTCTCCGGATGGCACGATAATACTTATGGGGCCTGATGTTCGTATTTCAGGCGAGAAGAGGGCCCATGGCCGCACGTGGACTTGCATTTGATCCAAGGCAACATGGAAGCCGGAGCTGTGACCAATCTCAACCTTACCGGCATCAATCGTCATGATTCCGGGGAAGCCGGACAGGGTTATGGGTATCGATGAAAGAGTCCAACCTGCTTCGGGAAGCTGGCTTTGTGTTTCATTCCATGCCCGGGTGATCACAGAAGCTGCAAGAAACCAGCAGGCAGCATACAGCCCGGTAAGGCATGTGAGCACAATGGCTGTTATCGTAATGAAACGCTTTGTCATTCCGGTTTTTCCGCTTGTTCTGATATCCGGGGTATGATTGTTCAGGGTGCTGTTCCAGCTGCGGCCTGTAACAACGGCGCGACTTTTGTTCGTGCCTCCTCAACTTCATCGGCGGGGCTGGAATCTGCGACAATACCTCCACCGGCTTGTGCTACCAGCCGTCCGGTGCGTCCGGCGACCAAGGTCCGTATTACAATTGAGCTGTCCATGGATCCGTCAGCTCCGATCCAGAAGATGCTGCCACAGTATGGGCCGCGCCGCCCTGGTTCCAGGGTGTTGATAATTTCCATGGCCCGTATTTTCGGTGCGCCGGTAATGGACCCACCCGGGAAGGTGGCTTTCAGCAGGGAAATGGCATTCTCACCCTTTCTCAGGTGCCCGCGCACGACCGAGACCAGATGGTGGACGCTGGCGAACGTTTCTGGCCCGTTCAGGACCGGAACTTTCACGCTGCCGGTCTGGCAGACGCGCGATAGATCGTTGCGCATAAGGTCAACAATCATCAGATTTTCGGCCTGATCTTTCTTGCTGTTGATCAGTTCATCTAGCAATGCTCTGTCTTCTAGGGGTGTTTGTCCACGTTTGCGGGTCCCCTTGATGGGGCGTGTTTCAACCGTGCCATTCGCCCCAACTTTCAGGAAGCGTTCCGGTGATGCAGACAATACAGTTGCCCCGCCGAAGTGCGCAAAGGCAGCAAACGGGGCTGGCGATGCCTGCCTCAGGCGGCGGTAGAGGTCAAAAATGGGGAAGCGATCCGGAAGCTGACCTAGGAAGCGACGGGTCCAGTTGGCTTGGAAAATATCGCCGGCCCGGATGAATTCTATAACTTTCGCAATGGCTTGTGCTGCTTCTTTGTCATCTTGCTCAGGGTAAAGCGGTATGCTGTCGGTTCGTGGTGGGGGCAGGGGTGTGGTTCCCGCTGTATCAAGAAGTCTCTTGGCCGTGTCCTTGCCGTCCGGTGTGTGGGTGAGGAAGGCTCTGCGACAGCTGGTATCGAAAACAAGAGCAGCCTTGTACACGCCAAACGCCATTTCTGGCACGTTGATGTCATCGGCTTTCGGGGCAGGTAATGTTTCCAGATGCCGCCCGGCTTCATAGCTGATCCAGCCAATAAGCCCGCCATGGAAGGGCGGGGTATCGGGATGCTTGGGCAGGGAAGGCTCCTGCATCGCTTGTATGGCTTGTTCCAGTGCATCGAACGGATTGGACGGATCTATAACCAGCTTTTTTGGGTAGGCCGCCAGAATTGTCCAGCGCCCGCGTCCGCCGGCTTCTGCTGCGGAGTCAAGAAGAACGGCGCCCTCCTGCCCCGACAGGGGGGCAAAAGCGGTCAGCGGGTCTCGCCATGGAATTTCGTGTGCTGTCATGGTGAGAGGGTATAGTCTCTTCCACCATGGAAGGCGAGCCCTGCGTTATGGAATCAGGACGGCAGAACCCGGTCTGGCGGGCAATGCCCGTCGCTGAAGGCGCGGATGTTGCACAGAACCTTTTCTCCCATCGCAATGCGTCCCTCCACGGTTGATGATCCCATGTGGGGCAGCAGGATGACGTTCTCAAGGTTTCGCAGTTTTGGATTTATGTTCGGTTCATTCTCGAAAACGTCCAGTCCCGCCCCTGCCAGTTCCTGTCGTTGCAGCATGGTGACAAGGGCTTCTTCGTCAACAATATTACCCCGGGCGGTGTTGATGACGCAGACGTGGTCCCGCAATAACCTCAGTCGCCGTGCACACAGAAGGTGATAGGTGGCAGGTGTCTGTGGGCAATGGACGCTGAGAATATCAATACGGGCCAGCATCTGATCTAGGCTTTGCCACCATGTTGCTTCCAGCTCGGCTTCGATATCGGGGTGCAGGCGGTTACGGTTGTGATAGTGGATGGTCATGTCAAAGCTTCGCGCCCGCCGGGCGACGGCTTGCCCTATGCGTCCCATGCCAATAATACCCAGCCGTTTGCCGGATATGCGACTGCCCAGCATGTGGGTAGGGCTCCACCCTGTCCAGTGCCCGGAACGGGCCAGGCGTTCGCCCTCTGCTAGGCGCCGGGGAACGGCCAAGATCAATGCCATGGTCATGTCAGCCGTATCATTGGTCAGAACGTCTGGGGTATTGGTGACAACGATTCCCCGTTCATGTGCCGTGCCAAGGTCAATGTGATCAGTTCCGTTCCCAAAGCTGGCAATCAATCGGAGCCGGCTGCCTGATTGTTCCAGGATTGTCTTGTCCAGGCGGTCTGTTACCGTCGGGACCAAGACATCTGCCTCTTTCACGGCTGTGATCAGCTGATCGTGCCCAAGGGGGGTGTCGTTTATATTCAGGCGACAGTCAAAAAGTTCCATCATGCGGGTTTCGATGACATCCGGCAGGCGGCGTGTTACGATCACCAGCGGTTTTTTTGCTGCCATCAAGGGGACTCCGACTATACATCGCAAGATGATAATCCGGTACCACTGCTACCTTGGTTTGTCCATGCCTTCCGGGTCGTCCTGTCGAGTGTGTCTTGAAAAACGCGCAGGAGCCTGTATTGAAGTGGAATAAGTCAGGCTTGCATCGGTGTTCCTGTGGCCAGAAAATGTGGGTCCATGTGCGCTGTTCGGCGCTTCTTGCTGCTGCGGCCAAAGGTATGAGGTGTGCGACTCTCCGTGCGACGACTGTTTCTTCTCCGTTTTATTCCGTTATCTCTTGCTGCCTTCTGTATTCTTTGGGGCGGCATGTTGCTTTATGCGGGGGTGGCTTTTGCGGCTTCACCCAGCGGGGTCCTTCCCTTGCCGCGCTTTGTTTCCCTGCGTGCGGACCAAGTGAACATGCGGGCTGGTCCTGGCGCCCGCTATCCGGTCGACTGGGTTTATATGCGGCGGGATTTACCTGTGGAAGTCATTGCCGAGTATGAAACTTGGCGCAAGATCCGCGATCCGGATGGTACGGAAGGGTGGGTGCACCAGAGCATGCTGGCCGGGCGACGAATGGCCGTGGTTCGCGGTCGGAAAGCTATGCTGCGCCGCACGGCAGATGATAGCTCTTCTGCTGCGGCCTGGCTGGACCCCGGTGTTGTTTTGCGCCTGCACCAGTGCCCGCCGGGTAGCGAGTATTGCCGAGTCGAGGTTGAAGGGTATCAGGGATGGTTGCGCCGTGGTGAAATCTGGGGAATTTACAAAGGTGAGATTGTTGACTGAGGTGAAGGGCCTTCGCAGGCTGTAAGGTAGCTCTTGCCTTCGCCTGTGAAGCGGTGTACAACCCACCGATGACATTCTCTGGTTTGTCCTGTCCGGGACTTTCGAGGGTGGGCCAGTGGCCCACTTTTTTGTTATGTGGATCAAGGGTTCCCGGGCGGCTCAGACTACCTTGTAGCATGTCTGGTCTTGATATTTTATTGGGGTGTTTGGGTACCGGTATGGATCTTGCCGAGCGATTGGTTGGTATTGTAGGACCAACCCTTGACAATATGGGATATGAGCTGGTGCGGGTTCTTATACAGGGAACGCGGCGCCAGACTGTGCAGGTTATGGCAGAGCGCCGGGATTCGGTTCCCATGACGGTGGAAGACTGTGCGGATATCAGCCGCGCCCTGTCCGCCGTCTTGGACGTGGAAGATCCTGTTGCCGGGGCCTATAACCTTGAGGTCAGCTCGCCGGGCATTGACCGTCCCTTGACGCGTGCCAAGGATTATGAAGTCTGGGCCGGCTTTGACATCAAGCTGGAGACGCGTCAGCTGCTGGATGGGCGCAAGCGCTTTTCCGGTCGCCTTCTTGGCCTAGATCCTGATGGGAATATTCGGATACAAGGCGACGAGGGGGCTTGGTTGGTGCCGCTGGATGCGGTCTGGAAGGCCAAGCTTGTCCTGACTGATGAGTTGATAGAATTTGTGACCCGCCAGGAGGCGGAGCACTGAGTAAGGAACAGTGTGTGGCGTGTCGGTTCGCCGGATTTGGTCTGCACCTGATGTAATACCGCGAAGACAGTAACTCGAGGGCTTGGAAAAGATGGAACGTACTGTTGGCATGGCGCGACCAGAACTGATCATGGTCGCCGACAGCGTCGCCCGCGACAAGAGCATTGATCGCGAAGAGGTGTTCATTGCTATGGAGCAGGCCATCCAGAAGGCCGGACGCTCCAAGTATGGTCACGAGCATGATATTCGCGCACGTATTGACCGTCGCAATGGGGAGATCAAGCTGGCCCGTTACCTCGAGGTTGTCGAGGACGTCGAAGACGAAAACACGCAGCTTACGGTTTCCCAGGCGCAGCGCCGGAAGCCGGGAGCTGTTGTCGGTGACTTTATCGTTGATCCTTTGCCGCCGATTGACTTTGGGCGTATTGCCGCCCAGACCGCCAAGCAGGTTATTGTTCAGAAAGTGCGTGATGCCGAGCGCGACCGTCAGTACAGCGAGTACAAGGACCGTGTAGGCGATGTGGTCAATGGCCTTGTAAAACGTGTCGAGTTTGGCAACGTTGTCGTGGACCTGGGGCGCGCTGAGGCTTTGCTGCGTCGTGACGAACTGATCCCGCGCGAGCATTTCAAGAATGGCGATCGCGTACGTGCCTTTGTGAAGGATGTGCGCCGCGAGCAGAGGGGGCCGCAGATCTTCCTGTCCCGTACCGATGCCGGCTTTATGGCTCAGTTATTTTCGCAGGAAGTACCTGAAATTTATGACGGTGTCATAGAAATTAAGGCTGTTGCCCGTGATCCTGGATCCCGTGCCAAGATTGCCGTGGTCTCCAGAGACTCGGGTATTGATCCGGTTGGTGCGTGCGTTGGTATGCGTGGATCCCGTGTTCAGGCCGTCGTGGCGGAGCTTCAGGGCGAAAAGATTGATATTATTCCGTGGTCTGTTGATCCCGCCACCTTTGTTGTCAACGCCCTTGCCCCGGCCGAGGTTGCCAAGGTCGTGATCGACGAGGACAGCGGGCGCATGGAAGTTGTGGTGCCTGACGAGCAGCTGTCGCTTGCCATTGGGCGTCGTGGCCAGAATGTTCGGCTTGCTTCCCAGTTGTCGGGTTGGGACATTGATATTCTGACGGAGGAAGCGGAATCCGAGCGTCGCCAGGAAGAGTTCCGTCGTGTGTCTGGTGCCTTCATGGAAGCTTTGGATGTCGATGATGTCCTGGCCCATTTGCTGGTGACCGAAGGTTTCGGCTCTGTGGAAGAAGTCGCCTGGGTTGATCTGGAGGAAATAGCCTCGATTGAAGGCCTTGATGCCGATGTTGCCGCTGAGCTGCAGCAGCGTGCCCGTGAGTTCTTGGAAGAGCGTGATCGGGCTGCGGAAGACGAGCGTCGTGCCTTGGGCGTTTCCGATGAACTGGCCGCGTTTTCTGGTATGACGCCCGCGCTGCTGGTTTGCCTAGGTCGCAATGATGTAAAGACCATCGATGATCTTGCAGATCTGGCGTCGGACGAGTTGGTCGAGTTCTCTGCTGGTTCCGTTGCCGAGGGTGATGCCAACCGCATGATCATGGAAGCGCGTGTCCAGGCTGGTTGGTTTGGTGATGAAGATCCCTTTGGCGCTGCCGGGGATGAGGCATAAGGGAGAGCGCCCGGGTGGCTTTTCGTTCCGGCATATCGGCTGCGCCGTCTTCTTCAGCACGGCGCCCCCACCGGAAAGGGGTATCACCGGGTTCTGCAGGTGATCGTCCCGGCTCTGTGACGTCTTCCAGTCCACAGCGTCGTTGCTTGGTGACAGGTGCCAGTTGTTCGCGGGATGATTTGTTGCGTTTTGTCATTAGTCCCGATGGTATTCTGGTCCCCGATCTCGAGGCGGGTTTGCCCGGAAGGGGATTCTGGTTGAGTGCGCGGCGGGATGTGTTAGAAACGGCAGTGCAGAAAAAGGTTTTTTTGCGTGCTGCACGCCGCCAGATTGATATTCCCCGCGATCTTCCTGACAGGATTGCCGGGCTTATCAGGAAGCGTTGCTTGGCACTTCTGGGCTTTGCCCGTCGTGCTGGTCTGGTTGTTGCCGGGTTTGACAAGGTACAGGCCCTTGTCCGTTCCGGTCAGGTTGCCCTGTTGCTGGAGGCGACAGAAGGAGCAGGCGACGGGCGCCGCAAGCTGGAGGCGCTGATGCACCACACCAGCGGTGTTGCGCGTGTGGTTGATATTTTGACGGGGCCTGAGATGGCCTCTGTTCTGGGGCGGGAGCACGTGGTGCATGTTGCTGTCGCCTGCGGAAAGCCGGAGCAGCGTATGCTGGTTGACCGGCTTGTCAGGGAACTTGACCGGCTCGCGGCCTGTTGCGGGAAGGTCACACGGCCGCTGGAAGCAGTGGATGAACATTTGCGGTCGCCGACAGCGGCGACTGTGCCCGAGCCGGAGCCAGGAGTGGCGCCGGGGAATACGGAATAGACGCCAGGACAACCGGTACGCATGTCGAACGAAAATGAAAAAAAGCCCCTTAGCGTTTCATCGCGTGGGAAGCTGGAACTGAAAAAGAGCGCTGAATCCGGACAGGTTCGCCAGAGTTTCTCCCATGGTAGATCCAAATCTGTGGCGGTGGAACACAAGAAGAAGCGCAGTTTTGGTCCCGCAGCCGGTACGCGCCCGGATGCCCGCAGGTCTGGGGCCGGTGATGGTCGGGGCTCTCTGGGTGGTGCCCATCTGACAGAGGATGAACGTCAGCAGCGTCTTCAGGCCCTGATACGGGCTGAAGAGCAGCGCAAGGTGGATGAAGAAAATCGTCGCTTGGCAGATATTGCTCGGGCCAAGGCAGCCGAAGAAGAGGCCCGCCTGCGTGCGGAAAGTGCAAACCATGTCGCGGTAGAGCCCGAGCCTGTTCCAGAGCCAGTGGTTTCGGCTGTTGCTGCAAAGGTGGAACCCGCACCTTTGTCACCGTCTCCGGTTCGGGATATTGTGGCACCTGCGCCAACAGCCCGTGCAGGTGGCCAGTCCGGTAGCTGGACCGGTCCGCGTCCCTCTCCGAACCAGGGACCAGGCTGGACGCCGCGTTCTGTCCAGAATCGTGACGCCCAGAGGTCGGCTCCTGCTCGTGGGCCCGGCGGGCGAGGTGCTCCGTCGGGGCCGGGATCTGCCCGTCCGACACAGGGTGCTTCCCAGGGGCCGCGTCCTGCATCTGCTCAGCCCGCTCTTGGCGGGGTGCGTCCCGCCGCTGCTCCGGATGACTTGGTTGGGCGGCCACCGTCGCGCGATGACCGCTCTGTTGTCCGTCATGCGCCTCGTGAGCGTGATGACGAGGGGGATGATAGTGGTCGTAACCGTGGAGCTGCCGGAAAGGTTGCTTCAAAGCGGACTTCTGTTGCTCCTGGCGCCCCTGGAATGGACAAGAGGCGCGGCAAGTTGAGCGTTGTTGCCGTTCTGTCTGGTGATGAGGAAGGTTCTTCCCGTGGGCGTTCTGTTGCGGCTATGCGGCGTGCGGCCCAGAAAGAAAAGCGCAAGGCCCAAGCACAGCAGAAGGCTCCTGAAAAGATCGTGCGCGAGGTTGTCATCCCGGACGTTATTACAGTCCAGGAGCTTTCCAACCGTATGGCAGAGCGCTCCGGTGCCCTGATCAAGGTTCTGATGAAGCTGGGGGTTATGGCGACCATCAACCAGACCATCGATGCCGATACGGCACAGCTGGTCACCGAGGAATTTGGTCACACGGTTAAGCGTGTTTCCGAAGCTGATATTGAAATTGGACTGGAGGCCGGTCCTGATTCCGATGAAGCCATGGCACCCCGGGCTCCGGTTGTTACCGTGATGGGTCACGTTGATCACGGCAAGACATCCCTGCTGGATGCCCTTCGTGAAACCAACGTTGTTTCTGGTGAAGCCGGCGGTATTACGCAGCACATCGGCGCCTATCAGGTCAGCATGTCCAACGGACGCAAGATTACCTTTATCGATACGCCGGGCCATGAAGCCTTTACGGCCATGCGTGCCCGTGGTGCCAAGGTGACGGATATCGTTGTTCTGGTTGTTGCGGCAGATGATGGCATTATGCCCCAGACAATTGAGGCCATTCGCCATGCCCGTGCGGCAGAGGTGCCCATCGTTGTTGCCATCAACAAGATGGACAAGCCGGATGCCAACCCGGGTCGCGTGCGGACAGAACTCCTTCAGCACGAGGTTGTGGTGGAGGAAATGGGTGGGGACATCCAGACTGTCGAGGTGTCGGCCAAGCAGCGTCTGAACCTAGAGAAGCTTGAAGAAGCTATTCTCTTGCAGGCTGAAATGCTGGATCTGAGAGCCAACCCTGATCGCATGGCGGAAGGAACCATCGTTGAAGCCAAGATGGAGCGTGGGCGTGGCTCTGTTGCTACGGTCTTGATCCGTCGCGGTACTCTGCGGGTTGGCGATGTGTTTGTGGCTGGCAAAGAGTCCGGGCGTGTCCGCGCCATGATTGACGACAAGGGGAACCGCATTGAAGAAGCGGGGCCTGCTGTTCCGGTCGAGATCCTAGGGCTGGATGGTATTCCCTCTGCCGGTGACGACTTTGTTGTGACTGGAGATGAGGCAAAAGCCCGTGATATCGCGGCCTATCGCCAGCGCAAGGAACGTGAGGCACAGGCCGTAAAATCCGCCCGTGGAACCATGGAGCAGATGTTTGCCCGTATTCAGGCCGGTGAGGCAAAGGAGCTTCCGGTTGTTATCAAAGGTGACGTTCAGGGTTCTGTCGAGGCTCTGATCGGGACTCTGGAAAAGCTGGGAACCGAGGCGGTCAAGGTCAAGGTTCTGCATGCTGCGGTTGGCGCCATCAACGAGTCTGACATTACCTTGGCGCGTGCGTCTGGTGCGCTTGTTGTTGGCTTCAATGTGCGTGCGAATCCGCAGGCCCGTGAGCTGGCTCGGCGGGATGCTGTTGACATACGTTACTACTCCATCATCTACGATGTGGCAGAGGACGTGAGACAGGCCCTGACCGGTATGCTGTCACCGACCTATCGTGAGAAGTTCATTGGCTACGCCGAGATCCGTGAGGTGTTCAACATCACCAAGGTTGGCAAGGTTGCCGGCTGTATGGTGACCGAAGGCGTCATCAAGCGCGGTTGCAAGGTTCGTTTGCTGCGGGACAATGTGGTTATCCACGAAGGAAATCTGTCCCAGCTCAAGCGGTTCAAGGATGATGCCCGCGAGGTCAAGTCTGGCTTTGATTGCGGTATGTCCTTGGCAAACTATGACAACATCCAGGTTGGCGATGTCATAGAGTGCTTTGAAATGGAAGAGGTTGCGGCCCAGCTCTGAGAGCGGTGCACGCCCTGTTCCTGATTTCCGCTGCAGGTGCCAACAGTACATTCCCGGCAAGGGAGAACGTGCTGTTGGCCCGCAGGGAAGTGTTTTTCTTTCTGTTTCGAGGTTCTCATGAGCAAAGTGCGCGGCCAGGCCCCAACGCAAAGGCAGCGTCGCATCAACGAGGAAATTCGTCATGCTCTTGCCCATGTTTTCGAGCGTGGGGAGCTGCGTGATCCCTTGCTGGCATCGACCCCTATCACGATTACTGAAGTCCGGTGCAGCCCTGATTTACGCAATGCAACGGCGTTTTTCACGCCGCTTGGCGGTATAGGGGATGCGCAGGCGCTACGGGCGGCCTTGATTCGGGTTCAACCTTTCTTGCGTCATGAGATCGCCCGTCGTGTGGAGATGAAATACGTTCCGCGCCTGTCGTTTGAGATTGATACCAGTTTTGATGAATATGCCTATATTGCCAATCTGTTGAAGCGCCCGGATGTTGTCCGTGACACAGAGTCCTTGCGTCGTGCTGATGATGAGGACCAAGGTGAGGAATCCTGAATGGGGCGGGCGCGGCGTGGTATACCGGTTCATGGCTGGGTAGCTGTTGACAAGCCGGAGGGGATAACCTCGACGGCGGTTGTCGCACGTGTGCGCCGTGCTTTCGGGGCGCAGAAAGCCGGCCATGGTGGGACGCTGGATCCATTGGCGTCCGGTATTTTGCCAGTTGCCCTAGGAGAAGCCACCAAGACGGTTCCCTACGTTATGGATGGCCGCAAGGTTTATCGCTTTACTGTTCATTTTGGAGAAGAGCGTTCTACGGATGACCGGGAAGGAGAGGTGACAGCAACGTCTGCTTATCGCCCCTCCCGTGCGGAGCTGGAAGCGGCCTTGCCTGCCTTTGTCGGTACTATCGAGCAGGTTCCCCCTCGTTTCTCTGCGATCCGCCTTGACGGGCGCCGGGCTTATGACCTTGCCCGGGATGGTGTGGATGTAGAACTGAAGGCGCGATCTGTTCGCGTGGACTCATTTGTGCTGGAGAGTTGGGATGAGGCCGATTCGGCAACATTCCGCGTTGAAACCGGAAAAGGTGTCTATGTTCGCTCCCTAGCCCGGGATCTAGCCCGGTCCGTTGGCTCTGTCGGTCATGTGTCCATGCTTAGGCGCTGTCAGTGTGGTCCTTTCTCCGAGAGCAACGCGATTTCTCTGGATAAGTTGGATGAGCTCGGGCATAGTCCCGGCCCTGTGGCTTTCCTGCTTTCTGTTACGACCGCGCTGGACGACATCCCGGTCCTGGCCTTGACAGAAGAAGAAGCCCGCCGCCTGTCGTCCGGGCTTCCGGTGGATCTGTTGCCGGTCCTGGCCCGTACGGGGGATGGTTCAGATGGTATTCAAGCCTCTGCAAGTGTGGCCTATGTCATGCAAGAAGACCGCCCGGTGGCAATCGTGCGGATTGAGGACGGAGTGATTCGCCCGGTCCGTGTCATGAATCTCTGAGAGAATGGAGTCATTTGATGTCGATCACTGCTGTGCGTAAACAGGAATTGATCAAGGATTTTGCTACCAAGGAAGGCGATACCGGTTCCCCCGAGGTTCAGGTTGCCATTCTTACCGAGCGGATCCGTAATCTGACCGAGCATTTCAAGACCCACAAGAAGGACAACCACTCCCGCCGTGGGCTCCTGATGTTGGTCAGCAGCCGCCGCAGCTTGCTGGACTATCTCAAGAAGAAAGACCAGAAGCGTTATGAAGGCCTGATACAGCGCCTTGATATCCGCAAGTAAGCGACGTTTTAAAGGGGGGTGCATACAGCATCCCCTTTTTTATGGCCTGAACGGGGCAGTATTTTTGCCCTTACCCCTGTTTTTCGCATGATTGCCGGGGCAATTGGCCTTATATTCATCCGATGATTTGAAGAGAACAAGGCCGGAACCGGGCGGTTGCGGGGGGTTCCTTTTGCGCAGAGTAGGTCTGCAAGGGGCTTCCGTGCCGAAATTGGGGCACCGGTTTCAGACGTAAGGAAAGCAAACGCATGTCAATGTTCAAGGTGTATCGCAAGGAGATCCAGTTCGGTGGACGGCCCTTGGTTCTGGAAACCGGTCGTATTGCCCGTCAGGCTGATGGGGCTGTTCTGGTGACCTATGGCGAAACCTCTGTTTTGTGTACCGCTGTTGGGGCCAAGGCACCCAAGCCGGGCCAAGACTTTTTCCCGCTGACCGTGAACTATCAGGAAAAGAGCTTTGCCGCCGGCAAGATCCCGGGTGGTTTCTTTAAGCGTGAAGGGCGCCCGTCCGAGCGGGAAACACTGACTTCGCGTTTGATTGACCGTCCGATTCGTCCCCTGTTCCATGACGATTACAAGTGTGAGACACAGGTTGTCGCGACGGTTCTGTCCCATGACTTGGAAAACGAGCCGGATATCGTGTCCATGATCGGTGCTTCGGCGGCGCTTACCCTGTCGGGGCTGCCGTTCCTTGGGCCAATCGGGGCGGCGCGCGTGGGCTACATAAACGGCCAGTACGTTCTGAACCCGACGGTGTCAGCACAGAAGGACAGCGTTTTGGATCTGGTGGTGGCCGGTACCTCTGAAGGGGTGCTGATGGTCGAGTCCGAGGCTCAGGAACTGTCTGAAGATATCATGCTGGGTGCTGTTGCCTTTGGTCATGAAGCCTGCCAAGCCGTTATCGATGCCATAATTGACTTGGCTGAGCAGTGCGCCCGCGAGCCACGTGACCTGCCGCCATCCTCGCCGGAAAAGGCAGCGGTAAGTGCCCTGTTCGAAACGTTCCGCAAGGATCTGGAGACGGCCTATCGCATCCCTGCCAAAGCTGCGCGCCAGGATGCAGTTGCTGCTGTGAAGGAGAAAGCGTTCGCAGCCCTGGATTCCTCCAACGAGGCCGCGCTTCAGGTAGCCCCTGAAGTGTTCAAGGTGTTGGAAGCTGATGTTGTCCGCTCCAATATCCTGAATACCGGTGTGCGTATTGATGGGCGTGATACCCGTACTGTCCGTGCGATTGAGTCGATGGTCGGTATTCTGCCGCGCACGCATGGGTCGGCCCTGTTTACCCGCGGTGAGACCCAGGCTTTGGTCGTTGCCACGTTGGGCACTGGGCAGGATGAGCAGGTCATTGATGCCTTGGGTGGTGAGTACCGTGAAAACTTCATGCTTCACTACAACTTCCCCCCTTACTCTGTCGGGGAAGCAGGTCGCATGGGGTCGCCCGGTCGCCGTGAAATCGGCCATGGTAAACTTGCTTGGCGTGCGGTTCACCCCATGCTGCCGGACCGTGATGCCTTCCCTTATACCATTCGTGTTGTGTCAGAGGTGACAGAGTCCAACGGTTCGTCATCGATGGCCACGGTGTGCGGTTCGTCCCTGGCCCTTATGGATGCCGGTGTTCCGCTGAAGCGTCCGGTTGCCGGTATTGCCATGGGGTTGATCAAGGAAGACGAGCGTTTCGCTGTGCTGTCCGACATTCTTGGTGATGAAGATCACCTGGGTGACATGGACTTCAAGGTTGCCGGAACCGATCAGGGTGTGACATCCCTACAGATGGACATCAAGATCACGTCCATTACCCGGGATATTATGGAAATTGCCCTGCGTCAGGCCCGTGAAGGGCGTCTGCATATCTTGGGCGAGATGTCCAGAGCGCTTGGCACGGCGCGGAGTGAGGTTTCCTCGATCGCTCCGCGTATCACCACCCTTAAAATTGATGCCGGCAAGATTCGTGATGTCATTGGGTCTGGTGGCAAGGTCATCCGCGAGATTACCGAGCAGACAGGCACCAAGATCGACATCGATGATGACGGAACCATCAAGATTGCAGCGGTTGACAATGAAGCAGCCCAGAAGGCTGTCAACTGGATCCGTGGCATTGTTGCAGAGCCCGAGCTTGGCGAGATTTACCAGGGTAAGGTTGTCAAGCTGATGGACTTTGGTGCGTTTGTTAACTTCCTTGGCAAGCGTGATGGGTTGGTTCATATCTCCGAGATGTCGGATCAGCGCGGCAGCAAGCCGTCTGATCATGTCAATCAGGGTGATTCAGTCTGGGTAAAGTGCATCGGCTTTGATGACCGTGGCAAGATCAAGCTGTCGATGAAGCAGGTTGATCAAGCAACAGGCAAGGCCAAGGTGTGCGCGACGGAAGAAACGTCGGGCTGATTTGGTTCTGGTGTAACAGGGTGGGAACGCAGGAGCTTTCCCACCCTTATGCTTGTTGTCTAATCCGGGGGAGGGAGCTTTTGTCACAGCCATGACCCCTATGCCTTCTCCGGCGTATGCTTTTCCCCATGTTATCGGGCATCGGGGGGCTTGTGCCCTTGCCCCGGAAAACACACTCGCCTCCATACGCCGTGCGGCGATTGACGGGGCTGGTATGGTCGAGATTGATGTCAGGCTGACGGCCGATGGGCGCTGTGTGCTTTTGCATGACGATACCCTAGACCGGACAACAGATGGCTGCGGGCCGGTTTCTTCAGCATACCTTGATCATCTTTCTGCTTTGGATGCAGGTCTTTGGTTTTCGTCCGATTTCCGTGGAGAGACTGTTCCGACCCTGGAAGAGACGATTGATCTTGTTCTGGAGTTGGGAGTGGGCCTTAACCTAGAGCTGAAGCCTTCCCCGGGTTATGAGGCTGACATGGTCCGGGCTGTTATTTCTGTTTTGGAGTCCATGTGGCCTTCCGATCGTTTATTGCCTCTTCTCTCCTCTTTTGACTGCACGATCTTGGAATATGCGTCTGATCTTGCACTAGGCTGGCCTTTGGGGTTGATTGCAGACCATTTGCCGGATGACTGGCTGGCGCTGGCTCGTGACCTTGGGGTGAAGTCTGTCAATCTTGGGCATGAGGGGTTAGATATGACGGCGGTTCAAGCCGTTCGCAAGGCTGGGTATGAGGTCGCCATCTGGACGGTAAATGATCCGGTTCGTGCACAGGAGTTGCTTTGCAGCGGTGTCTCCGCCATCATCAGCGATGATCCGGGTGCGCTTTTGCGTGCCGGGGTTGGGGTAAAGGGTTAGGATTCCCTTGATTCCCCGTTATTCTCCCGGGGCAGTTCGGCTCAAGCGCCGTGTGCGCTGTGGCCGGGTTGTTCCGACTTATCATAACAAGGGACCACGAAGGCCCCTGGGTGTAGCGGTGTTGAATAACCGGACCGTCAAGGCATGCGATCCGTTTTCAGCCTGAAGCATCCGAAGCATGGGAGTAAGAACTGTGAAACCTGTAAACCCCGTTTTTATTTCGGGGCGTGAGGTTCATCCCGTTGTTGAGGGCGGCAAGGGCATTGCCGTTTCGACCGGAACCTCCGCCGGGGCTTTTGCTGCAGCCGGGGCGGTTGGCACCTTTTCTGGTGTTAATGCTGATTTTTATGACGAGAACGGGAAGCTTATTCCCGTTGTCTACAGCGGGAAGACACGTGCTGAACGCCACGAAGAGCTGGTTGCCATGGGAATACGTGGTGCCGTTGCCCAAGCGCGTATAGCTCATGACATATCAGGTGGCCAAGGGCGGCTGCACATGAATGTCCTGTGGGAAATGGGCGGGGCAGAGCGCATCTTGGAAGGGGCACTGGCTGGTGCATCCGGCTTGATACACGGCGTAACGTGTGGTGCGGGTATGCCCTATCGGGTTGCTGAAATTGCCGCAGCCCACAAGGCCTGGTACTACCCGATTGTCTCGTCGGCCCGTGCGTTCCGTGCGCTGTGGAAGCGTAGCTATCACAAGATCCCCGAATGGCTGGGCGGTGTTGTTTACGAGGACCCGTGGCTTGCGGGTGGGCATAACGGTCTTTCCAATGTCGAAGATCCGCTGCAACCCCAGGACCCGTACCCCCGTGTACGGGAGCTGCGGGATATGATGCGTTCTCTTGGGGCCCCTGAAATTCCGGTCTTTATGGCGGGTGGTGTCTGGTTCCTGCGTGAGTGGGCAGATTGGCTTGATAATCCAGAGATTGGGCCGGTTGCATTCCAGTTCGGGACCCGGCCTCTGTTGACACGTGAAAGCCCGATATCCGATGCTTGGAAGCGCCGCTTGCTGACCCTCAAGCAGGGCGACATCCTTTTGCATCGCTTCAGTCCAACGGGCTTTTACTCGTCGGCCGTTCGCAATCCATTCCTGCAGGAGCTTGAAGCGCGTAGTGGGCGGCAGATTTCTTATGCCCGTGAAGCTGCTGATGGCCTAAGTGAGGCCGTTCAGGTTGGTGCCCGTGGGCGTGACATTTATGTTGCGCCCCAGGATCGCGCCAAGGTTCTTGAGTGGGTGGCGCAAGGCTTTACGCAGGGAATACGAACCCCTGACGGTACAATGGTTTTTGTGACCGAGGCGGATGCCCGGCAGATCATGACAGACCAGAAGAACTGTATGGGCTGCCTTTCTGCCTGCTCATTTTCCAATTGGTCCCAGCATGGCGACGGGTACTCAACGGGCAGGCCGGCAGATCCGCGCAGTTTCTGTATTCAGAAAACCCTGCAGAGTATTGCCCATGGGGCAGACCCGGAACATGAGTTGATGTTTGCAGGGCATAATGCGTATCGTTTCGGGGAGGATCCATTCTACCAGGATGGTTTCATACCAACAGTTTCCCAGCTTGTGGAACGGATCCTCGCTGGCGACTGATTGTAGGCCTGCTGGTGCCGGGGTGGGGGATCCCGGTTCCAGTAGGATTGCAGGATGTGGACGAGAGCAATGGCAATGCCGATAAAAGCACAAACAGACTACCGTGGCTTGTCGGAGCGGCTTCAGGCTGTTGGGCTGCGACTAACCCGTCAGCGTTTGGCCCTTGCCCGGCTTTTGTTCGGCGATGGTTCCTGCCATCGCCATATATCCGCGGAAGAGCTCCACATAGAAGCCATGGATCATCAGGTTCGTGTGTCCTTGGCAACGGTTTACAACACGTTGCACCAGTTTACGGATGCAGGTTTATTGCGGGAAATCGCCGTTGAGTCTGGGCGGTCCTATTTTGATACCAATACAAGCGCGCACCATCATTTCTATTTTGAAAAGTCTCGCCAGTTACACGATATCCCGTGGGATCAGGTCGTCCTTTCTCAGCTTCCTGCCCCCCCCGATGGACGCCAGATCGTTTGTGTGGATGTTGTAATAAGAATTGATGGGTAAGCAGCAGGCAAATAGCCTTCTGTTGTTATATGGAACGACTTCGGTTGTGGCCCTGAATTCTGTACACCAGCACGTTTTTGTGGCACACATACAACTCTTCATATGGGTCCGGAGGGTGTCTGTATGCTGCCTGTATCATGGCGGTCCGAGCTGGTTGCCACCTCGGTTCTTGCTTGGCCCCTGATTCTGGGCGGGCTGGCCCAAGTTGTCATGGGCGCTGTGGATGTCATGATGATCGGACGCTTGGGGCCCGATGCTGTGGCGGCCTCCTCTCTTGCTACCAGCTTTCTTTGTCTGGCTCTTCCTGTCGGTTTTGGCCTTGGCGCTGCGGTCTCAGCCATGGTTGCCATTGCTTTGGGAAGGGGACTCCATCGCGTTCGTGAAACCCGAAGAACAGCGCGCCAGGCCTTCTGGATTATCGTTCTGTCTATCATACCGGTCTGGTTCGGTATGAGTTACGCTGAAAACTTCTTCCTTGCCATCGGGCAGCAGCCACTATTGGCTGTGATGGCTGCGGACTATGTTCAGGTAAGCCTGTGGGGCATGTTGCCGCTGTGGGGTTTTCTGGTTCTGCGCTCCTTGTGTACGACCTTGGGGTATCCGCTTGTGTCTATGGTGGTGACAGCGGTGGCTATTCCCCTGAATGCGGCACTCAACTGGGTCCTGATCTATGGCAATGCAGGCTTTGAACCGCTTGGTATCAGGGGGGCTGCCTTGGCGACGGTCAGCGTGGATATCCTGATGTGCCTAGCGCTGTTTCTGTATGTTCTTGTTCATCCAAGGCTGCGGCGCTTTGGTTTGTTTGTTGAGGTCTGGAGGCATGACTGGTCTCGTTTCTTTGAACTACTCCGTTTTGCTGTGCCCGTTGTTGCCGCCTATGGTCTTGAGTTCTGCGCCTTTACAACAGCGACATTCATGATGGGCCTTGTGGGGCCGCTGGAGCTGGCGGCACATGCAATTGTTATCAATGTCATCACAGTTCTGTACATGGTGCCCGTGGGTTTGTCACAGGCGGCAACGGTCCGGGTTGGTCTGGCCCGTGGTGCCCTGAATACAGTGGCCATAACCCGCGCAGGGTGGGTTCCCCTGTCCATGGGCATGGCTTTCATGGCCCTGTGTGCAGCGTGTGTTGTTCTGTTTCCCGATGTGATTGTGGCCCTGTTTATGGGGAAAAACACGCGCGGGTCGGAACAGGTTCTTGGCCTTGCAACGGCGTATTTGCAGATATGCGCCTTGTTCCAGATCTTTGACGGAATTCAGAGTGTTTCGTCGGGTGTTTTGCGTGGCCTCAAGGATGCAACGGTCCCGATGATTTGCATGGGAACAGGGTTCTGGGTGCTTGGTCTTCCCCTTGCTGCCCTGATGGCCTTCCCCCTTGGCCTTGGGGGGGCGGGAATATGGTATGGGTTGGCAATTGGCCTAGGGTGTGTTGCCCTGATGCTGATGGTCCGCTGGATGCGTCGGGATCGTTGGGCCATGCTGCCTGCACGCTGACGGGAAGGCTTCTGCTGTCCAGAGCCTTCCCTGCCTGACGTTAGCTGTCTGCCGGTGTATACAGTTCCGCCCCATGTTCGCGGAATGTCTGGCTCATGGTCTGCATGCCCTGCTCGATCTCACGTCGGGCTTCGTTGCGGATATCCTGTGTAATCTTCATCGAACAGAATTTCGGACCACACATGGAACAGAAATGGGCTGTTTTATGCGCTTCCTTCGGAAGAGTCTGGTCGTGGAATTCCTTTGCCTTTTCCGGGTCTAGAGATAGATGGAACTGGTCCATCCAGCGGAATTCGAACCGTGCCCGTGACAGGGCGTCGTCACGGACCCTGGCCGCCGGGTGGCCCTTGGCAAGGTCAGCCGCGTGTGCGGCTATACGATAGGTTACAACGCCGGAACGTACATCTTCACGGTCGGGCAGGCCAAGGTGCTCCTTGGGGGTGACGTAACACAGCATGGATGTCCCGAACCAGCCAATCATGGCCGCCCCGATGGCCGAGGTAATGTGGTCGTATCCGGGGGCGATATCGGTCACCAGAGGGCCGAGAGTGTAAAACGGTGCATCGCCGCAGAGCTGCTTTTGCTTGATCATATTGTCCTGAACCTTGTGCATGGGCACATGGCCAGGGCCTTCGATCATAACCTGTACATCGTGGTTCCAGGCGATGCGGGTCAGCTCGCCCAGTGTTTCCAGCTCTGCAAACTGGGCTCGGTCATTGGCATCGGCTGTCGATCCCGGACGCAGCCCGTCTCCGAGAGAGAACGACACGTCATAGGCTTTCATGATCGCACAGATGTCATCAAAATGTGTGTACAGGAAGTTCTCGCGGTGATGGGCCAGGCACCACTTTGCCATGATCGAACCCCCGCGCGACACGATACCAGTGACCCGGTCAACGGTCATCGGGATGTAAGCCAAGCGTACGCCAGCGTGAATGGTGAAGTAGTCCACGCCCTGTTCGCATTGCTCGATCAGTGTATCGCGGAAAATATCCCAGGTCAGGTCTTCCGCAATGCCCCCTACTTTCTCCAAGGCTTGGTAGATGGGGACGGTTCCGATGGGAACCGGGCTGTTGCGCAGGATCCATTCGCGGATGTTGTGGATGTTGCGTCCGGTTGACAGGTCCATGACCGTATCGGCGCCCCAGCGGATGGCCCAGACCAGTTTCTCCACTTCTTCAGCCACGCCCGATGTTACGGCAGAGTTACCGATGTTGGCGTTGATCTTGACCAGAAAGTTCCGCCCGATGGCCATCGGCTCCAGTTCGGTGTGGTTGATATTAGCCGGAATGATGGCCCGCCCTTCCGCAACTTCCTGTCGCACCCAGTCAGGCGTGATGTCATCGGGGATGGCGGAATCCCAAGGCACACCGTCACGAGGTCCAAGCCGGTCGATGGTTTCCTGGGCCTGTTGGCGCAACAGGTTCTCCCGGATGGCGACAAATTCCATTTCCGGGGTGATGATGCCGCGTCGTGCGTAGTGCATCTGTGTGACGTTATGTCCGTTGCAGGCGCGGCGGGGTGCCCGCTTATGCGGAAACTCCGGCACGCTGTGGATACCGGCGGCATGCCCGTTGTCTTCGGGAAGTACGGTTCTGCCGGCATAGCTCTCGGTATCTTTGCGAGCCTCGATCCAGCGGCTGCGGATATCAGGCAGGCCCTTGTCGATGGCAATCTGGACATCCGGATCGGTGTAGGGGCCCGATGTGTCATACAAGCGTACCGGGGGTTCATGGCACGAGGGATCGAGTGCGACTTCCCGGAATGGGATGCGGCTTCCTGATGGACCAGGAACATGGACTTTCCGGGACCCCGGGAGCGGTCCGACAGTAATGGCTGCGCTTTGGAAAGGTTGAAGGACAGAATTCATCAGGTCTCCCCCTGCGGATAGTTTCGGACACAACCGGATACACGCGAAGCAGGGGGGCATGGAAGCTGTGTCAGCTCCTTGCTGTTCCTGTCCCTCCGCCGGTATGACCCGGATCAGGTTCAAAGGGTTTCCGGCCAGTCAGCCAGATCTCAGCGCCTTGGCCCGGATGTGAAAACGGACGGGGGCACCCCTCGGAACAGCGACAGGATGGCGGTCTGCCCTGCTCCTGTCAATCACGACAACGGAATTCAGTGCTGGTGCTCATTGCCCTGCAGGTTCAGCGACCACATCAAGCCAAGTACGGCACCCTTGGCCCGGGGCAGCGTTGTGCGGACCATTTCGGCCCCGATCGGCATCCAGATCAGGAAGTGGGCCCACAGGGGTGGCTCAAACAGTTTTTCCACGGAAATGACAGCGGGCAACAGAACATGCCCCAGAAAAAGAATGGTGACCCATGGGGCCACGTCGTCGGTTCGGATGTGGTCAAAGACTTCGCCACACCCGGTGCAAGCCGGAACAGCACCAAGATAGGAAGCAAGTAGCGGATGGTTGCCGCAGCAAGGGCAACGCAGGTTCAGCCCCCGCCAGACAGAGCGCCACACTGGACGCTGTGCGCGCAGTGTCCGGTTCTGGTGTTGGTGTTTCTCCCATTCCTTTTCCCAGGCGCTAGGTGTCGGCTTGCTGTTCATGTCAGTCGGGCCTTGTTCATGGTGTTCAGCAGGCATGGCGTGTTCTGGTGCTCCCGGTTGCATGAGGGGGGCGGATTGCTATGGTTCGTCGGTGGTGGTGTCCCTCGCTTTGCAGCATGCGCCCTGTTGCGGTTGGCGTGAAGGCGGAACAGCGGTTGAAACGGTAGTTAAAAGGCCGTATCTACAAGACGCACGTGTCTTTTCGGGGAGAGTGCCGTGGGCACACCAGAACAAACGGCCTGTGGTCGGCGCATTCTGCTTGTCCTGTCGGGCGGAATTGCAGCCTGCAAGGCACCAGACCTGATACGGAGCCTGCGTGAGCGCGGGTTCTCTGTGCGGTGCGTAATGGCTCAGGCAGCAGCCCAGTTTGTCACGCCACTCACCGTCTCCGCCCTTTCGGGTGACACGGTGTACCAGGATTTGTTTTCCCTGACAGATGAAGCCCAGATGGGCCATATCCGCTTGTCGCGGGAAGCTGACCTAGTTCTTGTTGCCCCATGCACGGCAAGTCTGATGGCGCGCATGGCGACCGGCCTAGCCGATGATTTGGCGTCTACCGTTCTTCTGGCGACGGACAAGCCGGTCATGATTGCGCCAGCCATGAATACCAAGATGTGGGAACACCCGGCAACGCAGGCAAACCGCAGTACGCTTCTGGAGCGTGGGATCCGTATTATTGAACCCGGTGTCGGTGAACTGGCGTGTGGGGAATATGGCGTTGGCCGTATGGCCGAGGTGCCCGGAATCGTTGCGGCGGTGGAAGCTCATTTCCGGCTGCATCAATCTAGGTTTGTTCTGTCTGGCCTGAGAGCCTTGGTGACCAGTGGGCCAACGATAGAGGCCATTGATCCGGTGCGTTTCATCAGCAACCATTCCTCGGGGCGTCAGGGCCATGCTGTCGCTGCGGCTCTGGCGACGTTGGGGGCTGATGTGACCTTGGTCCACGGACCGGTCTCTCTTCCGGCTCCGCCCGGGGTATCCGCTGTGCCCGTCCAGTCTGCCCGCGAGATGTTGCAGGCCTGCCTGTCCGTGATCGAGGAGGGCAAGGTTGATGTTGCCGTTTGTGTCGCGGCTGTTGCAGACTGGTATGCACACTACACGTCGTCCAAAATCAAGAAGGGGCAGGACCCTGCGCCGCTGTCCCTGAGTTTGCACCCCAATCCGGATATTCTGGCGACCCTGTCCCGACCGGGTCCACATCGGCCACGTCTGGTGATCGGCTTTGCGGCTGAAACCGGTGATCTGGTTGAGCAGGCGCGCGCCAAGCGGCAGCGCAAGGGATGTGACTGGATATGTGCGAACGATGTCTCCCCGGGGACTGGTACGTTCGGGGGCATGCGCAACACCGTGTATCTTGTTACTGAAACAACCGAAGAATATTGGCCTGCCATGGACAAGACCGAGGTGGCGGACCGTCTGGTACGGTCTGTCGCCTCTGCCCTTGGTTATGCCTCATCTGTTTCCTCTGCTGCCGAGAAGGTTTCCTGACTATGACAACATCTGCTCCGACCATTCGTGTTTCTGTGGTTCGTTTGCCGCACGGGTCCGACCTCCCTTTGCCGGCATGTGCGACGGAGCTGTCTGCCGGTATGGATATGTTTGCGGCCTTGGAGAGTGCCGTGACACTTGAGCCCGGCAAGCGGGCCCTGGTGCCGACCGGTCTTGCGTTTGCGTTGCCGGCTGGCTTTGAGGCCCAGGTGCGCCCGCGCTCCGGATTGGCGGCCAAACACGGCGTGACGGTTCTGAATACACCGGGCACTATCGATGCCGACTATCGCGGCGAGGTAAAGGTTATTCTGGTTAATCTGGGTGATGAGCCCTTTGTTATTGAACACGGCATGCGTATTGCCCAGGTCATCTTTGCCCCTGTGACCCGTGCCGTATGGGCCGAGGTTGAAACACTTCCCGCGACAGACCGGGGTGAAGGTGGTTTTGGATCAACGGGTACCCGTGCACAGGAGGACAGGGCCGTTCTGTCGTGTTGAAGCCATCACGCAAGGCGTGGTTTGCCCTTGTGGCTGTTCTCGATATTGCCTGTCACGCGGGCGGGCAGCCTGTTCAAAGCCAGGATATCAATCACAGGCAGGGAATTCCCCGTCGTTATCTGGAAAGATCCCTGCAGCATCTGGTTCGTTCCGGTTTGCTGCAGGGGGTCCGTGGCCCTCGTGGGGGGTATCGTCTGGCCCTTGAAAGGCGGCGTATTACGGTTGGTGCCATCCTGCGTGCTGTCCAGGAAATGGAAGAAGAAGCTACGCACGATACTCTTCCGGATTCAGCTCTTGGGCAGGCGGTAGTGCGCCCGCTCTGGGATGATATGCAGGATGCCTTGATGAAGCGCCTTGAGGCCATTTCTATTGATGATTTATGTTTGCATGCGCGTCGGGAAGGTCTTCTCCCGGAGGCGGGACACGGTATCGATTTCACAATCTGACTGTTGTGATGACTATACCGGGAATACTGTACAGCAAGGGGGATATTGATGACATCCGTGACAGCTTCGTTCCGTGGCCGTATTTACGACAGTATCCTCGATACAATTGGTGCCACGCCGCTGGTTCGTCTGAGGCGTTTGGTGGCTGATGCCGGTGTTCATGCCGATCTTCTTGGCAAGTGTGAGTTCTTCAACCCTCTGGCATCGGTCAAAGACCGCATTGGCGTGGCCATGGTGGAAGCCTTGGAGGCTGAGGGGCATATCCGTAAGGGGACTGTCCTGATAGAAGCGACCTCGGGCAATACAGGTATTGCCTTGGCTTTTGTTGCCGCGGCCAAGGGATATCCCCTGATTCTGACCATGCCCGACAGCATGTCTGTTGAGAGGCGCAAGATGTTGCGGCATTTGGGGGCGAAGCTGGAGCTGACGCCGGCTGCAGAAGGAATGAAGCGGGCCGTTGCCCGTGCGGTGGAGCTTTTGAAGGAAATTCCGGGATCTGTTATGCTGCGTCAGTTTGATAACCCGGCCAACCCTGCCGTGCACCGTGCAACAACGGCCGAGGAAATCTGGGCTGATACGGCGGGTGAGGTCGATGTTGTTGTTTCCGGCATTGGAACCGGCGGGACCATAACCGGTATAGGGGAGGTTCTGAAGGCCCGGCGCCCCGGGATCCATATCGTTGCGGTTGAACCGGAAGACAGTCCGGTCCTTTCAGGCGGTATGCCGGGTCCACACAAGATACAGGGGATTGGCGCCGGCTTTGTGCCATCTATTCTCAATACATCCGCTTATGATGAAATCCTGCAAATTGGTAACGAGACATCTTTTGCCATGGCGCGTAAGGTTGCCCGTCTGGAGGGGGTCCCCGTTGGTATTTCCGGTGGGGCCGCACTGGCTGCTGCGCTGGAAGTTGCAGCCCGCCCGGCCTTTTCCGGGAAAAAGATCGTCGTCATTCTGCCAAGCTTTGCCGAGCGTTACCTGTCAACAGCCTTGTTTGAGGACAGTTGATCCTCGACAGGGGCAGGACTCTGGGCCATATCTGTACTTGGCGTGTATGCTCTTCCTTTTTCCTGCTGTTGTATGGTTCTTCTCATGGATTTTACCGAAGAACAGGTCCGTCGTTATGCCAGACATATCTTGCTTCCCCAGGTCGGGGCCAAGGGGCAGGATGCCCTTTTGTCATCCCGTGTCTTGGTGGTGGGCGCCGGTGGGCTTGGGTCTCCTGTCCTGATGTATCTGGCTGCTGCCGGTGTGGGGACGTTGGGGATTGTTGATGATGACCGGGTTGACCTGTCCAATCTTCAGCGTCAGATCGCCCATACAACGGACCGTGTCGGGGAGCACAAGGTTGACAGCGCGTGCCGTACGATCCTGGACCTGAATCCCGATGTGAGGATCGAAGCGGTTGCTGAACGGTTGCGGCCGGACAACATTCAGGATCTGTTTTCCGGCTATGACCTGATTGCCGATTGTTCCGATAATTTTGAAACCCGTTTCCTAGTTAACGATACGGCTGTGCGTAGCGGCAAGACATTGGTCAGTGCCGCGGTGCTGCAGTTTCAAGGGCAGTTGTGGACAGTTCGTCCCGGTGGTGAAGGGCCGTGTTGCCGTTGCCTGTTCCGTGAGCCTCCTCCTGCCGGAGACGGTCCCTCCTGTGCCGAGGCCGGCATTCTTGGTTCCGTGGCAGGTGTGTTGGGAACGTTGCAGGCGACCGAGATTCTGAAGGAGCTTCTGGGGATTGGCGAAGGGTTGTGTGGCCGGGTGCTGGTGTATGATGCCCTGTCTGCTCGGATGAGAACAATCACGGCGCATCGCGATCCGGAATGCCCGCTATGCTCGGAACCAGCTTCTGCCAATTCTAGGTTTGTTCCCTGATAGTGCCTGCCTCAGCTTCCCGGGCTTTTGCGGTTGAAGGTTCCCGGGGCCGGTGAAACAACGTGTGGCCCCGCTGGCTGGATTTCCATGATAGCCAGTCCACGTTCGACAATCCCGTCGGGGCGGAAGCGGAACAGGCCATCCCATCCTTCAAAGCCAGACGGATCTGTCAGTTTCTCGGGACGAAAGGCTTGCCCGGGGTGTGCTGCCATGGCGGACAGGCGTGCTGCCAGTGCGGTTAGATCGTAGCCTAGGCTGGCAATCTGGCTTGCTGGCGGCTTGCCAAAGGCTTCCTGGTAGCGATTGATAAAAAGCCCCCGCGCGGCAGGAGGCGAAGCCGGATACCACGCCCCACGCAGGGCCGGATCTGTCCGTGTGGTGCCTTCGTTCCACAGCATGGGGCCGATCATGCGAACGTTAGAGGATGTGACATCAACGCTGGCCAGAAGGGCAAGATCTTCCATCAGGTCTGTGCCTGATGAGGTCATCAGAAGGGCGTCGAACGGCAGGGCCCCGGCTGTTTCACGGATTTGTAGTGCGGCGGCATGTTTTACGGATTCTGGATCGGTCTTGTTTTCCAGACTCTTCAGTTGTCGGTTCCGCTCGGCAACCCGGGCCTGGAAGGATGTCAGCGTGGCGATTCTGGACCGGGCATCTTCCCCCGTTGTGCGCAGCAGGGTGTTGACCAGTGTGCCGCCCCCTTCCATGACAGCCTGCTCGTAGGCACCGGCCATTGCCCGTCCGAATGGTGTGTCGGTGGACAGGACCGCAAAGCGGGTCAGCCCTTGTTCACGGGCGTAGGAAACAACGCGCGTGGCTTGTTCCCGAATCAGGAAGCCAGCAACGTATATGCCGTGTTCGGCTGCTGTAGGGTCTGTCGTCAGGGTTAGGGCCGGAACGCCGGCACTCTGAACCTGCGTAGCAATGGCCTTGACTTCAGAGGAGAACAAGGGGCCGATCAGGATCGATGCCCCATCGGTAATCGCACGTTCGGCAGCCCGTCTGGCACCGTCAGGTGTACCGGCTGTATCATAGGGATGCAGGGATGTTGCATCACCGCCCATGTCAAACAAAGCCAGCTGGGCCGCATTGACAATGGACTCTCCGGTTTTTCCGGTTTCACCACTCAGGGGAACCAGAATGGCGACCTTTGTTTTTCCCTGGAGGAGATCCTGCTGGGTGACAGATTTTCCGCTCTCTGTCTGTAACGGGGTCTTCTCCCCGTGCGGTGGGGATGCTACGTCTATGCCTTTGCAACCGGCAACAAGAGCAAGGGCCATGATACTGGCCAGTGCTACAAGTCGCTTGAGACAGGCAGGATAACGTGAAACCCGACTCCCCGGGAAAGAAGAAAGGTGCACGGTTAACCTCCGGTGCCACTGGAAAAAGAGAAGGCCATGCTAGCGGTCATGATGCCGTTAGTAAACCTGTGCCGGAACGGACGCTGTCTGCCGGCCTGTATATTGTTGCCACACCGATCGGCAACATGGGCGATATTACGGAACGAGCCTGTCGTGTTCTGGCGGGCGCGGATGTTGTCGCGTGCGAGGATACCCGGGTAACCGGGGCCATGCTCAAGCGGCTGGGCATGTCTGTGCCTCTTCTTGCCTACCACGAACATAATGCGGATCGGGTGCGTCCGCAGATTCTCGCTCGCGTAGCCGGCGGAGAGGCTGTTGTTCTTGTATCCGATGCCGGAACACCCCTGATTTCCGACCCCGGATACAAGTTGGTCCGCAGTGCCGCCGATGAGGGCCTGTCTGTCATTCCGGTTCCCGGTGCTTCGGCATTGCTGACGGCACTCATGGTTGCCGGTCTGCCGACGGACCGTTTTCTTTTTGCCGGTTTTCCGCCGGCTCGTTCAAAGGCGAGACAGGACCTGTTCGCTTTCCTAGCCGCGGTTCCGGCAACACTTGTCTTTTACGAATCCGTTCATCGCTTGCCCGAAAGTCTGGCTGACATGGCGGCTGTTCTGGGTGATCGCCCGGCCGCAGTCTGTCGCGAGCTGACAAAGCTGTATGAAGATGTACGGCGTGGGTCCCTGCCGGAGCTGTCTGCCTTGTATGAGCAGGAGGGGGCGCCGCGTGGCGAGGTTGTGGTCGTTGTAGGGCCTCCGTCCGACACCGGTCATGCTGTCTCCACAGACGATATCGATGCCCTTTTGCGGCAGTCGTTGCAAACACTGTCGATACGGGATGCAGTGTCCTTGGTTGCGGGGCAGACCGGTGTCAAGAAGCGAGATGTCTACGCGCGGGCCCTGGAATTGACAACGCCGGGACACATGCGTGGTGACTGAGGGCTGTTCCGGGTCATCAGTCCGTGGTCGTCAGGCCGAGCAGGTGGCGGCTGTGTTCATGGAGCTGATGGGCTGGCGTGTTCTGGGTCGGAATATCCGTGGTGAGCGTGGTAGCGGGGTTGGTGAACTTGATTTGATTGTTTGCCGGAAGAGCCTTGTTGCCTTTGTCGAGGTGAAGGCGAGGGAACGCGTGCCGGATGCCTTGGAGGCGCTGTCATCCCGTCAGCGATGTCGCCTTGAACGTGCAGCCGAAATGTGGATGGCCTGCCATGAAGATGTATCCTGTCAGGGGATTCGCTTTGACGTTGTTGTTGTCCCGCGGTCCGGATGCCCGCAACATGTTCCGGATGCTTGGCGCCCTTGGGGGTAGTTTTTGATTCTTATTCGCTGCACAATGCCTGTATGAGGCAAAAAGCACGCGGGTATAACGGCTTGGTCCCGGTCTTTTTTCTCCTGCTTGCCCTGTTTTTGACACCGGGGTGTACGAAGCAGGGGGTTCTTGTTGGCGCGGCCTCGTCCTTTGTTTCTGCGGCGCGTGAAGAGCGCGGGGTTGAAGGTGTCGCCACGGATGCCTGGATCTATACAGAGATCCAGCGTTTGTTTCTGGAGGAGGACCACGCGCTGATGACCGACATTGATGTAACAGTCTTCGAGCGCCGTGTGCTTCTGACCGGTATGACCGAAGATCCCAAAAAGGCCCGTCTTGCTGTGCGTCTGGCTGCATCACCGCGCCCGGTGATCGAGGTTATTGATCGTATCCGCCGTCTGTCCCCGGATGAGGATACTGAATATCTGCGCCCTGTCGTGACCTTGAGAGATATGCTGATTGCGGCCGAGATCCGTTCTGCACTCATGTTTGATGCCCAGATCCGTGCCATCAATTTTTCCGTCGATGTTGTTGATCGCGTTGTTTACCTGATGGGCATTGCCCAGAATCAGGAAGAATTGTTCCGGGTCCTGGACTGGTGCCGTTCAGCAGGGTATGTGCGGGATGTGGTCAATCTTGCGGTGCTGCGTACGGACGGGCGTCGTCTTGCATCCGGAACCCGTCTGGCGACGGATTTCCCCGAGGGAGGACTTTGATGGCAAATCCGGTCACGGACCATATTCTCGACACCTTGTCTGCGGTCGATGATCGTGCACTGGACCTTGCCATGGCGGCTCTTGCCCTAGCAGACACGGCCCGGCCCGGCCGTTGCTTTGAGTTTTATGTCACCCACCTTGGTATCTTGGTTGCCGAAGCCCTGCGGGAAGCTGGCCGGGTATCAATGCCGGAGAGTGCTCGTCGGCGGGGCGAGGTTCTACGGTCTGTTCTGGTTGACCGCTGGCATTATCACGGTGATGTCGAAACATATGAAGATCTGGACAATGCCGATCTGATGCAGGTGATAGACCGGCGCAAGGGATTGCCGGTTACCTTGGGGATCCTGTATTTGCATGTGGCCCGCAAACTAGGTTGGGATGCCGATGGTCTGGCGTTTCCTGGGCACTTCCTGATTCGTGTGTGCGGTGATGCTGGGGATCGTATCATCATGGATCCATTCCATGATGGTGTCGAGATTTCGCCGGCTGATTTGCGAGCCTTGTACAAAAGCGTCAAGGGACAGGGAGCCGAGCTGGCCCCCGAGGCCTATGCCCCGGTGACCAACCGCGAGATCCTGTTGCGCCTACAGGGGAACATCCGTCTGCGTGCGCTTCAGGAGGGGGACTATCCAACAGCTTTGTCTGCGGTCCAGAGAATGCTGCTGATTGCCCCGTCTGATTTTCGTTTGTGGCGGGAAGGCGGCTTGATGCATATGCGTCTGGGTGATCTGGACAGTGCCCTGACGGCTCTGGAACGTTATCTTGGCATTGCCCCTCCGGGGCCGGATCGGGATAGTATTGCCCGTGTGATGGAAGAGTTGCGTCAGGGGCGGTCTTGAGCCGAGTATGGGGGCCCTTTTTACCGTGGACCCTTTTGCGTCCTGTTCAGAATGGATGTTGCCTACATGAGTCTTGCTGTTGCCGTTCAGATGGATCCGATGGAGTCTGTTTCCATCGATGGGGACACCACGTTTGCCCTAGCGGAGTGCGCCCAGTCCCGGGGGCATCGGCTGTGGCACTATCAGCCGCGTGATCTCAGCTTCCGTGATGGGGTGGTTACGGCCCGCGCACGTGCCTTGACCGTGCGCCGCGAGAGAGGGAACCACTTTACCCTGGGGCCTGCCGAGATCTTGGACTTGTCTGCGGTGGATGTGGTTCTGCTGCGTCAGGACCCGCCGTTTGACATGAGTTACATTACCAACACCCATTTACTGGAGACGATCCATCCTCGCACCTTGGTCGTCAATGATCCATTGGAGGTGCGCAATGCCCCGGAGAAACTGTTCCTGACCCGTTTTCCGGGGTTGATGCCGCCGACCCTTGTTTCTGCTGATCCGGATGCTATCCGGGCCTTCCGGGCCGAGCACCGGGACATCATTATCAAGCCGCTGTATGGCAATGGTGGTGCGGGTGTCTTTCATCTGAAACCTGATGACGAGAATCTGGGGTCACTTCTGGACATGTTCTTCCAGCAATCCCGCGAGCCTTTGATGATCCAGCGCTACCTGCCCGAGGTACGCAAGGGCGACAAGCGTATTATTCTGGTGGACGGCAAGCCTGTAGGTGCCTTGAACCGTATTCCGGCCGATGGTGATGCCCGATCCAACATGCATGCGGGAGGCAAGCCTGTTCCGGCTGAATTGACCCCGCGTGAAGAGTACATTTGTGCAACCATTGGACCAGAATTGAAATCACGGGGCCTGATTCTGGCCGGTATTGATGTGATTGGAGACTGGCTGACAGAGATCAACGTGACCAGCCCGACCGGTATCCAGGAGATTCGGCGTTTTGACGGGACAGATATCGCCTCTCTTGTCTGGGATGCCATTGAATTACGCCAGATCCGGCCTGCCTGATGTTCCGGCTGGTATTTCTTTTGACAACGTTCTGATTTTGCCTGTTTCCTGTAGGATGGGGCTGGTATGGTCCCGCTCCTTTTCAATTTGGGCAATAGCCCGTCTCTTTTACAGGAAGAATGGCGATCCCTGATGCTGTTTCTGGAAGGTATGATAGTTGGTTTCCTGATCGCAGCTCCGGTTGGACCCGTGGGGATTCTGTGCATCCGTCTGGCCTTGAATGACGGTCGCGCTGCCGCTTTTGTCGCTGGTCTTGGTGCTGCTGTGGCTGATACCTTCTATGGTGCCGTTGCTGGTTTCGGCTTGTCACTGGTTTCCGGTTTCCTGATGGAATACCGTGAGCCATTGTCTCTCGTCGGGGGGGCCGTTCTTCTGGTTCTGGGCATCAGGACATGGCGTCAGCCCCCGCCGGAGTTGCGGGCTGAGTCCGGACTTCACCCCGGTCTCTGGCGTGACTTTACAGCCACATTGTTGCTGACTCTGACAAATCCAGCCACAATTCTGGCTTTTATGGCTGTTTTTGCCTCTCTTGGTTCAGTTCGGGCCGGCGAAAGCCCAGCCCGGGCCTTTACCCTTGTGGCCGGGGTTTTTGCAGGATCTACCTTGTGGTGGTTTACGCTTTCGGCGCTGGCCGGGGCCGTCCGTCACCGCTTCAGTCCTGTATGGCTGATGCGGCTTAACCTGTGTGCCGGCGGGCTTTTGTTCCTGTCCGGTGTGGCGGCACTGCTCAGTCTTTTCTATCTTGGCTAGTCCTTGCCGTCTGTCTTTTGGCAGCCAAGCTGGCTGAGTGCTGACAGATCAGGCCATTGACTTTGCCGTTCTATCCGGAACAATGAATTCTGCGGCAGCGCGGGCCGCATGTGTGTCTTCCCACAGTACGGGAGGTTCTTCATGTCCCTGCGTCTTCAGCTTCAGGACTACCGGCTGACCACAGCGTTCATTTTGTATCACCTGCCAGACCATCCCTCTGTCCTGCAGGAGTTTGTCTGGCAGTTCTACGATGTTGCACCCCGCTACCCCGAACTCCACCGTTTCCTTCATTTCTGGGAGCGGGAGATCGAGGGGCGCCTCCATTCTGTCCGGGTTGCCGGCTGCGAGCTCATTACCCCGGGAGAATGGCGTGGTGTTGATGCGGAGTTGCAGCTGAACTGACCGCCCTCAGCTTCCTGCCAGTGCGGGGATCCCGCCGGATGTGGAGTGCTGGAAGTGCAGTGCCTCACCGGGGAAGACCAGCGGATAGGCTGCATGCGCGGCTTGTGCGGCCTCGGCAAATCCGGTCAGGATCAGCTTCAGCTTGTGCGGATAACTGCAGACGTCGCCAACGGCAAAAATTCCCTCGATATTTGTTGCCGCTGTGGTCGGATCAATACGAACTGTATTGCGGTCCATGCCCAAGCCCCACTGAGCAATCGGGCCCAGCTCGGTCGCCAGACCAAAGAACGGCAGCAACGCATCAGCTTCAAGGCTTCGTGTTTGTCCATCCATATCAACAACATCAACACGGTGGAGGACGCCGTTCTCTCCATGCAACGCTGCAAGTTGGCAGGGCACAACCAGATCAATGGTTCCAGCATCTGCCAAAGCTTGCAGCCGGGCGGCGCTTTCCGGGGCGCAGCGGAATTTGGGCCGTCTGTGGACAACGTGGACACGGGCGGCAATCTCTGACAGCGAGATAGCCCAGTCCACGGCAGAATCTCCCCCGCCGGCAATAACCACGCGCTTGTTCCGGAAGTATTCCCGCTTGGCTACGAAGTAGAAAACGGAATGCCCCTCGTACTGCTCAATCCCTTCCAAGGGCGGGCGATTAGGGCCAAAGGCCCCGGCCCCGGCGGCTATAATCACCACGGCAGCACTGATCCGTGTCCCTTTGCTTGTGGTCGCCAACCAGCGTCCGTTTTCCCCACGGATCAAGCCGGTGACTTGTTGCCCTAGATGAAAGACAGGATTGAAGGGTGCGGCCTGCTGTTGCAGGTGATCAACAAGATCCCCGGCCATGACAGACGGGAAACCCGGGATGTCATAGATAGGCTTTTCCGGGTACAGCGCTGTACACTGCCCGCCCACGGTATCCAGAACGTCCACAACATGACAGCGAATGCGGACCATACCGCACTGGAAGACGGTGAACAGACCAACAGGTCCGGCTCCTACGATCAGGGCATCTGTATGGTGTATGGTTTCGGTCATAAACAAGCCTGTCCTGGTGACATGCGGGAAAACGGGGGCGACAGAGTGAACTGTTCGTGCCCGGCAATCAAGTTGTTTGGTTCATTTGAGGGTCGGTTGGCAGGGCTGCATCTAGGAGATCGCAGGGCAGGGTCATAAGCGACAGATCTTCTGTCCACAACAGCGCGCACTGTATGTCACGCTCTGGCCAGATCCTGCGCAGGACAGCCCGGTAGGCAGCCATCTGGAACAGATAGGCCTCCGGTACGTCATGAATATGTTGTGGCGGATGATGGCCGGATTTGAAATCTACCGCTGTCACCGTATCGTGCTCGACCAGAAGGCGGTCAATCACACCGGATATACTGGTTTTCCCGATGACACCCGAAACAGGAACCTCGGCCAGGGACCCTAGGCCAAAGAGGTGTGAAAAAGTGGGTGTGTTCAGGACGCTCATAACCTTTTGCAGGATGATATCCTGCTCAGCTGGATCCAGCCCCCAGATCGGACGGGACAGGAAGGCTCTGGCCGCGTGTTCCCTGACAATCTGTTTTCGTTCCGGCAGATATTGCAGGAGGGTATGAATGATCTTGCCCCGCTGCCGGCGGTTCTCGTCTTGTGCTCTATGCAGGAGGGGAGAGGTGGCCGGTGGATCAGCGACCGGTGGCCGGGATGGCATCAGGGGGCGTGAGGGAATCGGCTCTGCAGCAGGCAGGATACGCAGCAGGGACGGAACAGCAGAAACCGTGGCCGGGGCATCGGCCCTGTGTTCCTGTGTTCGCGGGGGAACATCCTGTGGGCAGGACAATCGCAGCACGGTTGGTGTCTCAAGGGTTCCATCCGCTTCCAGGAACGGGTCCCGGACTGTTTCGGCCAGCGGGGCTAGGGCACCTTGTATCAGGTTGTACCAACTGTCTTCGGGGGATTCCCGACGGGTGTCCCAGCCGCAGATGTAAAGCCTGTCCTCAGCCCGTGTCATGGCCACGTAAAGCAGGCGACGGTATTCCCGGGCTGCGGTTGTTCGTTCTGCTGTAACCAGGGCCTCGGTCACAGGCTCGCGGAAGGCTGCGGATGGTGGCCAGAACATGGCAGGGTGTTCGTCGTTGCCTGACTCGTCCCACAGAAGAGCCGGTACCCGGGTCGGTACTTGACGGGTATCCGGCAGAAAAACAACGGGGGCCTGTAAGCCTTTGGAGCCGTGTACGGTCATGATGCGTACCGCACCCAGGCCATTGTTGTCATTTTCCTCTAGGTCGCGGCGGATATCCTGGGAGCCGGTTTCCAGCCAGTGCAGGAAGGCTTGCAGGTTAGGAGGGTGGCCGCGGTCATAGGTCAGGGCAAGGTTCAGAAATTCGTCGATCGGGTCGGCGGCGTCGGGTCCCAACCGGGCCAAAAGTCTGCTGCGACCGCCCAACGGCCCCAGAATGTGGCTGAACAGTTCGAAAGGCGGCAGAAAGTCCGC
The DNA here is from genome assembly GCF_001611975.1 of Haematospirillum jordaniae. Lineage (GTDB taxonomy): Bacteria > Pseudomonadota > Alphaproteobacteria > Rhodospirillales > Rhodospirillaceae > Haematospirillum > Haematospirillum jordaniae. The sequence goes on from NZ_CP014525.1 coordinate 843,868, forward strand.
TTTCTCCATCAATCCACGCAGGGTTGCCCAGGCCGAGGCAAAGGCCGGATCCTGGTCACGGTGTTCGCGCAGGGATCGCCACAGGCTGACACCGCGTTGGCGCCCGTGGGAAACCGTGAACAACTGCTCTTCTGTCAGGCCCAGAATGGGGCCTTTCAGTACACAGGCCAGGGTCAGGTCATCTTCGGGTAACAGCAGGCTGTATCCCAGTGCGATCAGGTCCATGACCGCCATCTGTTCGCTCAGGACCATTCGGTCGACGCCCGCCACCGGGACATCCAGATCTTTCAGGCAACGGACCAGATCATCAACAAAGCCGCTGCGCCGCCGTACCAGAACCAGGATATCACCGGGGCGAACCGGTCGTCCCTGGCTCTCCAGTCTGTCGCTGCCATTGGTCATCCGCTGGATACGCCGTGCCAGCAACCGGGCCAACCGGGATGGTGCGCTCTCGCCCTGGATGCGTTCGACGGGCGGTTTCCATGGGGGAGGTTCTTCCAGGGCTGTTGCAGGGACAGGTGGCCAGATTTCCACCAATCCCCCCTGTCCGGTCCGGAACGGATGGTGGCTGACCGGTTCCCCGGTAGCGGCAACACCATCGACCGCGTGGCCTTGCCGGAAGACAGCGTCAACAGCCTGAAGAATGGCTGCTGTGGACCGGAAGGAAACATCCAAGGTTATATCCTCGAACGGATAACCAGATTGCGGGACCATGTGGGCAAAAAGGGCGCGGCTGCGGTCGAACTCATCCGGGTCCGCCCCCTGGAAAGAGTAGATGGACTGCTTGCGGTCCCCCACCGCGAAAAGGGTGCGTGTTCCCTGTGGGCGATCCCGCCCGTGTCCGTCGAAGAAGTCAGATACCAGAGCCTTGATGACAGCCCATTGGTCTGGGTTGGTGTCTTGTGCTTCATCGATCAGGACATGGTCCAGGCCGCCGTCAAGTTTGTAGAGAACCCAGGCGGCCGTATCGGTGTGCTGTAGAAGCCGGCGTGTCGTGAGAATCAGGTCATCAAAGTCCATCTTCCCCGCCCGCTCCTTGCGGATCTGGTACTCTGCGGTCATGGACCGGGCCAGTGTCAGCAAGGCCAGAGTCGCCCTGAACGTGACGGCGGCTTTCAGGCGGGTGTTGGTGCGGACAATCCGCTCTGTTTCGGCATCCAGTGTTTCTAGGATGTCCGGGTTGTTCTCCCGCACGGCTTTTGAGGGGAAACGGGACCGTGACCGTGGTTCTCCATCCGCCGTCAGGAAGGCACGGCCATAGTCCGGCCACGTTGCGCAACGTTTCGGGGTGTCAGCCGCAAGCCAATCGGTTATGCGCTCTGCTGCCTCAAGGTCAGTCTTTCCCCCCCGGGCTAGGGCTATGGCAAGGTTCTTCAGCTGCGCAACAGGTACGTGGTCATCCTGGGCGGCCTGCCTCAGAATGAGGTCCGGCGTATCGTTGATATCCAGGCCCAGGCGCTGGGCAAGACGGAAAGACACGGGCTCCATCCCCTGTGCCAGAAGCCGTGACAGCCGCCCCCGATGGGTTGCGATATCGGCCATCAGGGCATTGAAGGCATCTTCGTGGACATGGCTGGTCACAAGAGCCAGAGCGCAGTGCAGGTCAGATGTTTCGTCCTGTCGTGCCGCCAGAAGAATATGCTCGCGGGCTTCAAGCATCAGTGTGGCGGCATCACGGTCTTCCATGACTGCAAAGTGGGGTGCGATCCCTGCCTCCAAGGGAAAGCGCCGCAGAAGCGCCTGGCAGAAGGCATGGATCGTCTGGATTTTCATGCCCCCCGGCACATCCAGCATGCGGGCAAACAGACGTCGCGCCGTGTTGCAGGTTTTATGATCCGGTGCATTTCCTAGAAGGGCTGTCAGGGCGTGTTCGAGATGCTCGTCTGTTGCAATGGCCCATTCAGAAAGGGTTCGGGCCAGACGTGTGGACATTTCCGCAGCGGCTGCCCGGGTGAAGGTTAAGCACAGAATACGCTCCGGTGCACTGCCTGACAGCATCAGGTTCAGGACCCGGTCCGTCAGCACCTTTGTCTTTCCGGTTCCGGCGTTTGCCCCCACCCATGCCGAGACAGCCGGGTTGGCTGCTTTTTTCTGGGCCTCGCCGGCACGGATCCCCATGGTTTTCATGCCCCATCTCCATCGGTATCGCCGGCAGCAGCCCACTCCCTGACCCGCGCCAGGTGCAGCCAGTCTGACCAGGCCGGTGCCTTTCCGGGGTGGGGGCGTGCCTCGTAAGGCGTACCGGGGTGGGAGAAGGCATCGATCAACCCTCTCAACCCTTCCAGAGCTTGTTTGGCTAGGGTATCCGGTGACATCCCATGGCCACAGGCGTTTCGTTCCTCTCCTCCGTTGGCAGATCCCTTCAGGTGCCAATACAAGAGGGATGAGATCGTCCGTCCGGCAGGAATGCCGGGGAAACCGCCGTGATGTGCAATCAAGGCCTCCAGTGGCAGTTGGGGGGAAAAGCCGGCTGCTACTTCACGTGCAGAGGGTGGGGCCCCGGTTTTGTAATCCACGATGACAAGGCTGCCATCTTCCAACAGGTCAATCCGGTCAGCCTTGGCGGTCAGAACGAAGTCGCCCAGATCCAAGCTTCCGGATATCTCCACGAATGTTTCCCGTATCATAGTCCGCCGCCCTTGCTCCTGGATGGCAAACCAGTGTGCCAGCCGTTCAAACCGTGGCCACCAGAAGGCTTGGACGGATGGCCGGGCGATGGTATCGGCAAAAACCTTCTGCCCACTGGCCAGCAGTTCGGCTTCCGGATCAGCAGGCAGAATGTGTGGGAAGCGCTTTATGAAATCTTCCAGTGCCCTGTGCACCAAAGTTCCGTAATCAGCCGGGCCGGGCTGGGCATCCAGAGGATCAAGGGGGCGCAGCCCCAGAATATGGCGGGCATAGATGGCATAGGGGTCGCGCATCCACGTTTCGATCCGGGTTGCGGACAGGGCACGTGGTCTTGATTCGACCGGAGGGCGGGGGGCCGGGCGCCGTACGGGTATCATCTGTTCAGGGCGGTCAAACAGCTCGGCCCATTTCAGCCACGGATGCTCCGGTTCCGGAAGGGCAAGGCCGACAGCAGACAGGACTGTTTCAAGACGCAAGAGCCAGCGTGAGGGAACGGTCGGTGTGCCCTCTGCCTTCAGGGAGCGGGTCAGGACGACATGGGGGGAGCCAAGCACCGTTACCAGGTCATGTGCGGTATGCCCTACCTTCTGCTCTGGCAGGGGAAGCCCGAACGCTGTCCGCATTGGACGGCTCATCCACGGATCGGCACCGGGGCGGGGGGGCCAGACATCTTCATTCAGGCTTCCCACAATCATGACATCCGCCTGATGCAGGCGGGCTTCCATGGGGCCGAGAATATCCAGGCGGGGGTGACTGCCAAAACGGGTGCGTACGGTACGGCCGCGCATCAGGGCATCCAACAGGCCCGGGTAGGCTTGCGGGCGGATCTGTCCCAGTACAGCAGCGTGCTCTGCCAGATCGGCGGCAAAGGATGCGGCGGCCATACCGGCATCGGCATCCCACAGCCATAGGGGGCCAGGTCTGTCCGGTGTTGTGGCCAGGGCTTCGGCCATCCGCATGTGCGATTCCAGCAAGATATGCAGGGGAACATTCTGTTCGGCCATCAAGGCTGTAAAATCCGCGCAGCAGCGCTCCAGTGCATCCAGGAGAGTGGACAGGCTTTCATCCATTGCCCCGGATGCTAAGGCCGCAGCCCGGAGGCCCGCAATCCCCGGAGCTGGCCGGACACCCCGCAGCACGGTCAGCTCCAGACGCCTGACGCTATCCCGGAACACGGCGGCATCCAGTCCGGCACTGCACAGCGGGTGCTTCAGAAGGGCGAGCAGCGGAACAGGGGCAAAGCGCTGGGCGACCATGTCGGCTCCCAGCCGGAGGAACGCCCCGGGGGGGGTGACGGTCAGGGGGCGACCCGCTGAATCATCAACCGTAATGCCCCAGCGGGTCAGATCTGCTGCTACACGTCGGGCAAGGTCCCTGTCCGGCGTCACCAGGGCACAGGTACGTTCTGGTATCGACAGGGTATGGCGCATCAACAGGGCGATCGCCAGCGCCTCTTCCCGTGGGGATGGGCAGTCAAGGCGGGTTATGCCTTTTATGGCTTCTTCTGCCAGAGGTTTGATGTGGCGCCATGTGTGGGTTGTCGAGGCCGGGCGCATCAGTTCGCTGCACAGGCGCTCCCGGTCGGGGTGTGCGGTGCGTATGCTCTCTACGCAGGGCCAGTTATGCACAGCATCACGGTTCTTCCCAAGTCGGTCCAGCAAGCGCTTGAGTGCATATTGAGGATGGCTTTCGTCGATGGCTTCCCAGCTGTCTGCATCCAGGTTGCGGTCCAGTCCGGGAAGAACAACGCGTCCCTGTGGCAGGGTAGCTATGGTGGCAAGGAGGCTGGCCACGGCCGGTATGGACCCGGTAATGCCTGCGGCAAGAACAGGACCGGACGGTGGTGTTGTCTGCCAGGTGTGGGCCCGGGCCAACAAAAGGCGATTCCGATGTTCCGCAGGGTCTAGGCAGCCCATGCTGTCTAGGATGACGGGCCAATGCCGTGTCAGAATGCTCAGGAAATCGAGCGTAATTTGCCAGTGTTGGGCGTAGTCCTCTGGCACCAGCTTTTCCAAGGCATCAAAGCCCAGCCCCTCGGTTTGGACCTGGTCAAGGAGCTGTGCCAGTTCGGACGCCAAGAGGGCAGCCCGGTCCGGAGTGCAGGCTTGACCGGTTGCCGGTGCCGCCAGGATCAAACGTGTCAGCAGCAGCTGGCGATGCAGGGGAGAAATGGGGGGGCGGATGTCCATTGTGCTGTCATCTGTTGCGGACGTATCGGACAACAGGGGCAACAGTGTGATCTCATCCGGGTCGGCAACTGGCAGCAGGCGGGGGAGAAGAAGGGCTTTTCCGTTCGACTGGCGCAGAAAGGCTTCACGCAGGGTCCGCACAGCTCTGCGTGTGGGAAGTAGGAGGGTGTAGGTGGCCAGCTGCATCGGGTCACTGCCCGTTTCCTCCAGCAACCCGCGGGCCAAGGTATCTGCGAACGGAAACCGTGCGGGGATATTGAGAAGGGGTCCCCGCAGGGTCACGCCGGTATCCTGGTGCATGGGGGGTCGCGGTCAGCGCACGACCGCTGCGGCATTGTCCGTCGTTGCCGTGGCAGGGTGTTCCAGGTGTTGCAGGATCTGTTCCGTTCTTCCAATGGCTTCGGGTGTTCCGACATGGAACCAAGGGCCATCATGAACAAGACCGTGCAGGCGGTTTGTTGCCAGCAGCTTGTCAAACACCATGTTCAGCGAGAACGGGCCGGATGGCGTGTCCATGAAAGCAGCGGGACCTATCATCATGATGCCGGTGTAGACCAATGGTGCTTCGATTTCATGGTCCTGAATACGGCGCAGGACACCATGTTCGTTGCGAAAGAAATCACCTCGCCCTTCGTATCCGATGGCCTGAGGCTTGTTTTGCAGCAGAAGCAGGGCATCCATCCGGGCCGGATCCCAGTACCGGGCCAGACGGGGCAGCGTTGCCTCGCTCCCATTCAACCAGACAATGTCGGCATTCAGGATCAGGAACGGGGTATTCCCCAAGAGGGGGAGGGCATTGCGTACCCCACCACCACTGTCCAGAAGCTGATTGCTTTCGTCAGACAGAAAGATATCTGGCGCCCCTGTGCGGGTGGCTAGGTGTGCCCTCATCTGGTCCGGGTGGTGGTGGATGTTGACAACAGCTCCGGCAACACCAGTATCTGCCAAGTGGTCCAGTGTGCGGTCCAGCATCGTTTTGCCCAAGACACGGATCAATGGCTTCGGGGTATGATTGGTCAGTGGACGCATTCGTGTGCCTGTGCCAGCTGCCAAAACCATAGCCATGCGGGGAAGAATGCTCATGCCGGTATCCTTTGCCTTGTCTCATGGGGAACATGGCGATTCAGCCATGCGTTCAGGGGGCCAAGCAGCGGGTGTTGGCAGGCTTGTTCCATCAAGCGCCAGACCCGTGGCAGGTGTGGCAGGTAGACAGGCTTTCCATCCCGTTTCCACAGTCGGACAAACAGCCCGATCACCTTTGCATGGCGCTGGGCGGCCATGACAGACCACGATGCCTGGAAAGCTTCCCGGTCCAGACCGGGATTGCAGTCCAGATAGTAGTCCTGCATGGACTGAACCAGACCCGGGTCGATATCGCGCCGGGCATCTTCCATCAAGCTCATCAGGTCATAGGTCAGGGGGCCACGCACGGCTCCCTGGAAATCCAGAAGTCCGCACGCTTTCAGGCCTTGTCGGCCGGGGAGCAGCATCAGATTTTCGGCATGGTAGTCACGCAGGACAATGCGTTCAGGTACGGCACGGGCTATGGAAAACAATGAGTTCCACAGGGCATCATATTCGGCCCGTGCATCGTCTGGAACGGGTGTTGCACAATGCAGGCAGAACCAATCGGGCAGATATCCAACCTCTGTCAACAGGAACGCATCATCGTAGGTGGGCAGGAAATCCGGTGCCGGTGCCTGGTGCAGAGCGGTTTGCACATCCATTGCCAGGGAATACAAGTTGCTTTCCCGCGAGCCGGAGCCCAGCAGACGGGCATAGAGATCATCGCCGAAATCTTCCAGCAGCAGGAAGCCTTGCTCGGCATCTTCAGCCCGTATGGACGGGGTTGATAATCCCAGGCTAGCCAAGTGACGCCCGATCCTGACAAACGGACGTACATCCTCCGTGGGGGGCGGGGCGTCCATCAATACACACGTTTCCCCGGTTCCCGTGTCCCGAAGGCGATAGTACGTTCTGAACGAGGCATCCCCTGCCAGAAGGGAACATGTAGCATTCCCCCATCCGTGGGCCTTGCGGAATGCATGCATGGCCGCAAGGCGGTTCGGATCGGGACGGCGGGGGATAAGAACCTGATGTGTCATGTGCTCAACCCTGCTAGGCGAGGGGCCCACGCTACCGGACCCGAGAAGTGTGCGTGGCGTTGTCCACCGTCGCCAATAGACAGGGCAAGATGCAGCGCATGCCGTGGAAGCCAGTGGCCAAGCTTGTCGGGCCATTCAATCACACTGATTCCTCCCGCAAACGCATCTTCTATCCCCAGCTCTAGGGCATCGTCGGCTTGCTCCAGCCGGTACAGGTCAAAGTGCCAATAGCTTGCCTGTGGGGCATCATAAACCTGAAGAAGGGTAAAGGTAGGGCTTGGAACGTCTTCATCCGGGGAGTCGAGGGCAGCCCGGATCAGGGCCCTGCTGAGCGCTGTTTTCCCGGCACCGAGATCGCCTTCCAGAGCTAGGACATCGCCGGGACGGAGAATAGCGGCCAAAGCATGGCCCAGACGTACGGTGGATGCCTCGTCGGACAGGGTCAGGGATGGGAGTGCAGCGTCAGTCATTCCGGGGTTATACCCCATACAGTTGTCCTGCAACAGGGGGGAGAGTGCGGGCAGTACCAAGACAGGCTGTGCCGGGGCTATCCCCTTGGGGTACGGTGGAATGTAAAGTAGTGAGGCACGCGCCCTTCACGGTGCGCCTTGGCTTCGTAACGACTCTCCACGGCATCAGCCCAGCGGACACGCCAATCTGCTGGTCTTTCTGGACTCCAGCGGAACAGGGGATGAGCCGGGGCTACGGCAAGGGTGTGTCGTACGTAGGTTGGATCATCGGATGCAACCCGCAAAACAGCGTTGTCCTTCATAACCCGGGCGAGGAGATCCAAGTTCCACGGGTTGATGAAGCGCCGCTCTCGGTGCCGGGTTTTGGGCCAAGGATCAGGGAACAGAAGAAAGACGCGGTCTAGGCAGGCATCCGGTAGAGTCTCCAGCCATGGGCGGACGTCATCACCATAAATCCTGATGTTGCCCAGATTACGGGACTGGATATGCGACAGAAGCTTGCCGATTCCGTTCACAAATGGCTCGGCCCCGATGAACCCGACATCCTGTCTGGACTCAGCTTGGGCAGCAAGGTGCTCGCCGCCCCCAAACCCGATTTCAAGCCAGACCTCCTTGACCGGATGCCGGAACAGGGTTTGCAGGGTTGTCTGCTCCCCTGTTCCGGGCCGGGTGATTTCCAGCTCCGGGAAAAGCGTGTCCATCAGCCCCCGTTGGACAGAGCGCAGAGTTTTGCCATGACGGCGACCATAAAAGCGACGGCGCTTGCAATCACGCATGTGCTTTTTGTTCTCGGTGTCCCCGGGGTGCATAATGGTAACGCTTTTCTGCATCAAATCTGGATTCTCAGGCGCCGAACTCAGCCTTCAGGGCATCGGCGAGATCGGTTTTTTCCCACGAGAAGCCACCATCAGCTTCCGGTGTCCGACCAAAGTGGCCATAGGCCGCAGTCCGGGCGTAGATCGGACGGTTCAGGCCCAGATGCTCGCGGATTCCGCGCGGGCTCAGATTCATCATGTCCGGCAGGACCTTGGCAATCTTTGCCTCGTCAACCTTGGCTGTTCCAAAGGTGTTGACGTAAAGGGACAAGGGCTTTGACACGCCGATGGCATAGGAAACCTGGATCAGGCACTTTTCCGCCAATCCGGCAGCAACAACGTTCTTTGCCAGATAGCGTGTGGCATAGGCTGCCGAGCGATCCACTTTTGTCGGGTCTTTGCCCGAGAAGGCCCCGCCGCCGTGGGGTGCAGCCCCGCCGTAGGTATCAACGATAATCTTGCGACCGGTCAGACCGCAGTCCCCGTCGGGACCACCGATGACAAAACGTCCGGTCGGGTTGACATAGAACTCGCTTTCTGGGCACATCCAGCCATCCGGCAGGACCGATACGACATGGCGACGGACCAGCTCGCGGATTTCTTCGGAAGACGCATTGAAGTGGTGCTGGGTCGATACGACAACGGATGTGGCGCCAACGGGCTTTCCGTCAACATACCGTAGCGTAACCTGCGATTTTGAATCGGGGCCCAGAAGGGTATTGCCGCCATGGCGTTCTTCGGCCAGGGACTTCAGGATCCGGTGAGAGAACTGGATCGGAGCGGGCATAAGTTCCGGCGTTTCGGTGCAGGCATAGCCGAACATGATTCCTTGGTCGCCTGCGCCTTCATCCTTGTTGCCCGCAGCATCCACGCCCTGGGCAATGTCGGAAGACTGGCTGTGGATGTGCGAAATAATCTCGCAATCCTTCCAGTGGAAGCCATGCTGCTCGTAGCCAATATCTTTTATGGCTTCGCGGGCGGCTTTACGGAAATGCTCATGGGTCAGGTGATCGGGTCCGCGCACTTCCCCGGCTAGGACAACGAAATTCGTGGTGGCAAGGGTTTCCACGGCAACCCGCGCATAGGGATCCGAGGTCAGAAACAAATCGACAATGCTGTCCGAAATACGGTCGCAAACCTTGTCCGGATGTCCTTCAGACACGGACTCACTGGTGAAAAGATATTCGTTCCGGGCCACGGGCCTTACTCCACTCAAGGGGTTACACCACATACTCCCTACTGCACCCCATTCCTGATGGAACAGCTCGCAAAAGGGTGACCGCACAAGCACGGTCCGGCAATCCGGCACCTTATGGCCAGATCATTCCTGTTGGGCAGGAAGTATCGGAAAGGCGCCTGATATGCAAGCAACCTGTGTTAACACACGTGCCTTGTGCGGGTTTCCCTTGTATTCAGGTTGTACCCAGCTCAGCCATCGTCTGTTGCTATGTTATCTGCCTCTTCCGACAGCAGAGTAGAGTTTGACAGGGCAGACAGGGTTCGTGTCAGTTCGTAAATACGCCGCCGTACAGGTGCTTCATTGATACGGCTGTAGGCGCGGACCAGTTCAAGCGTTTCCCGGCTCTGCATAGGGGCCGGTGATGCGTTCTCTTCAGGATATGGCCTGTCTTCCTCTGTTTTCTTGATTGTATTGACGTAGCGTGGGGACTGACAGGCCGTATCATTGGCCATGTCCTCGAAAAAGTGGCTGACCGGTACCCCCAGAACCCTGCTTAAATCCCACAGGCGCGATGCACTGATGCGGTTGGCGCCGCGTTCGTATTTCTGGACCTGCTGGAATGTCAGCCCAAGCTCTTCAGCCAGAGTACTCTGACTCATGCCAAGCATGGTCCGGCAAAAACGGACGCGGGCACCCACGTGAACGTCAACCGGGTTGGGTTGGCCGGACGGCATACGCCCCCGGGCAGCCCGCAATGATTTGTTGGAAGTGTGCATGATGTATACTCTTTTGTGTCTCTCACTGATGTCTGGTGACAGTGGCCCCAGGATCCGGATCCCGACCGGATCATGTACGTGTCTTTGCATTATGTTTTGCTTTCTTGACCGTGTACTCTGGGGCCATGCATTTTCCGGGTTGATAGCGGCAAGGCAATTCAAGGACTGTCATTCCGCAGGATCGACCGTAGAAAGTTTGTCACCATTTTGCTGGTATAGGTTGCGTGTCTTGCCGCGTCAATCACTTGTATACGTCACAATAGCTGTCATTTCAGCCTGTTGGCAACGTGATGCCCTGAAGGCGATCTCGGCCTACGGTGCTGTTTTCGGCTTTGGGCTGTGCTCAGGGAGAGATGTGTTGGTCACTGAAACGTGTGCGCAGGGCAAGTGCTGCAAACAGTAAGAGAGTTGCGATCCACAAGGGAATCCTGTGGTGCCAGCGCCCATAAACGGTTTCTGGCAGGGCATGAGGAAGGTTACTGTCCACAAAGCCGGCTGTCTCAAGGCCCAAGGATTTGACGATCCGACCCCACGGATCAATAACAGCCGATATTCCGGTATTGGCAGCCCGAATGACGGGAAGTCCTTCTTCCACGGCCCGTCCAATGGCTGTTGCCAAGTGCTGATAGGGTCCTGTGGATACGCCGTACCACCCATCATTCGTCAGATTGAGAATCCACTCCGGCCGCTTGTCCTGTTCTGTAACCGCGCCGGGGAAGATGATCTCGTAGCAGATCAAGGGTGATACGGGTGGCAGACCTGGCAGGGACAGAGTTCGTGGTCCTGCCCCGGCAGAATAGTCCATGTGTCCCGGGGTAACCTTGTCGATTGGCAGGATGGAACGCAGCGGCACATATTCTCCGAATGGAACCAGGTGAGCCTTGTCAAAGTGTTCTTGCAGGGATCCGCTGGCATCAACGGCAATCATGGAATTCCAGATCCGGGCAGGTTTCTGTCCCGGGGGTGTTCGCCGTATGGCGCCAGTCACAAGAAGTGGCGCGTGGGCCCCGTGGTGTGCGGCTTGTTTCGGGACGGCAGACAGGGCTGACCGGAGTTCAGCATCGGTTACGCCATCTATAGCCCACGGGAGGGCTGTTTCGCCCCAGATAACGTGTGTTGGTGCCGGATCATCTGGCGCTGGCGGTGCCATGGACAGCGTCATGTACTGCCCAAGGTTTGCCATGCGCGTTTCCTCCTGCCATTTTAGGGTTTGTGGTATGGCGGGTTGAACAAGGCGCAGCCGGACCCCGGAAACGGATGGTCCGGGTTCTTCCGGTATGCGTGCCGTTCCGGCCCCGACCATAACGGCAAAAAGGATCCCCACGATACTCATGGCGTATCGGCCACCGGGATAGAGCAGCATGACAGGCAGCGAGGCCATGACAACGGTGACCAGTGAAAGGCCGGTGATGCCAATCCAAGCCGCAGTTTGCAGGACGGGGAGAGTGTCAGTCCACACACTGCCCAGAGGATTCCAAGGGAAACCCGTCAGCAGCCAGCCGCGCAGAAGCTCCATGACAGTCCACAGGGATGCCAGACCCAGAATGCAGGACAGCCCTTTCAGGCGCAGGGCATGGACGAGGGCTGTTGCTGCGCCTATGTAGGTTGCCATAAGTGCGGAGAGGCCGCCAACAGCAAGGGGGACCATCCAGCCAAACCGTACCGGATCCAGAAGCAGGGCATGGGAGATCCAGTAAAGCCCGGCGCAGAAATGCCCGAAGCCAAAACTCCATCCCATGAGAAAGGCATGTCTGCGGCTATGTGCATGCTCCAGAACCTGTATCAGGACCGGGAACGAGACAAACAGAACCGGAAGAAAGAAAACAGGTGGCAAGGCCAGGGCCGACGCAAGGCCTGCCGCAAAAACAAGCACCAGCTGCCGCATTACGGAAAGACGAGCTGGGTAGAGGGCTATTCTGGCAAGATGTTCCCGGAAAGATTCAGGTGCCAAGAGTGATCATGCCTCTTCCGCAGGGATCGGGGCGGGCAGATTCCGAATTCGCAGGCGACGAATACGGCGCGGGTCTGCATCGAGAACTTCGAATTCCAGACCACTTTCGTGGGCAATCAGTTCCCCGCGCAGCGGAATGCGCCCGGCCAGACGGAAGACAAGCCCTCCCAAGGTATCGGTATCTTCCCTGTCATCTTCAGAAAACAGATGGCCGAAGCGTTCCTCGAACATTTCAAGCGTGACACGGGCATCGGCGGTCAGACTCCCGTCCCCGGCCAGCATCATTTCCGGTTCACTGCCGTTGTCGTGCTCATCCTCGATCTCGCCGACAATCTGCTCCACCAGATCCTCGATTGTCACCAGACCGTCGATTCCGCCGTATTCATCAACCACCATTGCCATGTGGGTCCGCTTCAGGCGCATGTCCACCAGAAGGTCCAGAACCCGTGTTGCCGGCGATATGCACATAACCTTGCGGACCAAGTGACGTAGCTCGGGCTCCTGCCCACGCGCAACCACAGGCAGGATATCCTTGATATGGATCATGCCGACAACATCATCGAGTGTTTCCCTGTATACCGGAATGCGGGAATGTCCCCATCGCCCGGCAAGGTCTGCGACCTCCCGCAGGGGGGTATCCACTTCGATGGCGGTAATATCAGCCCTGGGCACCATGATGTCATAGGCTGTGACATCGCGCAGGTGCAGAATATTTCCAAGGAGGAGGCGTTCATGACCGTTGATGGAATCGGCATCATCATCTTCGATCAGCTCCTCGAGAGCTTCTCTTACGGCCTCGTCCTTGCGCTTGGCACCGGGAAGGAGCCGCCTTAACAGGCGGATCAGGGAGCCGGCTTCATCTGCCCCGTTCTCACGGGGCTTTCTACTGGAAGAATCGTCGTTCATCTTTCGTCTACTGGGCCTGTTGGTCCATCTCTCCACGGGTCCTGCAGGCCAAGGCCGGTCAGGATCTCTGTCTCCAAGCTTTCCATTTCTTCTGCTTCGTCATCCTGTATATGGTCATACCCCAGAAGATGCAGCATGCCGTGGACAAGAAGATGGCAGAAATGGTCTTCCGTGGTTTTGTTCTGCTCTTCAGCCTCGCGGGCTGTGGTCTCAAACGCAAGAATTATATCACCTAGGGGTTCGGGCATGTCGGGCGGAACGGGCATTCCGGTGTCACGTACGGCGAATGACAGCACGTTTGTTGCCTTGTCCTGGCCACGGTAATCACGATTCAGGGCCTGTATGATCCTGTCATCTGCAAGGACGACAGACACCTCGAACGTCCCGGTTTCTCCGCTTCCTTCTAAGGTTGCCCTGATGCTGCGATCCACACATCCGGCCAGCTCCGGGACAAGGTCATTCCAGCGCGGGTCCTGTAGGTCAAGGTGTATCGTGACATCGGTGCTGCCTATGTCCCGGGCCGGGGTCATGGTTTCAGTTTCCGGCTGTATCATTGCTGTTGCTTTCTTGGTCCCGGCGTTCGTAGGCATGCACAATACGGCTGACCAGCTCGTGGCGCAGGACATCGTTCCTGTCAAAACGCAGGAACCCGATTCCCGGAACGCCGTTCAGGATATCGCAGGCTTCCTTCAGGCCCGATTGTGTTCCGCGGGGCAGGTCAATCTGGCTCAGGTCACCGGTAATGACCATGCGTGAGTTCTCACCCAAGCGGGTCAGGAACATTTTCATTTGGGTTGGTGTGGTGTTCTGGGCTTCGTCCAGGATGACGAAGGCATCAGACAATGTGCGTCCCCGCATGAAGGCCAGCGGTGCGACCTCGATCTCCCGGCTTTCCATTGCTTTCGCAATTTGTTCCCCGGGCAGCATGTCGTGCAGGGCATCGTACAGGGGTCGCAGATAGGGATCGACTTTTTCCCGCATGTCACCGGGCAGGAACCCCAGCCGTTCCCCGGCTTCCACTGCCGGGCGGGACAGGACGATACGATTGACCCGTCCCTGTATTTTCATGGCAACCGCCATGGCAACGGCCATGTATGTTTTGCCTGTACCGGCAGGCCCCAGCCCGAAGACCATCTCGTGGCGGTGCATGAGGCGGACGTATTCCGCCTGATTGGGGCTACGTGGAACGATCGGGCGCTTGCGGGTACGGATGGTCAGGTCTTCCACGCCCTCGGCACCAATGACAGCAGCGGGATCAACCGGCAGCATACGTACGGCAGCATCCACTTCGGCAAAGCCGATCGAGTGGCCACGACGGGCCTCTTCGTACAGCGATTCCAGAACAGCACGGGCTGATACAACAGCCTTGTCCGGTCCCTCCAGCGTCAAGGTGTTGCCCACGGGAGACACAGACACGCCCAAGTTTCCTTCCAGACGCTCAAGATTGACGTTATGCGCTCCGTACACCAGTGGCAGCAGGGTGTTCTCGGCAAAAGTCAGGCTGATGCGAATCGGGAACCTCCTTTGTTTTCCGGACCCTGTACGGGGATGCCCTGTCTTGGGAAACGAACCGTGCATTGCCAATTCTATACCGGACAGGTGCGATCTGTCGTCAAGGGATCGTGACCGGTTTTCCCGACAGGAATGGCGGCCATGCTTGTTGCGCTGCACGAAGTTATTCGCGCGTGCACAATATCGCCGACAGTCCCGGCTTCAGCCGGAACATGAACGGGCTGCATGAACGGGCTGCGTCCGACCAATTGCCCGGGCTGACGCCCCGGACGATCCAGAAGGACAGCCATTGTTTTGCCAATACAAGATTGGTTGAAGGCATTCTGCTGGCGCATCAACTCTTCCTGAAGAATGGCCAGGCGCTCGCTCTTCACAGGTTCGGGTACCTGGGATTCCATGGCAGAGGCCGGGGTGCCGGGGCGGGGGGAGTATTTGAACGAATAGGCCTGGATAAAGCCGACATCGCGTACTAGGGCCATGGTATCGGCAAAGTCGGCATCGCTTTCATGCGGGAAGCCGACAATAAAGTCCGAGGACAGGACCAGATCAGGCACCGCTGTTCGCAGGCGATCAACCTTGGCCCGGTATTCTGCCCCTGTATGGCCCCGATTCATGGCCCGCAGGATTTTGTCCGACCCGGACTGAACCGGCAGATGCAGGAAGGGCATCAGCTGGGGAATATCGGCGTGAGCGGTAATCAGCTCATCATCAAGGTCTCTCGGATGGCTGGTGGTATAGCGGATCCTGTCTAGACCATTGATATCGGCCAGTGCACGGATCAACCGCCCCAGCCCCCACGTGCCTGTGCCCTGTGCGGCATTGCCATGGTAGGCGTTGACGTTTTGTCCCAGCAGCGTCAGCTCCCGCGCACCATCAGAGACCAGCTTGCGGGCTTCCGCCAAGATATCGGATGCGGGGCGCGAATACTCGGCACCACGGGTGTAGGGAACGACACAGAACGTACAAAACTTGTCACAGCCTTCCTGTACGGACAAAAAGGCCGAGGGACCCTGCGCCGTAGGCATTGGCAAGTGGTCGAACTTTGGCTCGGCCGGAAATTCAGTGTCGAGGATACCAAAGCCCCGGAGCCGCCGCTCGTTTGTGGTGTATCGGCGGTCATCCTGTGCGGCGGCCCGTTCAGCCCGGGCGACCATTTCCGGCAGACGGTGGTAGGTTTGTGGTCCCAGTACAATGTCTACCCACGGCGAACGGTCCATGATCACTTGGCCTTCGGCCTGGGCGACACAGCCGGCAACGGCAATGATCAGATCGCGTCCCTGTTCCCGGTTTTCTTCCTGCTGTTCACGCAGCCGCCCAAGTTCGGAGAAAACCTTTTCCGATGCCTTCTCGCGGATGTGGCAGGTGTTCAGAACCACCATGTCTGCCTGGGTTTGGTCTTCCGTCGGTTCATAGCCAAGGGGCGCCAGAACATCGGTCATACGGGCCGAGTCGTAGACATTCATCTGGCACCCATAGGTGCGTATAAACAGCTTTTTCTTGCGTAGCGCCGTCATGGTTCCTGCCGGTATCTCCGGATCCTCCATCAGCTGGGCACGTCCCTGCAGATGTACGTGCCCGGATGTTCCTATTTTTGTTCGCCCATCCGCAGAGCCTCGATAAAGGCATTCTGCGGAATTTCCACCTTGCCGAACTGGCGCATCCGCTTCTTGCCTTCCTTCTGCTTTTCCAGCAGCTTTTTCTTGCGGCTGATATCGCCGCCATAGCACTTGGCCGTCACATCCTTGCGCATGGCACTGATGGTTTCACGGGCAATCACCCGTCCGCCGATGGCGGCCTGGATCGGGATCTTGAACAAGTGCTTGGGAATCAGGTCTTTCAGGCGTTCACAGATTTGCCGCCCACGGTATTCAGCCTGACTGCGGTGTGCCATGAAGGCCAGGGCATCTACCGGTTCGTTGTTGACCAGAATGCCGACCTTGACCAGGTCGCCCTCGATATACTCGTCCACTTCGTAATCGAAGCTGGCGTATCCCTTGGAAATGGATTTCAGCCGGTCATAGAAGTCAAAGACAATTTCGTTCAGGGGCAGGCGATAAACGGCCATGGCCCGGTTCCCGACGTAGGTCAGATCCAGCTGCACGCCCCGGCGTTCGCTGCACAGGCTGAGGACGGATCCCAGATAGTCATCCGGAACCATGATCGTTGCCTTGACCCATGGTTCCTCTACCCGGTCAATCTTGACCGGATCCGGAAAGTCGGCCGGATTGTGGAGTTCTTTCAGCGATCCGTCTGTCAGGTGCATCCGGTACACGACGGATGGTGCCGTGGTAATCAGGTCCAGATCAAATTCGCGGTCCAGGCGCTCCTGAATGATTTCCATGTGCAGAAGGCCAAGGAAACCACAGCGGAATCCGAACCCAAGTGCCGCTGAGTTTTCTGGCTGATAGTCAAAGCTGGAATCATTCAGCCTCAACTTTGAAAGACTGTCGCGCAGGTGTTCGTACTGGGAGCTGTCTACCGGGAACAGGCCGCACCATACCACCGGAATGGATGGCTTGAATCCAGGCAGGGGAGATGTAGCCGGTTTGGCATCATCGGTGATGGTGTCACCGACCTGTGTGTCGGCCACCGTCTTGATTCCGGCCATGATAAACCCAACCTGTCCGGCGCTCAGTTCCGGCAGTTCAGTCATCTTGGGGGTGAAGACACCGCAGCGGTCCACCTGATAGGCGGCACCAGTTTGCATCATGCGGATTTTCATGCCTTTTTTCAGGCGTCCTTCCTTGATGCGTACAAGAATGACAACCCCGAGATACGGATCGTACCAGCTATCGACCAGAAGAGCCTGCAACAAGGTATCCGCATTCCCTTGCGGGGCGGGCAGGCGGGTTACAACCGCTTCCAGAACGGCTGGAATATTCAGGCCTGTCTTGGCTGAGATTTCCACGGCATCGTCGGCAGGGATCCCGATCACATCCTCGATCTGGGTGCGCACCCGTTCCGGCTCTGCCGCCGGCAGGTCAATCTTGTTCAGAACGGGCACAATTTCGTGGTTGGCATCAATGGCCTGATAGACATTGGCCAGTGTCTGTGCCTCCACCCCCTGCGAGGCATCGACAACCAGCAGCGACCCTTCGCAGGCCGCAAGGGACCGGCTGACTTCGTAGGCGAAGTCCACGTGGCCCGGGGTATCCATCAGGTTCAGCTCATAGGTCTGCCCGTCCTTGGCCTTGTAGGTCAGGCGGACGGTTTGGGCCTTGATGGTGATGCCGCGCTCACGCTCGATATCCATGGAATCAAGAACCTGCTCCTTCATTTCGCGGTCGGTCAGTCCGCCGCAAAGTTGGATCAGGCGATCGGCAAGGGTGGATTTGCCGTGGTCGATGTGCGCAATGATGGAGAAATTGCGAATATGGCTTAGGTCGGTCATGGCCGTCGTCGAAGTGAATCCTTTGGGCGCGACCATAGGGCCAAAGTGGGCTGTGGGCAATCCTTCAGAACATGTGGGCCTGTTTCTGTGCTTCCGTAACCCGTAAAACGGACGTATGGTAGCGGGCTTGGCAGCTTTTTCAAGAGACATGGTCCGGCTATGCTTGTCGAAATCTCATCAGGTTCCGGCCTTGTGCTGGATATCGCTTATGCCACGGGCAATAATTTTACCGGTGCACCTGTTTATGCGCGGGCGGCCTGTTTCCTTGTGCCAGAGGCCGCGCAGGCCTTGGACCGTGCGGCTGCCCTAGCCATGGGACAGGGGCTGCGGCTTTGTGTCTTTGATGCGTTCCGTCCGACGGAAGCCCAGAAAATCCTGTGGAATTTTTTCCCGAACCCTGAATTTGTGGCCGACCCGGCCGTTGGCTCCACCCACAGTCGCGGGGTAGCGGTGGACCTGACCCTGCTTGATGCCGCGACCGGGGTGGCGCTGGACATGGGGACCCCGTTTGATGATTTCACCCCGGACTCCCACCATGGGGTTACAACTCTGCCTGCCACGGTCCAGCGTAACAGGCTGACCTTGCTTGGCCTTATGCGTCTGGTCGGGTTCGAGCACCTGGAGACGGAGTGGTGGCATTACAATCTTTCTTCCCCCGAGCGTTGGCCGCTTCTTGATGACATGGCCTTTCAAACACGGATGATGCCGCACCATGCGTATTCTTGCCCTTGATACTTCCGTTGCCGCATGTTCGGCCTGCCTGTGGGAAGACGGGCGTGTCTTGGCCGGGGACAGTATGCCGATGATGCATGGTCATGCCGAAGCTCTGGTTCCGCTGCTGGCCCGTCTGCGGGACGAAGTCGGCCTTGACTGGGATAGTCTGGACCGTATCGGGGTTACGGTCGGGCCGGGGTCTTTTACCGGCCTGCGTGTCGGGCTGGCGACAGCGCGGGCTTTGCGTCTTGCGACGGGTGTTCCGGTAGCCGGGGTCACAGCAACCCGTGCTTGGGCTGCATCCCTTCCGGATGCGGTACGGGCGACGGCTGGTTCTATTCTTGTTGCCATCGATACCCGCCGCGGGGATATGTATGCCGAGCTGTTCCGGGCTTCTGACCTAGTGTCCCTTGCCGGGCCTGAGGTTGTGGCGGCTTCCGATCTTGGGGTTTTTATGCAGCGGGCGGGTGTGGCTTCTGTCCCGCTGGTGTGCGGGGATGCCTCAGGGCTTGTTGATCCCCTGGTGCAGGCCGGAACTTTGCTTGCAGGACCTGATATCCCTTGGCCCGATCCGGCTGTTGTGGCGGCTTTGGCGGCTGGGGCGGTGCTGCAGGACGGGGACGATGTTCCCTCCGCGCTGTATGTCCGTCCGCCTGATGCCGCCATACCGGCCAATGGTGGGCAGCTTCGTCCGGGTGCTCCGGCTCCATGATGAATGAGGTCATTTCCCTGCTTCCCCTGACGCCGGTCCATGCTGATGTCCTTGCCGCTGTGCATGCCCGCGCGTTCGCCCGCCCTTGGCTGGCCGTAGATTTTCGACAGATGCTGGAGGGCGGGATTGTTTTTGGTCGTCTGGCTGTAGCGGGAGAGCAGCCGGTGGGTTTTGCCTTGTTCCGTGCCATGGCTGGGGAGGCCGAGGTTCTGACCCTTGCTGTTGATCCGGACTATCGCCGCCGTGGCATTGCCATCACCCTTTTGAAGGCTTGCCATGTCGAAGCGGGTACGCGTGGCGCGCAAAAGGTCTTTCTGGAGGTGGCAGAGAGCAATGCCGCAGCCCGGACCCTTTACCAAGCCCTGTGCTACGAAACCATTGGCTGCCGTTCAGGGTATTATCTCCTTGAGGACGGCAGCCGTGAAGATGCTGTGGTGATGGGGCTCAGGCTTGTGCCAGAAGGCCTCGCAGGCGATAGAGTTCCTCCAGGGCCTGACGCGGGGTCAGATCATCCGGGTTAAGTGTCTCCAGGGCACTCAGGGCCGGTGATATCGGAACCGGTGCGGGGTCCGGTTCTGGCTCTGGATACCGTTCTTGGCGTCGGGCTGCAGAGAACAGGGGCAGGTCATCGGTCAGGCCTGCGGCCAATCCACCCTGATTTGTTTTCTCCAGAATATCCAGAACCTCTCCGGCCCTCTGGATCACGGATGTGGGCAGTCCGGCCAGACGGGCAACGTGAATGCCATAGGAGCGATCGGCGGCGCCTTGTGCAATCTCGTGCAGGAAGACGATAGACCCCTTCCATTCCCGGACCTTCATCGAATGGCAGGACAGTTGGTCAAGCCGTTTGGTCAAGGTGGTCAGTTCATGATAGTGGGTGGCAAACAGGGCACGGCACCGGTTGATATCGTGCAGGTTTTCGACAGTGGCCCAGGCGATGGACAGGCCATCGAAGGTCGCGGTTCCGCGCCCGATTTCATCCAGGATAACCAAGGAGTGTGGCGTGGCCTGGTTCAGGATGGCAGCCGTTTCCACCATTTCAACCATGAAGGTAGAGCGTCCGCGTGCAAGGTCATCGGCTGCCCCCACCCGGCTGAAGAGACGGTCCACCACGCCGATCCGGGCGTGTGAGGCGGGAACAAAGCTGCCGGTTTGTGCCAGAAGGACAATCAGTGCGTTCTGGCGCAGGAAGGTTGACTTGCCTGCCATGTTCGGGCCGGTAATCAGCCACAGGCGCTGCCCGTCCGAAAGGCAGCAGTTGTTTGCCACAAAAGAAGACTCTCCGGCCTTCTCCAGTGCCGTTTCCACGACCGGATGGCGCCCGCCCTGAATATCAAGGCTGGTATCATCCAGCATCACGGGGCGTGTGTAGCGACGTTCAACAGCCAGTTCTCCCAGGCCGGATACGACGTCCAGCATTGCCAGGGCCGCCCCGGCTGCGGCAATCGCGGTGGCCCGGGCGAGAGTTTCTTCGGCCAGGGTCCGGAACAGGTCACATTCCATGGCCAAAGCTTTTTCGCCGGCACCACGGATCCGGTCTTCCAAGTCCGAAAGCTCTACCGTGGTAAAGCGGACGGCATTGGACATGGTCTGGCGGTGGATGAACGGCCCCTCGCGGTCCATCATTGCTTCGGCTCGCTTGGCGGGTACCTCGATAAAGTAGCCGAGCACGTTGTTATGCTTGATCTTCAGACTGTCAATTCCGGTGGAACGGACATAGGTGTTTTGCAGGGCGGCAATCAGGCGTCGGCTTTCATCGCGCAGCCCCCTCAGTTCGTCTAGGACAGGATTCCAACCCGGGGCAATAAAGCCACCGTCACGGACTAGGAGCGGCAGATCGGCGCCCAACGCCCGGTTCAGGGTGTCAGCCAGGGTATCATGTGTTCCCAAGTTGATGCACAGGGTCTCTAGAAGGCTGCCTTGTGGGGGTGATACCTGACTGCGCAACAGAACCCGGATGCCCGGAATCTGGGCCAGGGCATCGCGAATATTGGCCAGATCGCGTGGCCCACCCCGGCCAAGGGACAGGCGGGACAGGGCGCGCTCTACATCCGGACAGCGGCGCAGGGCCTCACGCAGGGTGGTGCGCAGGGTGTCGTGCCCGGTGATGGTTTCGACGGCATCAAGACGGTCATTGATGGCACGGATGTCTGTCAGGGGGGCGGACAGCCACGAGACCAGAAGCCTTGCGCCGGGGCCGGTAACCGTTCTGTCAATCGTGGCCAGAAGGCTTCCCCGCTTTTCCCCGCCCATGGTCTGGGTCAGTTCCAGATTGCGACGGGTTGCCGCGTCAATCCCCATCACTGCGTTCTCGGCTAGGCGCCGGAGTGGCGAGAGGCGCGGCAGACGGCCTTTCTGGGTTAGTTCGATATAGTCCACAAGGGCCCCGGCCGCAGCAATCTCGCCGCGACTGAAGCTGCCCAGTCCGTCCAGCCCGCGCAGCCCGAACAGGGCTTCCAGACGCTTTTGTCCATTGGCGCTGTCAAAGCGGGAGCCGGGAAGGGGCGACAGGATATTGCGCCATTCTGCAAGGACGGGTGCTGTATCCTCGCGTGTGCTCAGACGGTCGGGGACCAGAATTTCCCCCGGAGACAGGCGGGCCAGTGCCATGCCCAGTGTTCCCGGCCCGACTGGCTGGGTCTGGAAATCACCGGTGGAGACATCGACCCAGGCCAGGCCCAGACAGCCACCACTTTCGGCGATGGCCGCCAGATAGTTGTGGCTGCGGGCATCAAGCAGGGCGTCCTCGGTCAGGGTGCCGGGGGTGATGATGCGTACAGCCTCGCGCCGGACCAAGCTTTTTGCCCCGCGCTTGCGGGCCTCGGCCGGATCTTCAGTCTGTTCACAGACCGCCACCCGGAAGCCCTTGCGGATCAGCTTGGCCAGATAGGCCTCGTGGCTGTGGACTGGCACCCCGCACATCGGGATCGGCTGTCCCATATGCTGACCGCGTGCGGTCAGGGCAATGTCCAGCGCCTCGGCGGCCTGTTCGGCATCACGGAAGAACAGTTCGTAGAAATCGCCCATTCTGTAGAACAGCAGGCAGTCTTCGTGTTCGGCCTTGATCGACAGGTACTGCCGCATCATCGGAGTCGTTGTTTCCGGTATGGATGCAGCCGTTGTATCGGCAGGTGTGGTTCCGGAGAGGGAGCAGGGGGGCAAAAGATCGGCGTCGGTCACGGAACAACCTTGGAAACTGTGTTTGGCGGGAAAACTGCCGGTGACCATAACGGTATTCCCGATGCCTTGCCAGTGCCGGACTGCACGATGTGCATACAAAGTCCGTGACGTGGAAACTCTGTGTACGCCGTATCGCCGTTGTAAAATACGCTGGGCATCCTGTCGGCTGGCGGGCACTATGGCTGTGTTGTCCTTTGCCCCGTTCTGTTCAGCAAGGATCATTGGTCTTGGTTTCGCGCCCATCGGACACGGTCACTCCTGTACGCGAGCTGGTTGGCATCCTGCCAACGCCTGATGCGCTGGAGACATGCATTCGTGCGTTGCTGAAGGTCGGATTTGTGCGCACGGATCTCTCTGTTCTTGCCGGGCACGATGCTGTCGGGGCCATGGGGCGGGATCAACGGTCCTGGCAGGACCGGCTTCTGCCGCTGTTGGCTGAAACCCGTTACGAAGTCCCTGTTGTTGCAGGCGCGCTGATTGCCCTGGCGGGAAGTCCGGGTGTGGCCTTGGTTGGTATTCTGGCGGCGGCGGGTGCCGGTCTGGCAGCTCTCAAGGAAGCATTTGAGGAATATGACGCCCTTCCCGATGCAGACGATTATGCCTGTGCTGTAGCCAATGGCGAGCTTTTGCTGTGGGTTTTGCTGACCGATCCGGGGGACGAGGAAAAGGCGCGGCTGGTTTTGATGGAACACGGGGCCCGTGCCCTTGCTGTTCATGAGCAGGTGCCTGCCGTGGATTAGGTGGGCAGGAACAAGGGGTAGGACGGGGGTCATGGGGGAAAAAGGCGACAAGTCATTCCGGGCGACGCTGGAGCAGGATGCCCTAGCCATGCATGCATCGGGCCGTCCGGGCAAGATCGAGATTGTTCCAACCAAGCCGTTGACCACCCAGCGCGACTTGTCCTTGGCCTACAGTCCAGGCGTTGCTGCGCCCTGCCGCGAGATTGCCCGGGATCCGTCGCTGGCTTACGACTATACGACTAAGGGCAATCTGGTTGCCGTTATTTCCAATGGTACCGCTGTTCTTGGGCTGGGTGATATCGGTGCTCTGGCCGGGAAGCCGGTGATGGAAGGCAAGGCAGTTCTGTTCAAGAAATTTGCCGATGTGGATTCCATCGATCTTGAGGTCGATACGCATGATGTGAACGAGTTTATCAACTGTGTTCGTTTCTTGGGCCCCAGTTTTGGCGGCATCAATCTTGAGGATATCAAGGCTCCGGAGTGTTTCATCATCGAGCAGCAACTGCGCGAGATCATGGATATCCCGGTTTTTCATGACGACCAGCATGGCACCGCAATCATTGCGGCGGCCGGGCTGATCAATGCCTGCAAGTTGACCGGTCGCCAATTGAACGAGGTACGGATTGTTGTCAATGGGGCCGGTGCTGCCGGTATTGCCTGTGTCGAACTGATGAAGGCCATCGGCGTGCGTCACGAGCATGTCACCCTGTGTGATACCAAAGGTGTTGTGTACGTGGGGCGGACCGAAGGCATGAACCAGTGGAAATCCGCCCATGCCATCCAGACGCCTGCCCGCACGCTGGCCGAGGCCATGGAGGGGGCAGACGTCTTCCTAGGGGTATCGGTCAAGGGGGTCGTCACGCCGGCCATGCTGGAATCCATGGCGGCACGCCCGATTGTTTTCGCGATGGCCAACCCGGATCCGGAGGTCACACCGGAAGAGGTTTATGCAGTGCGGACCGATGCAATTGTTGCAACCGGGCGATCAGATTACCCGAACCAGATCAACAATGTGCTCGGCTTTCCTTATATCTTCCGCGGTGCCCTAGATGTGCGGGCCCGTACCATCAACGAGGAGATGAAGATTGCCTGCGCCAAGGCTTTGGCCGCCATGGCGCGCGAGGACGTTCCCGATGAGGTGGCCGCAGCCTATTCCGGTCGAAGGCTTCAGTTTGGGCCGGAGTATCTGATCCCGGTCCCGTTTGATCCCCGGCTTGTCTCGACAATTCCCCCCGTGGTGGCAAAGGCAGCCATGGATAGTGGCGTTGCCCGTCGTCCGATCGAGGATATGGACGCATACCGGAGTGCCCTTGCCGCACGTCTCAACCCGATGGTCGGGTCTATGCAGGCGATTTTTGCCGAAGTAGCCGCTCGCTCGTGCCGGGTTGTCTTTGCCGAAGGTGAGGAAGAAAAAGCAATCCGTGCGGCTCTGGCATTCCGGAATGCCGGTTATGGGTATCCGGTTCTGGTTGGCCGCAAGGAGCGTATTGCCGCCACAGTTAGCAGCCTTGGACTGGATGCCGATGCGCTGGAAGGGGTAGAAATCCATAATGCTGCCCTGTCGGAGCGGAACCATTATTACGCGGACCATGTGTACAGTCGGATGCAGCGGCGCGGGCTGTTGTGGCGTGACTGCCTGCGTCTGGTCAATCAGGACCGCAACGTGTTCGGGGCCTGCATGGTCTGCCTAGGGGATGCTGATGCCATGGTGACCGGCCTGACCCGTACCCATGGCAGTGTTCTCAAGGGGCTTTTGAAGGTTGTGGATCCCAAGCCTGGGTCCCGTATCTTCGGGATGACAATCATGCTGTCGCGTGGCCGGACGGTGTTTATTGCTGATACCACCATTCACGAAACGCCTTCGGCGGAGGAACTGGCCGACATTGCCGTCGGCGCAGCGGCTCGGGTGCGGCAGATGGGGCATGAGCCAAGGGTGGCCCTCGTCAGCTATTCCACGTTCGGCAGCCCGATGGGGCCGGATACGTCCCGTGTTCGTGATGCGGTCCGTCTTCTGGATGCACGGGATGTCGACTTTGAGTATGATGGCGACCTTGGTGCCAATGTGGCCCTAGACAGCGAGCTGATGAAGGTCTATCCGTTTTGTCGTCTGTCAGGGCCGGCCAATATTCTGGTCATGCCCGGCCAGCATTCGGCCAACGTTGCCTACAAGCTGATGGACAAAATGGGGGGAGCGACGGTCATCGGTCCGATGATGATTGGTTTGGATGCGCCAGTACAGATTGTGCACTTGGACGCCAATGTCTCTGATCTGGTGACGATGGCGGTTCTGGCGGTTCACGATTCTCTGCGCCGTTGAGCCGAAAGTGTCACCAAAATTTCTCTTTTCCGGACAATCCGATCCGGATCATTCTGTTGGATCCCGTATTCTGGCAGGCACCGTCGCTGTTTCGCATTTACAGTCTGCCTCGGATCAAGGATTGACCATGCCCGAAGCTCACAGGTCTGTTTCGTTGTCCCGTTGTGTGCGTGTTGCCTTGATTGGTAGTGTTCCCCCGGTGGCTGTGCTGATTGGCCTTGTGACATTGGGCCGCCTGCCGGTCGGTGATGCCTTGTTGTCTTGGCTCTGCATCGTGGTTGGCCTGATAATTCTGGTACGGCCCTTTCTGGCTGATCTGGCTGCGGTTGCGGCTTGTTTGCGTGATGATAGACTGGGAGAGGGGAGCCACCATCTGCCGGATCTCCGGTTTTCTGAAACTGGCCGTGATATTGTTCAGGCTGCTGCGACGCTCAGGAGCGAGATACGCCAACGGCTGAAGCAATCCAAGCACATGGCCAATCTGCACGGTTCCTTGATTACCAACATGCCACAGCCCTTGATGCTGGTTGGTCAGGACCAAATTGTTCTGACCGCCAGTCCGGCTGCAGGAACTTTGTTTGCCCGGGATGTTGTCAACCGCCCTCTGGCATCAGTCCTGCGTGATCCGCCGGTCCTTGAGGCTGTTGCTGGAACTCTGCAATCGGGTGTTCCCCGTTCCTTGAACCTTGTGGTGCCTTCTGGTCCGGTCGAGCGATACTTTGATCTGAAAATTGAACCTGTTCCTGCCCCGGAGGGGGACCGCCAAGCTGTCTTGTTGTTTCATGATGTTACCGTTCTGGTTCGTGCCGAGAAAATGCGGGCTGATTTTGTTGCCAACGCCAGTCACGAGCTGCGTACGCCGTTGACGGGGGTTATCGGGTTCCTCGAAACCTTGAATGGCCCGGCCCGCGATGACTCTGATGCACGGGAACGGTTTCTTGGTATTATGTACCAGCAGGCCCTGCGCATGAAGCGACTGATTGATGACTTGATGTCCCTGTCCCAGGTTGAACTGCATGAGCACGCCCACCCGACAGAAGCCGTAAACTTGGCTCTTGTTG